>CAWKIY010000044.1:0-9519 GCA_963849245.1 candidate division FCPU426 bacterium | reverse complement strand
AAATCGCCGAGCGGACGAAAAAACGTGAAAACATCGTGGTTCGGCCCCTTAACATGAAAACCTTTGAAGCTGATGTAAAAATCGTTATGGATCTTTACAACCTGATTTGGGAAAAGAACTGGGGCTTCGTTCCCATGACACCCGCCGAATTTGCTTACCAAGCGAAAAAGCTGAAGGATATTGTTTGGCCCGACTTCGTTCATATCGCAGAAGTAGATGGTAAAGCTATTGGTTTCAATTTGGTATTACCGGACATTAACCAAGTTTTACACAAAATGGACGGAGAGCTTTTTTCGTTGAAAACTCCCTTTGCGCTATTCACCTTCCTCTTAGGTGTTGGCAAGATCAACGATACCCGTGAAATGGCCATGGGTGTTCATCCCGATTACCGCAAAAAAGGTCTGGAAGCCGTCCTCCACTTGGAAGCTTTAAAAACAGGTAAAAAGCGTAAAATCTTGGGCGGAGAGCTTTCCTGGACCCTGGAAGACAACGACGGTATCAATAATGGTATCGAAGCCATGGGCGGGAAAATCATTAAGAAATACCGAATTTACGAAAAAAACCTCTAACTTACTCTGTCGCTATGAAAATGATTTCCAAGAACTTTAACCTCGATAGGTATTTCCCTACCCTATTTTTTAAGAAAGTTTATTCTCATGCCCTCTGAAATTTATGAAGTCCTTATCCGTGAATCTCATTTAGATTCTTTCGGCCACATGAACAATGCGGCCTACTTGATTCTTTTCGAAGAAGCCCGCTGGGATTTCATTACCCACAACGGGTATGGATTAAAACAGGTCCATGAACTGCAAAAGGGACCCGTCGTTTTGGAACTGAATTTAAAATTCAGGAAAGAAATCACCTTAAGGGAAAAAATTAAAATTACGATGAAGTCTATCAATTACCAAAGAAAAATTGGGCGTTTTCGCCAAGAAATGATTAAAACCGACGGGGCCATCGCGGCCGAATTAGAACTTACCATCGGTTTATTTGACCTTCAAACCCGCCGTTTAATTGAGCCAACCCCCGAATGGAAAAAAGCGATTGGACTCGAATAGTTTTTAAAAGGAACAGGACTACGAACCCGAGGGCCTCAAATCATAAAGCTATTGAGCGCCGCCTCCGCCATCCCAGGGTTACAACAATGACTCAACCGCTTTCCAAACAAAAAGATCTGTTTAATTATTACTTCTTCGGAGAACTTGGCCTGGATAGCGCCCTGAAAAACCATCTTTGTCGTAAACTAACTGACCGTTAACCAAAACCATTTTAACGCCAGTGGGAGCTTCCCAAGGGGAAACCGCCGTAGCCCTATCGCCAATAGTTTTATAATCAAATACCACCACATCGCCCCAATAACCCTCTTTTAAAAGACCTCTTTCTTTTAATCCTAAAAGCTGGGCCGGTTCCTGGGTGAGACGGTTTATAACCTCGGATAAACGCACCACTCTTTTGTCTCGCGCGTAAGTACCGATAAGCCGAGGAAAGGCTCCCACATCCCGGGGATGCGGGATATTTCCGGTTGAATCGGAGCCAAAAAGAACAAAAGGCGCTTGAATCTTTTTAATGAGCCCTTCTTCTGAAAGACCGTGATAGCAGATTTTGACATCCGAACCATTTTCAAGTAAAAGAGCGATAACCGCTTCCTCTTCGGAAATCTTTCGTTGTTTCGCCAGGTCTTTAAGCGTTAAACCCAAAAAGCTTTTAAAGGCTTTTGAGTGAACATGGGTTATTTCAATTTTATCCCCGCCACCATATTGCTGAAGCCGGCGCCGGATAGTGCTTAAAATCTCATCTCCCTTGGCTCCTGCGTGATAAAAACTCCATTTCACCATCTCGGGTTTTAAATACAAAAATTGGGATAGGGGGATTTGCACCTCGTTGCCCCAGAAATCATAGGGGTAAACCGTGGCATAAACCAAAAGACCTTTTTCTCGCGCTTGTTCCAGTAATAGAAGTCCGCTTTCTGTCTGATCCCAATTACTTGGAAGTTTAAAAAGCAAATGTTGAATAACAACCGGAATTTTATCCACTTGAGCCACTTGAATCGCTTCTTGAATTGCTTCTAAAACATTGGACCGGTAATTACGAATATGGGTGTAATAAGCCGCATGGGGATACTTTGACAGGACAGAAGCTAAATCTTCTAATTCAGAAGGTGCGCACCACTCTCCCGGTTCGTAGCCTAATCCACTGGAAAGTCCAAAAGCCCCATCCTTTAGAGCCCCTTCCACAAAGGCTTTCATCTTGGCCATATCCACCGTGTTGGCCGCCCGTTCCCGTTTGGTCTTGATAAACCAATCCCGCACACTGCCTTGGCCGATCAAAGTTCCCAGATTTAAAATACTGTGTTGTTTTTGAATCTTGGCGAGGTTCTTATCCACGTCCAAAACTGAAAAACCACAATTGCCAGCAAGCCCCGAAGTAATTCCTTCTTGAATAGCTCTTTCTTGTTCCTTAAGAGTCCACAAAAGGTCGTTATGACGCAAAAGGTCGATAAATCCAGGCGCTACCACCATGCCGGTGACATCCACTGTCTCACCCGCGAGATAAGCCCCCAAATCGCCAATTTTAGCGATTTTACCCCCATTCAGGGCTATATCAGCCCGGTACGGTGATCCGCCACTCCCGTCCACAACAAGACCGTTTTTTAAGACGATATCGTAATACGAGCTTTCAAGCGCACCACTGTTGAAGGTAACCCCAAAAAAGGTAACAAAGATAAAAAGAAAAGCCTTTTTCAAACCCAGCACTCCCTCAATTTAACGGCTCAGAATCGAAATAAAGCCGCCATCATGTTCGGCGGTAGGTAAAAAAGTAAGACCAATCTCATCCTTTAAAATTTCGGAATAGGCTTCAGGAGGTTTGAGTCCGACCGGTTTAAATTCTGGATGATCTTTTAAAAAGGATTCAATTACCGATTGGTTTTCTTCCCGCTCCATAGAACAAGTGCTATAGACCAAATAACCCGTTCCATAAAGATGCCCCTGAGCTTGTTCTAACAAATCTCGTTGTTCTTTGGCCTGATCTAATATTTCTTTAGGAATCAACTTCCACCTTAAATCAGCGCGGCGGGATAAAACCCCGGTTCCGCTGCAAGGTGCGTCGACCCATGCTAAATTAAATTTTTGAGCGGGCGAGAGTTTCTCAATTTCGTGATCAAACACCAGAACCTGTTTGAGTCCGATCCGCTGAAGGTTTTCATTCAAACGTTTACGTCTTTCTGAGGAAGAATCGCTGGCCATAACCTGGCCCTTTTCTCCCATTTTCCAGGCTAACCCAATCGTTTTGCCCCCAGGCGCCGCGCAAACATCCCAAACCCTCTGGCCTTCGCCAATAGGTAATAATTCCAACATGGCTTGAGGAACCCAATCTTGAACAATCCAATCCCCTTGTTTAAAGCTTTCCCCGCTAAACAAACCGCCCTCGTGACTTTTCAAACTTAATGCTTCTTGCGGCCAAGCGATTTCCGCCAAACGCACATTCTGTTTCAACAAATCACCAATAACCTTTTCACGGGTACCGGGAGCAACACGTAAATAAACGGGGTGCGGTAAATTATCTGCTTTCAACACCTGTTCCAACTGTTCGGGCGTCATGCTTTTCATCCAGCGTTTCACCAGCCAAGTGGGATGGGAATACTTCAAGGCCATCGTATCCACTTCACTCTCACCTTTCACTTCGAGCGTCGCCTTTTTTGTTTCAGCTGTTCTCAAAACCGCATTCACAAAACCACTCAAGGGTTCTTGTCCGCCCAGTTTAGTCAAATTAACAGATTCATGAACTGCCGCGTGCGCCGGAATACGATCCAGAAAAAGAAGCTGATAAAGCCCTAAGCGAAGTGAAATTTTCACTTCAACTGGAAGCTTATCAAAGGGTGTCTGGCAAAAAGAGTTCAGATGATAATCCAAAATCCGTTTTTGACGGGTACACCCGTAAACCAATTCTCGCAGCAAAGACTCATCTTCTGGTTTTAGATTTCGCGTAACTTCCAACACTTCCGCAATTTTCACTCCTTTTTCAATAGCATAGAGTGCTTTGGCTGCAGCTAACCGGGAAGGCGAAATCACCGCACTAGGTCCAGATCTGGAGTCTCGGTTCTGCGGATGAGGACGACCTTTTGAAAGCTCGGGACGGCGACCGGTTCCAGGACGGCCTTCGGAATACGAAGGTCTATTATCAGCGGAAGGCCTCTCCTTTGAATAAGACGGACGACTACCTAATAGGGGTCTATCTTTAGAATGGGAGGGGCGAGCGACTATAGGCGGACGATCCTTGGAATAAGCGGGGCGGTTCCCCTCAGATGGACGACTTTTGGCATAAGAGGGATGGTCTTTTGAATAAGGCGCACGACTTCCCGGCGAAGTCCTACCCTTTGAATTCGTAGCGTGATTTTTTATCGAAGATGACTGATCCTTGGAATAGGCGGAACGGTTTCCATCCGAAGGACCTCCAGAGCTAGGCCGTTTCGAAAAACTCGGACGCCCCCCGGAACCTGGACGGCTCTTAGAAAAAAGAGAACGACCACCCGAAGAAGGTCTGCGGCCTGAAACAGGTTTTTTTCTGGAAGAATCAGAACGGTTCGATGTGCTTGGTTTGCTTTGAGAAGACGCTGGTGTTTCTTTGGATTCGGTCACGAGAGGATTTCCCCTGCCTTAAATTGACTATGCCCCAGCGTAAAATCATAGGCCTTCATGTGTTTTTTACCCGGCGGTTGTATTTCTTTGAGTAAGACCGTTCCTTTTCCCGCGTTAACGACAATACCTTCATGGTTAATCCTCATAATTTCCCCTGGCTTCTTTCCTGTCGTTTCATCGGGTCCGACGACAGCGGACAACACTTTTAAATTCAAGTCATTCCATTGAGTCTCAGCGACTGGCCAAGGCGAAAGACCCCGGACTTTATTCACCACTTCTTCAGCCTTATGCGTCCATTCGATCCGACACTGCTCTCTTTTTAAGCTGGGTGCGTAAGACGCTTTGGAAGCTTCTTGCGGCACCCGGGGCGCCTTCCCTTGCTTTAAAAGCTCTAACGCTTCCAATAGCCCTTGTGCGCCTAATTGAGCCAAACGGTCATGAACTTGGCCGGTCGTTTCCTCGAAGCTCACGGGTGTTTTTTTCACCAGCAGGATATCACCTTCATCCATTTTTTCGTTCATATACATGATTGTTACACCGGTTTCCTTTTCACCCGCCATGATCGCGTAGTGAATGGGCGCCGCGCCCCGATATTCGGGAAGAATTGACCCATGAATATTCAAACAGGCCATCTTTGGGATTTGTAAAACCGCTGAAGGCAGAATTTGGCCATAAGCCGCGACAACCGTGACGTCCGGCGATAGCTTTTGAAGCGTTTCTAACGAATCCAACGCCTTAATCTTCTCTGGCTGAAAAAGGGGCAAACCCAATTCCAACGCCTGTTTTTTCACTGGCGAAGCTTTCAATTCTAATCCCCGGCCCGCGGGGCGATCCGGTTGAGTCACAACCGAGACAATCACATAGCCGGACTCATACAGAATTTTGAGTGCAGGCACCGCAAAATCTGAAGTCCCCATAAAAAGAATGCGAAGGGGCTGGTTCAAGGAATACCTTTAAAGAGAGGAATAATTAAAGTTTGACTGTCTGTTTGAAATTCTTCTTGAGGACATCAAGCTGTTTTTTCATAAAAAGGCGTTTAACCGCCGGCACCTTCTGAATAAAGAGATGCCCGTTCATATGGTCAATTTCATGCAAGATACAGCGGGCAAGAAAACCCTCAAATTCAAAAACTTTGGATTGACCATCCAACAACTGAGCCTTCACTTTGATTTTAAAGGAGCGTTCGACTTCTTCACGGACATCAGGGATGGAAAGACAGCCTTCTTCGATGGTTTCACTTCCCTCTTCTTGTAAAACCTCGGGATTGCATATTGCTAAAGATTCACCCTTGTCCTCGTTTTCGTAACGTTCATCCATGACCATCATGCGAATCGGTTCACCAATTTGAATGGCGGCCAAGCCAACTCCATTGGCATCGCGCATAGTTTCCGTCATATCTTCAGCCAAAATCTTTAATTCGGGGCTAAACTCAGTGACGGGTTTACTTTTCATTAAAAGCCTGGGATCAGGATAGAGAACAATAGGGCGCAACATAAACACGACCTCTTTCAATAGTTTCTACGGGGATTATAGGCTCAAATTCATGACGACTCAAGGGTTTGGGAAAAGCTACTTTTTAAGGGGATATTTCTCAAGTAGCACTTTGAATTCACTAACAGCCGTTTTCACGTCTGAAGCGCCTACAATTCCCGTGACAACCGCGATCCGGCTTGCTCCAGCCCTTAAAACATCCTCCACGTTATGGTGTTTGATACCGCCAATTGCGAAAAAGGGTATTGTTATTTTAGAACCGCTCACTTGTTGGACATAATTTAAGGTAACGGGAGCAACGACATTTTTTTTAGTTTGAGTGGGATAAACCGGACCTACTCCAATGTAATCCGCCCCATCCACCAAAGCTTTGTGGGCTTGATCCAAGCTGTGCGTGGAAACTCCTATTATTTTCCCTATCCCTAATATCCTTCGAGCTTCATTAACAGGTAAATCATCCTGCCCCAAATGCACCCCGTCCGCTTCCGAAAGTTTGGCGATATCGGCTCGGTTATTGATGACGAGCAAAGCCTTATGTTTATGAGTTATCAGCCGCAGCTCTTTCGCCACCTGCAGCAGTTCCCAATCTGTCATGGAATACTCACGAAGTTGAACAATATCAACCCCGCCCTTCAACGCTTCGGCGGTAACTTGGCTGGTTGTACGGCCCAGGGATAATTCCTGATCCGTGACCAGATAAAGCCGTGACTTATAAAGTTTTTCTTTGAGTGCGGGAGTCATGGACATTATGGCTAAAAATCTTTTTGAGGCGTAGAAGCTTGAGCGTAAAGTTTCTTGGGGATACGGCCCGCTAAATAAGACAACCGCCCGGCTTCGCAGCCATTCTTCATGGCATAAGCCATTTTTAACGGATCTTGCGCGTGGGCAATCGCGGTGTTTAAAAGAACAGCCACAACCCCCAATTCCATCGCCACCGCCACATCCGAAGCCGAACCCACTCCCGCGTCAATCAAAACCGGGCACTTTAATTTTTCGAGAATGATCCGGATGTTATTCGGGTTCAAAACACCTTGACCCGAGCCGATGGGTGAGCCCGCCGGCATGACCGCGTGGGCGCCGACTTGCTCCAACTTTTGAGCCATAACCGGATCATCCGAAGTATAAGTCATGACTGTAAAACCCTCACTGACCAAAACCCGAGTCGCTTCAAGCGTCGCGATTGGATCAGGCAAGAGAGTTTTCTCATCATATAAAACTTCCAATTTGACGAAGTCTGAAATGCCCGTTGCCCGGGCCAAATGCGCCACACGAATCGCTTCCTCGGCACTGTAGCAACCAGCCGTATTGGGTAAGATGGTATATTTTTTGAGGTCAATAAAATCCAGCAGGGTTTTTTCGCCTTTTTTATCCAAAGACACCCGGCGCAAAGCCACCGTGACAATTTGAGTTCCTGAAGCTTCCAAACATTGGCCCATTAATTCGTTTGTAGCATACTTTCCTGTCCCGACCAACAACCGAGATTGAAAAGTTTTACCGTTAATCTGATAAGTATCTTCCGATTTCACTTGCTCCAAAGTTAATGTCATCAACCGCCCCCTACAAATTGAATCAGCTCCACCTGATCCCCCTCTGACAACTTGCAGGAAGAGTGCTGGGCTGTTTGAACAATTTGGCGGTTCACTTCCGCCACCACAGTTTCTTTATGGACACCCATCTGTCGGATCAAGTCTTCCAGAGAAAGCCCTTCAGAAAATTCTTTGTCTTCCCCATTAACTAAAAGCTTCAAAATGACTCCAAAGTAAAAATGAGATAAACTAAAAACCAAATTAGAAAATTTAGAGGATTGGCTTCCAAGAACCCCAAAACCCCAAAACCCCAAAAGTCATAAGTTTATGATGTATATTAAATAATAATAATTAATCAAACAATATTCATATGCAATTTGAAATTTGAAGAATAATATTGATAGATTCAATACATTTATGCATGATCATGGAGCGTTCATTAGCATTGCTTCATATAGAGCAAACTTTTTCTTCCCATTAACATGGCCAACGTCATTTTAGTCTTCAATTGTTAATTCAAATAGTTAACTCATAGGCTTGCACTTATTCCAAATATTAAATCCAGATAAGGATTATGTTCCAATGAATGGGTATAAGGATCCCTTTAAAAAGTCACTTCTGTAAGGTTCAAATGGTCGTTTACCATTAATTATAAATTCAATCTCACCCTTGAAAGTATCAATAAAAATGCTCACCAAATCGTGCCAACCAAATTTAATGCCTACCGATCCCCCATTCTTATTTATATTAGTTTTAATTTCACCTTCTAAGCTTCCATCGTCTGAATAAATAGCGAGATATTTATGTGCTGAATCATTTCTATTAAATGAATTTATATCTTCATACTATTGAGAGAACACCAACTATAAATGCTTAAAAGCTGGAGGTTATTTAAATCTAGAAATAATATTTACCACTTTAGGGAATTGGTTTGTTACCTAATGATACCAGCCACATATTTTAGGGGAAGGAATTTAATTCGGCCTATTTCTCATTATCTTTAATTTAAATATATTTGCTAGTTTAATTAGGATTCCATTTGAAATCGAAGCATTTGAAATTATCTAAACAATGGTTACATTATGTGTTGTTGCTTTTATTTTTATATTAAAGATGGCTTGCAATCGTAAATTCATTTGCACTTGGTATCGAAAGCACTACTTATAATGTTCCCTTTAAAAAATCACTTCTGTATGGGAATGATGGTCTGTCTCCATTTATAGAAAATTCGATCTCCCCATTTTCAGTATCAATCAGAACTCCGATCCAGTCTCCTTCAGCAGGTCTCCAACCTTACATACCATATTAGTTATATTGAGATCCCTTTGCTTCTCCAAATAGCACTGTGCCATCATAGTATAGGACCTATGCAATTATAAAGATGGATCAGAATCATAATCATAAGAAGGTAAAAGGCAACCCCAATACTCCACTGCTAATAACTTAATTTGCTAGCTTAAATTTAGAAATAATACCTTGCACCTTATGGAATTAATTATTAACTTATAACATCCTCCATCCAGCTTGTGAAGATTAAGCTATAGTATTAGCAGAGCTTAATATCACACCTGAACCTTTTTTCAAAGGGTTCCAATTAAAATTGAATGGGATGCAGCCCTCAGGTGTATAGTCTGGCTCATTGGTTTCAAGGATTGACTGAATATCAATAGGTATATCTTTGATTCCATAGACAGAATTCATGATTATGCTAAGGGAAAATGACGCAAGCATTCATTTCTTGATTGAATAGTTAAAAACAGACTATTGCTTATATAAATTCATTTAAAATTAATTATTTATAATAAAGCTAATCATAGGGTCATAAATATATTTAAAAATATTCATCGGGGTTTTGGGGTTTTGGG
>CAWKIY010000043.1:0-18660 GCA_963849245.1 candidate division FCPU426 bacterium | reverse complement strand
ACAAAAGGTTTTAATTCAGTTGGCGGATCAAGCGCTTTACGAGGCGAAAAAAAATGGAAGAAACTGTGTAAAGCGATTTAAGGCTGGAGAATAAGTGGAATTGCCTGACTTTTTGGTCTTTGTTTCCGCATTTCCGCTATATATGGTGGGATCGGATTTTACGCTACCAAAAAATGTGTAATAAAATAAAATAAACCATCTTTTACTGGTTTTAAACGCTTCTTTCTTTTCAAACATTTAAGGTCCCTTACAATAACTCTGTCATCAAGCTGATTAGAGCATTGTCAACCTCCTTGAATAGGATTGAAATGATACTGATGATCAAAGAAATCGCTGCAAAGCTTGGTGTTCACGAGCAAACCCTTCGTAATTGGGAAAGACTCGGATTGCTGAAGATTTCTCGAATTGGAGGTAATCGAACCCGTGTCTACACGGAAAAGGACCTTCTTCTTTGCAAAAAAATCGCTAGTTTTTCGGATCAAGGGATTAATTTAAGGGGTATCAAAGCCTTGCTTGCGATTGAAAAAAATGAAAAATCAAAGTTAGTGAGTGTGAGTCATCGTCATTAATGCGGAAGGTATGGGCAAGAATTGTGTCAAGGTTTAAAGAAGACGAGAAGGTGAGAAAGGGTTGGGAAATCAAGGCTTTTGGGTTGGTTAGTTCTTGACAGAGGTAAAAGCTTTGTCATAATGACACTAATTTTTCCCATCTGATGGAAATTTGAACAGCTTTTTCATATGTGGCGTATATAAGTTTCGCCTATGTAAATGTTTGCCGATTAAAAGAAATTAATTTAGGAGTTTTTGTGGTAAATCCAATTTCTTTAATTAATCCCGCGACAGATTCTTCGTTGGCTGTTTTACAAAAAAGCCTTGATTCGCTTTCTTTACAACATGAAGTAATTGCAAACAATATTGCGAATATAGATACGCCTAATTTCAAACGCTCGGTTGTTTCGTTTCAAGATAAACTTAAAACTGCGCTTGATACAAATTCCACTTCCCCTTTGTGGCGAACGAACCCCATGCATTTTCCCATTCAACCACAATCGGTTTCACTAAATGATTTTAAACCTGATGTTCGCGCCGTGACGGAGACCATTGGACGTAATGATGGAAACAACGTAGATTTGGAAATGGAATCGGGGTTATTGGCTGAGAATAATCTGCTTTATAACAGCTTGGCGGATATTACTGGTCGCTATTTCGCCGGGATGCGGCACGTTATTTCAGAAGGGAAACAATAATCCATGGGAGCACTTTCAGGAGTTTTTGCCCCTTTTTCAATTAGTGCCTCCGCTTTAACTGCGGAACGCCTCCGTATGGATGTCATTTCTAATAATATTGCTAACGCAAACACGACGCGAACCGTTGAAGGTGGTCCTTATATCCGTCAAAGAGTGGTTTTTGCTCCTCGATTTGATGCGTCACCCGCTTTTGCTCCTTTGATACCAACGATGACACCGGATGGGTTGCCGGCTGGTGTGAGAGTTACATCGATACAGAAGGATCCATCTTCGCCACGAATGGTTTACGACCCCGGGCATCCTGATGCTAATACCGAAGGCTATGTTGCTTATCCCAATGTAAATGTGGCTAATGAAATGGTTGACCTTATATCGGCAACCCGTGCTTATGAAGCTAATATAACGGCCTTTAACGCAACGAAATCGATGGCTTTGCAAGCGCTATCGATAGGTAAGTAAATTTTAAAAGTTGAGTCCGAAATCGATTAAAGGTTAAGCGTTTCATGGAAATTCAACCAATTCAAATGCCTATTTCGTTGACTCAGGGAATGGTACAGCCTATTGGGGCTGTTTCGGCAGATGCCGCCCAAAATATGGCTGAAGTATCGCCATCTAATTTTAAAGATTTGTTAAAAAGAGCTGTGATGGATTTGAATGCTAGCCAAGTAAGTGCGGATGATGCGGTTAAGAATCTGGCGACTGGGGGAGCAGAAAGTCTTCATGATGTAATCATTTCCATTGAAAAAGCCAGTATGACCTTAAATTACGCTATTCAAGTTCGAAACAAAGTATTGGATGCTTATCAGTCGATTATTCAAATGCAGGTTTAATAGAGGTTTGGGGTCGTTTGGGATTTTGATCTTAATTCTGACGAGGAAAGCTTGAACAACTTTTTTCAACAACTCATTCAGCAAATCAAGGAAACCTGGGGTCGTTTTAATACGACTCAAAAATCGTTGCTTATTGCTATTCCGGTGATTGTTTTTGCCGGACTGCTTATTTTAATTTTGGCATCTTCCCGTTCTCAATATGAAGTTTTGTATTCTCGCCTCGAACAAAAAGATGCCGCGGATGTAGCGGCGGAACTAAAAAAAGAAAATATTCCATACAAGTTGGCCACCAAAGACAATTTGGTAATGGTTCTGGTTCCTTCGGATAAAGTCTATGACACTCGATTGACGTTGGCTGGGCAAGGATTGCCGAAAGGCAATGGTGTTGGTTATGAAATTTTTGATCAACCAAAGTGGGGATCAACTGATTTTACCCAAAAAGTCAATTATAAGCGCGCCTTAGAAGGCGAACTTCAAAGAACAATTGGGAGTCTACAAGAGATTCAAAGTGCTCGAGTTAGTATTGTCATCCCTGAGCCCGAATTGTTTAGCGAGAAAGAAAAGCCAACTACTGCATCGGTTGTTTTAGAGATAAAGCCGGATTCGCAAGTGAAACGCGAGCAGGTTCGTGGAATTGTTCATTTAGTTGCTGCCAGCGTCGAAGGTTTGAAACCTGAAAACGTCAGTGTGATTGATAGCCGTGGAAATATTTTATCTGGATTTATCGCAGAAGAACAACAGGACAATAATTCAGATAATGTTGATGGGACCACTTTAACACAACAGGCTAAGTTGACGTTGCACCAGATGGAAGTTCAGCAGAGTTATGAGAAAGATGCTGAACGAAAAGTCACGGGTATGCTGAATAAGGTTTTGGGCGGTAATAGCCGATTTGCTGTCTCGGTTTCCGCCGAATTGAATTTTGATAAAACCGAAAACGACTCCGAAGTTTATGAGCCGGTAGTGGATGGGCAGGGAATTGCTCGCTCAACTCAAACCAAGAAAGAACAATATGTTGGCGATGGTGGTTTCCCTTCCACTTTGGTTGGTGGCGTTCCTGGAACAGATTCTAATATTCCAGGATATCAAGCTGTTGCGGGTTCAAATTCTCAGTACTCTAAAGAAGAAAGCACGACTAACTACGAAATTAATAGAACTGTTAAACACAATGTAGTCGCTCCTGGATCACCGAAGCGGATTTCGGTTGGTGTTTTTGTTGATAACCTCCAGCCACAGCAAGTGGAGGCGATTAAGTCAGCTGTGGTAGCGGCAGCTGGACTGGATTTAAACCGAGGTGATCAGGTTGCGGTAGAAAATATGCCGTTTGATAACACTCAGGCTTTGGCGAGTATGAAGGAGGCTCAGATGGAAACCCAACAGACTTTATATATGACGCTAGGGAAAATCGGCCTGTTGGTTTTGATGGCCTTTGCCGTTTTACTTTTCTTGAGATCGCTCTTAAAACCTAAAAAAGAGAAAAAGTACATTGAGGCTGCTGATGATATCGATGAAGAGCCGACAATGGTACCGCAAGTGGAAGACATTATTACCACGGATATGACTGCGGAAGATTTGGCTCGGGCTGAAGCGGCTCGAGATGCTAAAAAACGTGAAGTGGTTCGTAAAGAAGTCTTTGAAATGGCAAACAAGAATCCAGAGAATTTGGCTCAAATTATCAAGAAATGGCTTTCTGAGGAGTAGTCTTCATGGCGGAACCTAAAAAGAAAACGGCGTTAACTGGCGAGCAGAAAGCCGCCGCTCTTCTCATTTCTTTGGGGCCTGAATTGGCCGCTAAGATTTATCAGCATTTGAAAGAAGAGACGGTCGAGCAGGTCACTTTACAAATTGCCAATTTGCGCAAGATTTCGCCAGATGAAAAAGATTTGGTGATGCAAGAAGTACTTAATATTGCCGCGGCTCAAGAGTATATCTCTCAGGGCGGGGTTGAATATGCGCATGAAATTTTAGAAAAGGCTTTGGGAACTAACAAGGCCATGGAGATCATTAATCGTTTGCAAGGTTCTTTGCAGATGACCCCATTTGATTACATAAAACGAACAGATCCACAGCAGCTTCTTAATTTCATTCAATCCGAACATCCCCAAACTATTGCTTTGATTTTGGCTCATTTAAGCCCGGAACATGCCTCAACTATTTTGGGGGCGTTGCCGGGAGACGTTCAGGTTGATGTGGCGACTCGCATTGCTATTTTGGACCGAGCCGCACCCGATGTGGTTATGGAAATAGAACGGGTTTTAGAACGTCGAATTTCCTCTATCTTTACACAGGAGTTTACGGCTGCGGGTGGTGTGCGTTCTTTAGCTGAAGTTCTTAATCGAGCGGATCGTTCGACGGAAAAGGCGATCATGGAAAAGTTGGAAGAATCTAATCCTGAATTAGCTGAAGAAGTAAAAAGACTTATGTTTGTCTTTGATGACTTAGTGGCTTTAGATAATCGTACAATTCAACAGATTTTACGCGAAGTCGATGCGAAGGATTTGGCTTTGGCTTTGAAGGGCGCGAAAGAAGAAGTAAAGGAACACTTGCTGAAAAACATGTCCAGCCGCGCGAAGGCGATGATCATTGAAGATATGGAAGTTATGGGTCCGGTCCGGCTGAAGCACGCGGAAGAATCGCAGCAGAAGATCATTAACGTTGTTCGGCAGTTGGAAGAAATGGGAGAAATTGTAGTGGCTCGTGGCGGTGAAGAAGAGGCCATGATTTAAATTCTCTTGTTATGAAAGAGTTTTGAGGTGAAATAATTAATGGGGCACGAGGTTCTTTCGAATCAGGAATATCGATATTTTGATCAAGGTTATTTAGTTGATAACGGCCCTTGGCAAGAAAAAATTAGAAAGCGGAACGAGGCACGCTTAAAACCTAATATCTCGGAGCCATGGCCGACTCTGGGAACGGAAGAGTTTCAACCTGCTTTTTTGCCTGAAAATCCAGAAGCGAGCGGTACTTTTGTAACGGTGGAACCCACAACCGAGGAGCTTTTGGAAAAGACTCGGATAGAGGCGGAAGAGAAGGCGAAATCAATCGAACAGGGCGCGAAAAAAAATGCTTACGAAATTGTAGAAAAAGCCAGATGGGAAGCGAATGATCTCCTAAACAAAGCCAAAGAGGATGCTGAAAAAGAAATTCAATTAATTAAAGAAGCGGCTAATGAAGCGGGAAAGAAAGAAGGGATCGAGAGGGGTCACCAAGAGGGATTTGACCAAGGCAGAGTTGAAGGGCAGCAAAGTTATTCTGAAGTGATGAAAAAATGGAATGGTTTGTTGGAAGTTCTGACGAGTGAAAGGCGAAAGCTTTTGGCTGACCTTCAGCCGGTTTTAGTTGAGTTGGTTGGAGAGGCTTTGCACCACTGTCTTAAAAAAGAGGCTAAACGGCATGGCCCAATGGTTCTTGAGTTTGTTCAGGATGTATTGAAGAAAGCCCAGGATCGGGTACATTTAAAACTGCACTTGAATCCTGATGATGTGGAAGAAGTTGAGATTCAAAGAGAACAGTTGCAGTTGTCGGTGGGAGCGGGCGGGTTAGAAATTTTTCCTGACGCTCGAATTGAGCGTGGGGGCTGTTTGCTGGAAACGGAAGCTGGCGCTGTCGATGGCCGTCTTACGACGATCGTGGATCAGGTTAAAGAGTCGCTCACTAATGAAATGACAAAGAAGTAATTGTCTAAGAGGGAGGGAATATGAATCCGTTACTGAACGATATTCTCCCCCCGCTGGACAATTTGAAGAAGCGCTTGAATGAAGTGGATTTAACTCGCGTGAATGGACGCGTGGAACAAATTGTGGGACTTGTTATTGAATCATCGGGTCCTTCCGCTTCAGTTGGCGAAGCTTGCTGGATAACTTCTGCGGATGGAACGGGTCAAAAGGTCATGGCTGAAGTTGTGGGTTTTCGACAGAATCATGTTTTGTTAATGCCGCTTGGTGAGATGAGAGGATTAGGCCCAGGAAGTGAAGTGGTGAAAACGGGTGAGCCTTTTAAAGTACCCGTTGGTGAATTCTTACTGGGTCGTGTTATTGATGGAATGGGGATGCCTTTGGATGGGAAGGGACCTTTAGGACCTGTCAAAGAAAAATATCCCATTCATCGAGAGCCGCCATCAGCTATGGAAAGGCGTCGAATTGTGGCCCCGGTTCCAACGGGTGTTCGGGCGATTGATTCGCTCCTGACTTTGGGCGAAGGTCAAAGGCTTGGAATATTTGCTGGGTCTGGCGTGGGTAAGAGTACTTTATTGGGGATGATCGCTCGTAATACTGAAGCGGATGTAAATGTAATTGCATTGGTGGGTGAACGCGGAAGAGAGGTTCGGGATTTTTTGGAAAGGGATTTGGGAGAGAAAGGGTTGGCTCGAAGTGTGGTTGTGGTTGCCACATCAGATCAACCTTCTCTCGTCAGGATCCAAGCGGCTCTTGTGGCAACGGCGGTTGCGGAATATTTCCGTGATCAAGGGAAACGAGTGATGTTAATGATGGATTCCATCACGCGATTTGCTATGGCTCAAAGGGAAGTGGGATTGGCGATTGGGGAACCACCGACGACAAAGGGTTATACTCCTTCGGTTTTTGCCCTTCTTCCGAAACTATTGGAAAGAGCTGGAACGACTTCTCATCAAGGAAGCATTACAGGGCTTTATACTATTCTAGTAGAAGCAGACGACATGAATGAACCCGTGGCTGATTCGTGCAGGGCGATTTTGGACGGCCACGTGGTTTTGTCGAGGGATTTGGCGGCACAAAATCATTATCCCGCGATTGATGTGTTAAACAGTGTTTCTCGTGTGATGCGGGATATCATAAAGCCGGAGCAGGCTGAAGCGGCGGGTAAAATCCGTTCCATATTAGCCACTTATAAAAGTGTTGAAGATTTGATTTCGATTGGAGCATATGTAAAAGGAAGTAATCCCAAGGTGGATCAGGCTCTCCAGCGGTTAGACGCCGTTCAGGCCTTTTTGAGGCAGACCCGCGAGGAAACAGCCGTTTGGAGTGATACGATTCAAAAGATGAAAAGCTTTTTAAGTTAAGAGGAATAATGGCAAAGCGCTTTCAGTTTCGTCTTGAACAGGTTCTTAATTTGCGTAAGCAAATTGAAGATGTGAAGGTCCGTGAACTTGCCCAGGCTAAAGGTCGTCTTCTTCAAATTGAAGAAGCTTTAAAAGAACATGCGGAAATCGAGAAGAGCTTTTTAGAGAACTACAGCGAATTGGAAAAGAACGGCAAGTTTAACTCAGATCAGGCCATCATTTACTGTGATTACGAGGAATGGCTTTTGCGAAAAGAAAACGAATATCGACGTCTGGAAAGCGAATGGATCAAAGAGGTTGAAAAGCGCCGCCAGAATGCAGTGAAGGTTTCTAGGGAAAGGCAGCTTTTAGATAATTTAAAGGAAAAACAAAAAAACACGCACGCAAGGGAAGTGTTGTCAGAAGAACAGAAGTTTTTGGATGAGGTCTCATCGATCGCTTTTATTCGGCGGGATCGGGCTCAAAAGTCCGTCCACGCTGATTTAACTTAAACTTGAGGAGGTGATGTTGTGGATATAGCAACGGTTATTGGATTGGTCTTGGGTTTGATCGGGGTTATTGGCGGGTCTTTGCTTGATGGTGTTAAACCAGGTTTCTTGGTCAATATGCCGGCGTTTTTCATTGTCGTTATCGGAACAACGGGCGCGACTATGATGAGTTTTCCTTGGGATATGATTAAAGAGTTTATTCCAGTTCTCAAAAAAGCATTTAAACGGCAAGAGTTAGATCCGGGGGCGATTGTCACACAGTTGGTAGGCTTCGCAACGAAAGCTCGTCGTGAGGGTTTATTGGGTTTAGAAGAAGAGGCTGAATCTATCACCGATCCCTTTTTAAAGAAAGGCTTGCAGTTGGTCGTAGACGGTACGGACATAGAAATGATTCGCAACATTATGGAGACGGATATCGCTTTTTTGGAAGCCCGACATAAGATTGGTGAAGGTATATTTGGTACATTTGGTGGTTTTGCTCCGACTCTTGGTATCATCGGAACGGTTTTGGGATTGGTGCACGCGCTTGGTACCTTCGGTGAAGGTGGAGCGGATGCGACATCGCTTGTTGCTTCTATTGCGACAGCTTTCATCGCGACCTTCTATGGTATCAGCTTGGCTAATCTTGTCTTCTTGCCGATTTCTTTTAAATTGAAACAAAATAGTCAGCAAGAAGTCTTGCTCAGGGAAGTTATGTTAGAAGGCATTTTGGCCATCTCGGCAGGTGACAATCCCCGTATTGTGGAAGAAAAACTAAAGGCGTTCTTACCGCCTAAATTAAAGATGGATATGGACGCACAAAAGGCCCAGGGCGAAGGTAAAGAAGAATAGTTTTTAGAGTACCCCGTGGGGGGATTTGAATTGGAGAAAAGCTAATGGGTAAACGTAAAAAAGGAGGCCATGAAGGCGGTGTTGAAATGGAATCCGGCGGTATGATGCGCTGGCTTCTGACCTATGCCGACTTGATTACGCTTCTTTTGGCGCTCTTCGTTATTCTCTATGCGACAGCTTCAACTAGTTCTGTTCGCGTTCAGGAGATTATGGCTCAATTTAGGGCTGTGTTTGGACCTATTCCTGGTAACACTCAAATTTTGCCAAATCAAAGCTCAAATCCGGGCGAGCATTATAAAATTATTCCAGGTGAGCCGGAAGAAGGCGGTCCGGGTGGGCCGAAGAAACCAACTAAAGCAGAAGGTACGGGTGGTGATATACGTAATGAAATGAGCAAAAAGCTGGCTCAACAGTTGGGTGCAAATAAAGTCAGCATTCGTAAAGAGGCTCGAGGGTTAGTGATTAGTCTCTTAACAGATAAAGTTCTTTTTGATTTGGGCGATACACGGATTAAAAAAGAAATGCGAGAGGTTTTAAGTGAGATCGGAGATGTTTTGAAAAAACATCCTGATAAACAAATTGTAGTGGAAGGTCATACAGATGATCTTTCAATTAAAACTTCGAAAATCCAGAATAATTGGCAACTTTCAGCTTTGCGAGCGACAGCCGTGGTAGAGTATTTTGTGACGGAAAAGGGATTGGATCCCAGCCGGTTTTCCGCATCGGGTTATGCGGAATATCAACCTTTGGTACCCAATGTAAGTGAAGCGAACCGACGGATTAATCGTCGGGTCGACATAGTCATCATGAAGTTGGATTAATTAAGAGGAGGGGTGAAATGGCGGAACAAGGTGATAAGGGCACGAGAAGTTTACTAACTCTTTTGTTGATATTGAGTGGAGTAACAGTGGCGCTCGTTCTTTTGCTGGCTGCGGGTGAATATATGTTGTGGGCTTCAAAGACCGAGCCTAAAGAAGCAAAGGTCATTGAACAAAAACCTGAACCCGGGAAAATGTATGATTTGGGCAATTTTATTGTCAATTTGGCGGATGAAGAAGCGTCCCGCTATGTTCGAGCAAATGTCCAAATGGAATACAGTCAAGTGAATCTAGAGTTAGACAAAGAAATTAAGGGAAGAGAAGCCCAATTTAAAGATTTAGTTATAACTCTATTGAATGATAGAAAAGCCGCTGAACTTTCAACTTCCGAAGGAAAAGAGCGTTTTCGTCGAGAGTTACAATTAAAAGTTAATCAGGCTTTGAAGTACGGAGCCGTTACTAATATTTACTTAACTGAATTTGCGATTCAATAATTTTAACGGGTTTGATTTAGTCTTGGAAAGGGGGGAGAACTATGGATGATTTGCTATCCGACGGCGAGGTAAGCGCTCTGCTTTCCGAATTGGACATGGGTGATACGAGCGGTAATTCGTATGAAACCACTGCCGCGGCTGTTGCTGCCCCTGAAAGTGGAACCACGGTGGACGAAAAAGGTCGGAAAATAAAGACCTATGATTTCAATCGCCCCAATCGTTTTTCTAAAGACCACATGCGAACTCTTGAGATGTTGCATGAGATTTTTTCGCGTGGGTTTACGGCTGCGGTCGCCGCCTATTTAAGAACTGTAGCTGAAATTAAAGTTGTTTCGGTTTCCCAATTACCTTTCCGCGAATACACGATGTCGCTTCCTAGACCAGATTGTATTTTTGTGTTGAAAATGGAACCACTCGATGGGTCTTTCTTAATGGAGATTAATCCGGAATTGGTTCTGACCTTAATTGACCGAATTTTAGGTGGTCCTGGAAAAGCTCCAACTGCGGCCCGTGAATTAACGCTTATTGAACAATCTGTTATTGAAAAGATAGTCAATCGCGGAATGGAAACGCTTCAAGAAGCTTGGCTTAAAGTTGGCCATTTTCAACCGAAGCTTACGGGATACGAAACGACAGCTCAATTTGTTCAAATTGTTGCGCCCAATGAAATTGCTGCGGTCATAGAATTTGAAGTTAAAATTAATGAAGTAACAGGCAAAATGTCGATGTGTATTCCTTATGTTGTTTTGGAGCCGATTATTGGAGATTTATCCGCCCAAAAATGGTTTACGGTTGGCAAAAAAGAGTCAACGGCTGAAACGGTAGAAAGTCTCACCAAAGTTATGAAAGAAACTATGGTTCCTTTTGTAGCTAGGGTAGGTGAATCTCAAATTACGGTACAAGATTTACTGAAATTGAAATCTGGAGATGTTATTCGACTAAATACTAGTCCGCATAATGAAATTGAAGTCCTAATTGAAGGTTTGGTTAAGTTAAAAGGTAGGCCGGGGGTTTCTTCCAAAAAGAAGGCAATTCAAATTACTAGAGTTATTTCAAAAGAGGGCTAAAGGGTATTATGGCCGATACAGCAAAATTACAAAATTTTGGGGAACAAGCGGCGGCTGGTTTATCTGAGACGTTGAACGCTCTTTTGGGAAGAGAAGTTCATGTCGCGTTTTCTCAGGTAGCCGATACGACTTCCGATTCAGTTGCCTCGGCCCTAGAGACATCTTATTTGTGCTCAACCTTAAAAGGCTCGGGTGGATTAGAAGGAATGGCTTTATTATTAGTTAAAGAAAAGGACGCTTCGATCATATCTGATCTGCTCATTGGTCAAGATGGAACAAGTGCACCGGACAAGATGACTGAACTTCATCTTTCTGCTTTTGGTGAAGTGGTTCATCAAGTAGTGGAAGTTTTCACTAAAGAAGCTAGAAAGAGTGTTGGCTCGAAAGCTCTTTGGGAAGTAAATCAGACGGGACCGCAAGATCCATTGGGTGCAGGTCAACAACTGTCTGAATTAGAGTCATCAATAACTATTTTTTCTTTTGGTGTATTTGTACAAGATATTTTATCAGGTGATTTGTTGTTGTGCCTTTCTGAATCAGTAGCATCTAAACTTGCTACTGGCTCGGAAAAACCGGCAGCTATGGCAACTGTCGGAAATGTTCAGTCTGGTGTTTCAACTGTAAACACCCAAATGCGGGCAGGAGGAGCTGTTATGTCACAATTAGAAAATGAATTCCAAGGATCATCCAGGGCGACTGGCGGTAATATTGGGCTCTTACTGGATGTTCCCTTAAAGTTAACGGTTGAACTTGGCCGCACGACTAAACTGGTGAAAGAGATTTTGGCTTTAGCACCAGGTTCGGTTGTCGAGTTGGATAAGTTGGCAGGTGAAGCAGTTGATATTCTTGTGAATGAAAAGTTAATCGCTAAGGGAGAAGTGGTTGTGATCGACGAGAATTTTGGCGTTCGAATCACGGAAATCATTAATCCTGAAGAACGGTTAACCGCGGTTCAAGGTTAAAAGAGCCGGGAGAACGGCTCAATTCCCATGTCCATGACTCGCGTTACTTCTATAAGCCCCTTGAACTTGTTCTTCTTTTTGAGCTTGTTTTTAGGGGTTTGCTTTTTTTATTCAGTGACAAACGCAATAGCGGCGGTTGATCAGCACAGCTCCTTATTTCCCCAAAATCAGATGGATTTAACTTCTAATGAAAAATCCGCTCAGCCTTTGGCCTTACCAGAAGAAACGCCAAATCCTTCCCCTAATGTTTTTTCTTCGCTTTTAAGACTTGTGCTTGCACTTGGTTTAATAATAGCCTTAATTTTTGCTACAGTTTGGGGATTGAAAGTAATTTGGGCGAAGCGGGGCTGGAATAATCTTTCGGAAGAAGACAAGCCTATTAAAGTTTTAGCTTCGACTTATTTGGCGCCGCGAAGAGCTATTCATTTAGTTGAAATTGGTAAACGAATTTTGGTAGTGGGGATCGGTAATAATGAAATGAGCTGTATGGATGTCATTACTGATCCTGCAGAGGTTGAAGCTTTATTAAAGGTTACAAAACAAGGATTTCCTGCGGTTTTCAACCGACTTATAAAAAAAGAAACCACTGTTCAACATGAAGCGGACGCACAGAAAATGATTAAAGAAAGCAGCAAGGTTGTCGAAGGCTACGTTGAGAAGTTAAAGAAAATTTCCCGCGTAAAAAAAGAAGATATTTTGACAACGGATGAGGATGAATGAAAAGAAAATATTTTGTCATTACTAGTATATGTTTCTTTCTATTGATAATTTCCGCTATTGGATCTTTAGCGGCTGATATTCCTTTCCCGGCTATTCGGGTTGGAGTTGATCAGGCTAAAAACCCACAAGATGTGGCTTTAAGTCTTCAAATTTTACTGGTTTTAACTGTGTTATCTTTGGCGCCTGCTATTTTAATTATGATGACTTCATTTACTCGTATTGTGATCATCCTTTCTTTTTTGCGTCAAGGTTTGGGTACGCAACAAATTCCCCCTAATCAAGTTCTGATAGGTCTTTCTTTGTTTTTGACGTTTTTCACTATGCAACCAACATTTGAACGAATTGATAAAGACGCTTTAACACCTTATTTGACTGGGAAAATGGGCACGGCGGAAGCCTTCAAAAAAGCGGAAGATCCTATTAGACAATTTATGTTTAAACAAGTTCGCGAAAAAGATTTGGCTTTATTTGTTGCTCTCTCTAAATCAAGCCGTCCGAAAACTCCGGCTGATATTTCCACATGGGTCTTAATTCCAGCCTTTACAATCGGGGAATTGAAAAAAGCATTTGAAATGGGTTTTATTATTTTTATTCCATTTTTGATTATTGATATGGTGACGGCTTCAGTATTGATGTCAATGGGTATGATGATGCTTCCGCCCGTTTTGATATCATTACCCTTTAAGATTTTGCTTTTTATTATGGTAGATGGATGGAACTTAATCGTTCGTTCTATTGCCTTAAGTTTTTAGGGAACGAGGCATACTTTGACAGTTGAATTTATAGCTGATTTAGCGAGCCGGGCGATTTGGGTAACCTTATTAGTCGCAGCCCCTATTTTGGGGTTGGGGTTAGCGGTCGGTGTGGCTGTTTCTATTTTCCAAGCAGTTACTCAAATCCAAGAAATGACATTAACATTTATTCCGAAAATTATAGCGATTTTTTTGGCGATTTTAATATTCGGAAAATGGATGATGTTGATTTTGTTAAGCTTTACCTCCGATCTTTGGATAAATCTTCCAAACTATGTGAAGTGAGGATGGTTTGCCTACTAATCCCTTTGATTTTAATCCGAATGAAGTCGTAGCTTTTGTGCTTATTTTAATGAGGATGGCTGGCATTTTTTTGACAGCTCCTGTTTTTTCCAGTCGCAATATTAATTTGATGGTAAAGGCTTCTTGGATACTTTTGGTAAGTTTTTTAATTTTTCCGGTTATCGATTTTAAACCGGAGACCCTTCCGGTGGCTGGAATGGCGCTTGGGATAGCGGTCGTTCGTGAAGTGCTAGTTGGTTTTTCAATCGGATTGGGTGCGACATTGATATTAACAGGTATTCAATTAGCGGGCCAAGTCGCAGACATTCAAATGGGTTTGGGTCTGGCGAATGTGGTAGACCCAATGACTAGTACACAAATTTCAGTGATGGGGCAATATTATTATATGGTAGCATCTTTAGTTTTTTTAGCGGTAGATGGCCATCATATGTTGATTCGCGCAGTCGTCGATAGTTTTAGCATTATTCCATTGGGACAGGCTCATTTTACAGCAGCCTTAGGAGCTAAAATGATGGGCCTCTTTTCCCAGATGTTTTTTATAGCTTTTAGGGTAGGGGCTCCTATTATTGGCGCTTTGTTTATTACCAATATGGCGCTTGGGGTTGTCGCACGAACAGTTCCTCAGATGAACGTATTTATTGTTGGAATGCCTTTGAATTTGGCGGTTGGCTTTTTGATTTCGGCGTTTTCAATGAGTTTTTTTGTTTTTATACTCCAAGGATTATTTCAAGGAATGTATAGGGATTTAGCTGTGTTAATTCAGGCGATGCGATAGTTTGAGAACGAGGGGTTTCATTGGCTGATCCATCACGTAGTGAAAAAGCAACGCCGAAACGTCGTCAGGAGGCGCGGGAGCGGGGACAAGTTCTTCGTTCAGTAGAAGTCAATTCGGCGCTCGTTCTGCTGGCGGCCTTGGCGACTTTTCGTTATACGGGACCCTATATTATTGATTCAATGGGTCGTCTTACCGTCTTTACCTATGAGAACTTGTCATCCAGTTTTGAAATGGAAAATGTTTATTCTTTTACCATTTTTTATATGGTTCAAATTTTTAAAATGATCGCGCCTGTTTTGTTTGTCATCCTTTTTGTCGGCCTTGCCGCGAGTTATGCACAAGTAGGTGTGTTGTTTAGTTTGAAACCATTGACGCCCAAATTTAGCAACATTAATCCAGCCTCGGGATTTCAAAAACTTTTTTCTCGTCGATCGTTCATTGAGTTTATTAAATCCGTTTTGAAGATTGTTATCATTGGTTGGATTGGATATGAAGGCGTAAAATCCGCTCTGCCTGATTTGGTCCCGGCTATGGATATGCAAGGTACTGAAGCTTTAAAATTTGTGGGCGCTTTAACAATTAAGATTTTGAATCACATTATTTTTGCCCTAATTGCTATTGCTATCCTGGATTATTTTTATCAACGTTGGGAGTACGAAGAAAATCTAAAAATGACTAAGCAAGAAATCAGAGATGAATTCCGTCAATCTGAAGGCGACCCGATGATTAAGGCTCGTATTCGGCAGATTCAACGAGAAATGGCTCGTCGGCGGATGTTTGACTCCATTCCTCGGGCTAGTGTCGTAATTACAAATCCCACTCATGTTGCGGTGGCTTTGGAATATAAAGAAGGCATGCAGACTCCGCTTGTTTTGGCCAAAGGGGAGCGTGTAATCGCTGAAAGAATCAAGGAAATGGCCCGAAAACATAATGTTCCGATCATGGAAAATCCGCCGTTGGCTCGTGCGCTTTTAAAGCAATGTCCGGTGGGAGCGCCTATTTCTCCGGATCTTTTTGAGGCAGTTGCGGAAGTTTTGGCCTTTGTTTATAAGATGAATAAAAAAAAGGGTATTTAAGTCGTTTTTTCTTGAAATAATTAAAAACAAGTAAAGCCTTAAGGGTGATAACTAAAAGGATGAATGAAGAAATTCAAAAATAAGGCTACAATAGGGATTCGCTCTGACAAGCTGGAATAGAAAGGTTAAAACACGACATGGCTGAAGCGGCATTACTTAATACAATTCAAAAAAATAGCCATTTCTTTGTCGCGTTCTCGGTGGCGATGGTTGTCGTTATGTTGGTTATTCCGCTTCCACCCATTATTCTTGACATATTAATTTCTTTTAATATTACGTTGGCCTTGGTAGTTGTTTTGATCACTATGTACACACTAGAACCGCTTCACTTCTCGATTTTTCCCACGTTGCTTCTTATTACAACACTTTTTCGCTTAGCTTTAAATGTTTCGGCCACACGATTAATTCTATTACATGGTAATGATGGTCCGTCGGCGGCCGGAAAAGTTATTGAATCAATAGGCGGAGTTGTTGTTGGTGGTAGTTATTGGGTCGGCTTTGTCATTTTCCTCATTTTAATTATTATTCAATTTGTTGTTATTACGAGTGGTTCTCAACGTGTGGCTGAAGTCGCAGCTCGATTTACTTTGGATGCAATGCCAGGAAAGCAAATGGCCATTGACGCTGATTTGAACTCGGGATTGATTTCAGATGATCAGGCCCGTAAACGTCGTAAGGAAGTGGAGCGAGAAGCGGATTTTTATGGCGCTATGGATGGTGCCAGTAAATTTGTTCGAGGCGACGCGATTGCGGCAATTATTATTGTTGTGATTAATGTTTTGGGCGGTTTTGCAGTAGGGATTATTAGTGGAGGAATGTCGTTATCGGAAGTTTTGCAACGATACACACTATTAAGCATTGGTGATGGTCTTGCGACTCAAATTCCGGCACTTCTCTTGTCGACCGCAACGGGTATTGTGGTAACTCGAGCCGCTTCTGAAAGTAATTTAGGAACCGATTTAGTAGCCCAAATTATTGCCCAACCGAGGGCTCTTGCGATAGCCTCGGCGGTTCTTTTTGTTTTTGCGCTTTTTCCAGGAATGCCCCATTTAGCATTTCTTCTTATCTCGGCTGCGACTGGAACATTGGCTTATTATGTTGGTGATGCTGTTAAAAAAGAGGCGGAAGCAGTTGAAAAAGCAAAGGCAGTAGCTCCAGAGAAAAAGAAAGAACCTGAAAATGTTTCCTCGTTACTTCAAGTTGATCACTTAGAAGTAGAGATTGGTTATAGCCTAATTCCATTGGTCGATGAGGCACAAGGAGGAGATCTACTGGAGCGTATTACGGGAATTAGACGTCAAATGGCGAGTGATTTAGGTCTTGTGGTTCCTCCCATCCGAATTCGCGATAATATGCAATTACAACCCTCTGAATATATTATTAAAATTAAAGGCGTCGAGGTTTCTCGCTGGAAAATTATGCCGGGACATCTTTTGGCCATGTCCACGGGACCCAATATGCCCGCAATTCAAGGAATAGAAACCAAAGAACCCACTTTTAATTTGGTCTCTTATTGGATTACGGATGAAGAAAAAGGTATGGCTGAACAAGCTGGTTATTCTGTGGTAGATGCCTCTACGGTTATCGCGACCCACTTAACTGAAATAATTAGAAATCAAGCTTATGAATTTTTGACTCGTCAGGGTGTGGCAAAACTTATCGAGACAGTGAAAAAGGATTCGCCAGCTGTGGTCGATGAATTAGTTCCATCCCAACTATCTATAGGCGATCTTCAGAAAATTCTTCAAAATCTATTAAAAGAACACATTCCTATACGTGACTTGGAAAGTATTCTCGAAGCGGTTGCGGATCATGTTCGAGAAACGAAAGATACTCAAATTTTAACAGAATACGCGCGTAAAGCTTTGTCAAGATCGATTACCAAGCTTCATCAGTCTGCGGATGGAAAAGTTTATGCCTTGACACTGGATCCGAAGTTTGAAAAAACTATATTAGATTCAGTGCAAGCTGCCGAAAGTGGCTCGATCTCAGCTTTAGATCCTCGAATTGTTCAGCAAATGTTTCGGAGCCTTTCCACTGGTATTGAAAAAATGGCTGGGCAGAATCGTCAGCCACTTGTTTTATGCTCCCCAAATGTACGGCCATATTTTAAAAAACTAATAGAAAGATTTATTCCGCATTTGACTGTGCTTTCATTCAGTGAGCTTTTGCCAAGAACCGAGATTCAATCGGTCGGCATAATCGAGGCTGGGTCATGAGAATTAAACGGTATGAAGCGCCAACAATTCAGGAAGCTCTCATGAAAGTTAAAAAGGATTTAGGTCCTGAAGCCGTTATTCTTTATACGAAAACATTTCGTAAAGGTGGCATGTTGGGTCTCTTTGGGAAAGCGATGGCTGAAATTACTGCTGGTGTTGATCTCAACCTTTTAGATGACGTTGCTAAACGGAAGACTGGGACTATTGCCCCTTCGGTGGTGATGGAACGTAGTGAAGTGCCTTTGGCAAAACCCCTAATCGCCAATACTTCTTCTGCGATAAATTCGGCGTCTATGGGATCTCTAGATCCCGCGCGGGCAAAAGTTAAAGCGTTGCAAAGAGAATTGATGCCGACGATCTTGACTGGCTTCCCGGTCAAAGGCGCGTACAGAATTTTGGAGCGCTCCCGGACAATGATTTCCCGGCCGTCAGGACGGATGCCTCGATGCTCTAGGTCGTAAATTTCGCCAGTCGCTCTCGCGTGGGCAGCCGCTTGGCGGACCCTCTCCCTGTCGTCGGGGTGGACGCTGCGATAGAAGGCGTCCATAGTGACTTCGATCTCGCCCGGCTGGTACCCGAAGATCCGGAAGGTTTCATCGGACCATCGCAGGGCCCTGTCGCCCGATTCGTTCGAGTTGGCGAGATCGATCTCCCAGCTCCCCATCTTGGCGACCTGCTGAGCCTGAAGAAGGTTCGCCTGGCTCTCCCGCAGGGCTTCGTCGATCATCGCCAGTTCGGTCACGTCCGTCCTGATGGCCACGATCGTGCCGTCGGCCATCTGATGATCGCGGGCCAGGAACCGGATGCCGCGGCTGTCCCTGTAAAGATCCGCCTTGTCGGGTTGCCGATGGGCCGCCAAGCGTTCCTGAAGGAATTCTTGCTCGCGCCCGACGGCCTCAGGGTAGTGGCCCTGGTTCAAATGGGCTTTAACTAGTTCCGCGAATGTCTTTCCGATTGCGCCTTCGGCGATGCCCGGACGCAGGAACTCCCGATAGCGGGCGTTCATCATCGCCAGCCGGTCGGCGGCGTCACACGAACAAC
>CAWKIY010000042.1:0-13606 GCA_963849245.1 candidate division FCPU426 bacterium | reverse complement strand
ATGTATTGCTATGGGACTCCTCGCTCCGGTCGCGATGTTCCATCACGTAGAGCGTCGCCTCGTCGGAGTTGTTGCCCTTGACCGTGTAGGCGACCTTGCGCCCGTCGTAGGACACGCTCCAGACGCGGAGCGAGACGCTCCCATCGGCGGACCAGGTGTTCGGGTCGAGGAGCGTCTTTTCGGGGCCGGCCTTGCCCTCGCGCCAATACACCGCGCCCTTCTCCTTGGTTGCCTCGCGGCGAGGATAGAAGAGCCGCCCACCCGCGCGCCGTGGTGTGCCCGTGCTCTCCACGTAGAAGAGCTCCTTCAGGCGTGCGGTGATCTTCTCGCGACCCGGGAGCTTGCCGAGCTCGGCGCGCGCCAGCTCGTCTTGCTCGCTCACCCACGTGGCGACCTCGGGGCTTTTGGCGTCCTCGAGCCATCGGTAGGGGTCCGCGACCTGCACTCCGTGCAGCAGGTCGGACTGATCGGTCCGGCGAGAGGGAGGATACGGAAGAGATGGCGGGGTCGGAGCCTGGGCGGACGGAGATTGCGACGAAGACATGGGGATAGACGGATGTGGAGGGGGCAAAGGAACCGCTGATGCGCCACCACACGCCGAGGTTGCGATCGCGATGGCGAGGACGAGTCGTCGCTGCACGGAGCGAGACGATACTAGACGACGCTCGTGCACCACCCCTCGAACCTCAAGCTCGGCCCCGGCGGACAACCGAGCGTCGAGCAAGGTGACGCCCGCCCCGCCCGTGGGGCGAAGGGTTTGCGCATGCTTTTTTTCACCCGTTTCTATCGCTTAACTACTCTCCCCTTTTGGCCCCTAACCGATGAGGGGATTATCGGTCTGTTAGGAATGGGTCAATCTCAACAATGGCAATGGCATTTTTTGTGGTCAGAAGTTCATTTGGAGCCTATGTTGATCTGGCTTTTGGGATTGTATTTTAAAATACTGGAACCTTCCTTTTTTTCTCTTCGTCTTCTTCCGTCTCTTTTTTCTATTGCTACTTCTTGGGCCGCCTATGGGGCCGCGCGGCAATATTGTTCCAAATCAATCTCATTTATCTTTTGCTGGATTTTAAGCTTCTCATTTTGGGAATTCACTTTATCCCGCGATTGCGCGCCCTTTATCCTCGTTCCCTTTTTTCAATGTTTGTGCTTCGCTTGGCTGGGAAGATTCTTAAACCGAGACCGTGGGGCTTCCGGATGGAAACCTCTGTTGATTTTAAGTCTTTTGACCGGGCTGGGTTTTTACACTTGGACTAACTGGATCGCTGTTTGGCTGTCCATTACCTTGATTCTTTTCATAATTTTCTATTTCGATCAATCCCAAAATAAAATACGCTTCACAGTTTTTTTATTGGCAACCCTTCTGACGGCTCTACCGCTGCTTCAAGCCCGTCTCGCGCCCGATGGTATGGCCCATTTCCATGAAGTAGGCGGACTGCCCGCCTTCAAAACTGTTTTTCTTTATGTGAAAGGAATTTTTTGGAACTCGGCCATCAGTTTTCCCTATGGTTCCAATTGGGGCGGGTTTTTCAATCCAATCTTGGACTCGTTTATTTTTCTGGGGATTCTTCATCTGTTTCAAACCGGCAAAAAATATTTTGTGTTTTTCTTTATCCTTTGTCTTTTCTTTTCATTTCTTCCCGGAGCTTTTACAAAATCCGTGGAATTATGCAGGATTCTTTGCCTTTTTCCTTTCTTTGCTTTCTTAGCTGCCTTGGGGATACGGTGCCTTTGGCTTGCACGTCGGAAACTCGGAGTTCCAAGCCTGCTCCTTTTGTGCATTCTAGGATCGCTAGGTCTGGATATCTATAATTATGTTTTCCGCTACAACAACATCCGTTTTAGTCCTCCCGCTCAACAATGGCGCAATGAGGAATATTTTCACGCTTATGAGATTTTAAAGAAACAGAGCGATCAAACAGGCCCGATTTATCTCTTCTCGGAGTTTGGCACGGATTACGATAACAAGACCTTAAATATCACTTCGTATCCTTTTGACGCTCTACAGAATCCCCGGTTATCCCAAAGTCATCCTCAATGGGCCGCCCTTTTAGAACATAAAGATTACGCTTCTTTCCTAAAAAAAAGATTTCCGGATTTAAGCTATGAATGGCTGGATGAAACTCCAACGCCTCAGGGCCACCACACTCTCGCGCTTTTCCTGATTCCCGTGGCCGAAATACCGCCTAAAGAATTGGATACTTGGATACAAGCAGACCGGACTTACCGGAAGGTCAACTTAAATACTAAAGATAAAAGTTCTCTTTATCCCTGGGGACGTTTCCCCGAACAATTCGCCGATCTTCAAACTCTTTTTCCAAGCGATCCTTTTTTGACTGCGGTTTATTGGGAAAAATTCGCCTCTTTTAAATTAATGAACGGCGATTTCGCTTTGGCCGCCCAGGCCTATCAAAAAGCCGCTCAAAAGGGTTATCCCGCGGCGCACCTCTATCGAAACGAAGCTATCGCGCTGGATTTAATCGGAAAAAAAGAAGAAGCGGCGAAGATCTCCCAACTTAGTGAAAAGATGAGATCCCAACAGAAAAATCTCGAACCAAAATCCATAACTGAAATAGATGTTATTTCTAAAACGGGCCCATAAATCACTCTTAAGAAATCGCAACAAATAGTTACAAACCGATCCTTGGTTCTCAAACCTTTTTATGTTAAATAAGACTTCATGAAAAATAATATTCTCGAAGTGAAAAACTTAACTAAAAAGTACGGTAACTTTACCGCGGTGAATAACATTTCTTTCACCACCGAACGAGGACAGATATTCGGTTTTCTCGGCCCCAACGGCGCTGGAAAAACCACTTCAATTAAGATGTTCACCACCCTGCTTAAGCCTACCAGCGGTCAAATACTTTTGGACGGTCATGACACTGTCACCAACCAGCAGGGCGTACGCCAAGCCATCGGCATCGTCTTTCAAGACCCAAGCCTCGACGATGAGTTAACCGCTTTGGAAAACATGGAATTTCACGGTGTGCTTTACAAAGTTCCTTCCGGTTTAAGACAAAAGCGGACCGAGGAATTATTGAAAATTGTTGAGCTTTGGGACCGCCGCAATGACCTCGTGAAACAGTTTTCCGGCGGTATGAAACGCCGGCTGGAAATTGCCCGTGGCCTTTTGCATCATCCCAAAATTCTTTTTCTGGACGAGCCCACGGTGGGTCTGGATCCTCAAACCCGCAACCACATTTGGGGCTATATTAAAAACTTAAGCCGCAAAGAAAAAATCACGGTCTTTTTCACCACTCATTACATGGAAGAGGCGGAGCGGGTGGCGGATCAAGTGACCATTGTGGATCGGGGCCAAATCGTGGCGCAGGGAACCCCCTCGGCCTTGAAGAAAAAAGCGAAAACCAAATCCTTAGAGGACGCTTTTATCCGACTGACCGGCCACGGCCTTCGGGACGAGGATGCCTCGGATATTGAAACCCTGCGGAATCAAAAGAAAATGTGGAGGCGTTAATGGGTCCCATTTACATCATGTGGCTTCGACAATTAAAACGCTATTCCCGTTCTAGGGCCCGCATGATTGGCTCCTTAGGCCAGCCGCTCATTTTTCTTTTGGCCTTCGGGTTTGGTTTTGGAAAAATTTATGAGAAGGCCGGCGCGGGAAATTATTTTCAATTTCTCGCCCCCGGAGTTATCTCTATGGCGGTGCTCTTTACCGCGGTTTTCTCGGGGATTGAGATTATTTGGGACCGGCAATTTGGCTTCTTGAAGGAAACGTTGGTGGCTCCTGTTTCCCGGTTCAACATCATGATCGGCCGTACCTTGGGCGGCGCCACTGTGGCGCTTTTTCAGGGATTGATTGTTTTGATCATTTCAATGCTGTTGGGATTCCGGCCCGAGCTTCAATCGCTTTTGCTCAGCCTTCTTTTTATGTTCCTCATCGCGGTTCTCTTTACTGCCTTGGGAACTGCCCTGGCTTCGCAGTTAAATGACATGCAAAGCTTTCCTTTAATTATGAATTTTCTGGTTATGCCGCTTTTCTTTTTTTCCGGAGCCATCTTCCCTTTAAAAGGCATATCAGCGGGCTTAACGATTGTCGCGGTCTGTAATCCTTTATCCTATGGAGTCGACGGTTTGCGGGCTTCCTTCGGTGGGGAATCTTTTTACGGAATGGGAATGGACTTTCTGGTGCTAGGCCTTTTCTGCGCCTTCTTCCTGGCCTTGGGAAGCTGGCTCTTCTCTAAAATTCAGATCTAGAGCCAACTTGCCGCCGTGCGGCGGCGAAAAAAATCCTTTAAATTAAACCTCAACAATAACCGCTCTGTTCCGACGCACGCGGTTTCTTTCTTTTTCATACCAACAAGACATGCAAAGGTGCTTAGCGTTTTCCTCAATAATGCAGGAATCCTTCGGCCCGACGATTTGACAGCGGTCGCATTCATAAAGAATTTCGCCCATTTGATTTCTTTCAGCTAGCTGCATAGTTGCCCTCCTTCCCTCGAATAATGACGGCGCGGCCCGAATGGTTAATTACATTCAGACAGCTCCAACAGTAAAAACTTCCTTCTTCCTCAACTACATCAGTGAAAAGCTCTCCCACAAAACGGCAGCGGTCGCACTGAAACAGCACGTTTTCCGAATAGGGATCCAGCGTCAACATAAGTCCTCCTCACGACATAAATAGACAGGTGTTGGAGGACTCTCGCGGGAGCCCCGTAAAGTGAAGTTGGATTATTGTTGGAAACAAATGTTAAAGGGAAGTTACGAAAGCGGGCTTGGTTTGTTACAAAGAGAAAAAGCGGTCAAAAAAAGGAAAAGCGAAGCGTTTTTTAGGATTATTTCGGGCTGATGGTCTCGTAATACGATTTGGGAGCGCCAAAAACTACCGCGGAATTTCCGTTTTTAACTGGTTTCGTTCCCTCGGGGAAGAAATAACCCCACTGATTTTGATAAGTCAAATGCCGGTTATGAAACCGGTATTGGGAAACATCTTCTTTGGTCGCGTAAGAAACTTTATTAGGACTAACAACACGATAGGGCTTGATTTGAACTGATGTATATTTTTGAACCGGATGGTAAGGCCAATTCCAGTTGAAGTGAGTGGTGGTCGTGGTGCTGTAAATCACTTTCATGGGCGGATCCGCTTGGGCCGCTTGAGCGATAACGATGAAAAATAAAGAAAATAATAAAACTCGCATAAAACCTCTGATGCTTATTCTAGACTCTGATCCGGGCAGGAACAACTTTTAAAGGAATATTCCGGGTTGGAGAGGTTCTAATGAAGTAAACGGTTTTACTAAACCCCTTCCCTAGTGGGTTCCAAAAATTTCATTCAAGGTCGGGTGGGGATGAAGGACCTGATCTAATTGATCCAGTGTCATTTTCTGCGAGACCAGCACGCAAGCTTCCCCGATGAGGTCCGTGGCTTCTGGGCCCGCCAACTGGGCGCCAAGAATTCGACCCGAATCCCCGTCATAAACCAGTTTGCTCCAACCCTGAATTTCTCCCAGGATACGGGCCTTACTATTAGCCGCGAAATTATTCTTTTGGACTTTTATATTTTTGAACTGGGCCTTCGCTTCCGCTTCGGTCAAACCCACCGCCGCGATTTCGGGGGAGGTAAAAATGACATGGGGCACTTTATAATCGTCCATGGTTTCAGCTTTATCTCCCAGTTTCACATGCTGGGCTGCGATCCGCGCGTGCTCATAAGCCGTATGGGCGTAAGGATACTTCCCGGTTAAGTCCCCGAGAGCGTAAACACCTTTCACGGAGGATTGCATAAATCCGTCGGTTTCGATTTTTCCATTCTGGATTTTTAATGACAGGTTCGGAATACCCGCCTTATCCGAATTGGGCGAACGGCCTACGGCCACGAGAATCAGCTCCTCATCCTTCATCTTCACTTCAGCCAAACCAAGCTCTATCTCCACACCCAGTTTGCGGAGCGAGTTCAATAAAAGTTGTCCCAGCTCCTCGTCCAGAGTAGGAAGAATATTCGGCATCACGTCACCCACCCGAACCTTCACCCCCAATTGGGCGTAAAGGCAGGCGAACTCCAGGCCGATGACGCCCGCTCCCACGATGAGAAGGGACTTCGGCAGGCGGGGCTGGCTGAGCAGTTCATCGCTGGTCACGACGTTGCCGCCCAGAGGAAAAGAAGGAAGGATTCGAGGCCGGGAACCAACGGCCAGCATCAGGGTTTCTCCCTGATAGTCCTCCTTGTCGCATTTGACGAGTTGGGAATTTTGAATTTCCGCTTCCCCCTGAATCACTTCCACCTTGGCGGTGGAAAGCATGGATTGAATCCCCCGTTCCAAAATTGAAAGGGTCTTCTGGGTGCGGTCGACCATGGTTTGAAAATTAAACCGGACATTGTCGGCTTCAATACCCCAGGCCTTGCCGTCTTTGGCCAGGGTGGCGTAACGAATCGCGGCGGATTGAAGCAGTTTGGTGGGAATACAGCCCACATGCAGACAAGACCCACCGAGTTTTTTCTTTTCGAAGAGCGCGACGGACTTTCCCTGCTGGGCCAAAAGCTGAGCCGCCCGGTAACCGCCCGGACCCCCGCCCACGATCAGCGCGTCGAATTTTTTCATGCGGCAAACCCTTTCAAAATGAACTGATTCATAGCTTCAAGGATGGGGTGGAAAAGTTCAAGGCCTTTTCAAATACCGCTCCCGCCTTTTCAAAAGCTTTTACCAAAGCTTCTTCCAAAGACGATCGGGTAATGACTGTTAAGTTTTTGTCCTCATTCACTCCTGTCATAGCTTCGACGTTAGAATTGGGAAATTGAATTTTCCACTCCTCGGCCACGGATAACAAAAGGACTCCCTGCTGTAAAAAATGCTCGCCTTGCCGGGCTTGCGCGCCGCCCGCGACCTTTTTGCACCCCAGTGTTAATTCGGCTTGGGAAGGCGCGGAAAAACAATGGGGGTCGCCCAACCCTAAATGTTTTTCGGTAGTCATTTGAACATCCCGGCCCAGACTTTGAAGTCCGTCCGCCAGGAGCCGGCTGATTTTGCAATAGCTGGTCATCAGATCGCCCCCAACCAAGAGATCTTTTTTGGAAGCAAGCACCGCGTAACAAAGATCCCCGGAACCGTGCAATACCGCCCTCCCGCCCGTGGGACGAATTTCATAGGGATAAGAAAGGCCTGCCAGCGCCAGCCTTCGAGCTTCTAATCGGCCCAAGGTTAAGGTGGGTTTCGAAAAGTGAAAAAATCTTAGGATCGGGGCCTGTTCGTCTTCGAAGGTTTTAAACAAAGTCTCATCGAACGCCATCTGGCCTTGAGGGGGAACAAAAGAAGAAGGAATAAGCTGCCATTTCATAAAAATGTCCTAAAAATAAAAAAGGGACGAAGCGTCCGCTTCGTCCCTGAGTTTAAAAACCGTTTAGAAGCTGACCGAACTGCCGCATCCGCAGGAACCGGTGGTGTTCGGGTTTTCAATCACAAACCCCGCCCCCCGCATATCCTCAACGTAATCGATCTTGGCGCCGTTCAGATACTTGGCGCTTTGGGGATCGATCAAAATTTGAATTTCTCCCGCCTGGTTAATCTCATCATCATCCCGCTTTTGGTCGAAAGTAAACCCGTAGGAAAAGCCGCTGCATCCGCCGCCTTGGACGAATACGCGGAAATTTTTGCCTTGGTAATCCGTGCTTTGGCCGGCGAAATCCTTAACCTTACTAATCGCCGAATCAGTCAGTTGAACCATTGAAAACCTCGCTTGAATATAAACCAGCGGTACTACCGCTTTAATACTTCTATTATATCGGCTTTTGGCCTGAGGACGTCAAGCGTTCACGGGAATTCCAGCCTGGCCATCCACTTTTTTGCCCCGAATAAACAACAAACCAATGACGGAAGGCCCTATCCGGCCCCGGGAACCCTCGGGTAAGCGGCCTGAAAAGGAACCCGGATTAAAAAAATAGGTCTCTCCCGCCTGTCGGGCAGTGGGCTCAAAATTATTCCCGTAAACAATAATGTCGGGTTTGGTTTTGTCTTCCTCAAACTGGTAAAGCAGCCAGCGCTTGAGTCCCACGGGTTTGCCGTAGCCATGTAAAAGCCCCAAAGTGAGAGGACCCACTTTCCAGGCTTGGCGCACATAAAGTTCGGACCTCACAATCGCGTTTTCGGCGTTGCCGCAAACCGCTTTGGTCGGCGCGAATCTGCCCAATTGTTCCAGTACCCGCAAGTCGCCCACGGGCCCCGCGTGCAAAATCCCGTCCACGCCCTTGAAAGCTTTACGAAGGGAGGCGACTTGCGACGGCGATAAAGTTTCCCGAGTATCCGCGATTACCCCAAATACCACCGGGCTCTCCTTTTTGACATACCTTTTGTTTGACCTTACACTAGGCGCCTGAACCAAAGCCCAAGATTACCACCGGCTCATTGTTTTAAAAGGGTTTTATGAAAATCGCGCTCTGCCAAATCAATACCACCGTCGGGGATTTCGACGGAAATATCGAGAAGATCCTGGCTTATGTGAAAAAAGCCAAGGAAGAAGGCTGCGAACTCGCCCTTTTTCCCGAGTTAACCCTTACCGGCTATCCCCCCCGGGATCTTTTGGACCGCTTTTCTTTTTTTGAGCAATCCCAAAAAGCTTTGGAAAAGGTCGCCCAAGGCGCCCAGGGCATTGTCGCGGTTATCGGCACCGTGATCGAAAACAAAGGCTCGGGGAATCCCCTCTTCAACGCCGCGGTCGCGGTGAAAGACGGACAGGTTCTCTACACTTATAAGAAAGCCCTGCTTCCCAATTACGACGTTTTTGATGAGGCACGTTATTTCGCCCCCGCACCCGAACCCATGCCTCTCTTCCAATACCAGGGCCTCAAGATAGGCATCACCATTTGCGAGGATATCTGGAACGCGGCGGGTCTTTTTACCGAAAAGCTTTATCACTTTGATCCCGTTCAGGAACTGGCTAAAAACAAACCGGACCTGGTGCTCAACCTCTCTGCTTCGCCCTTTCATGCCGCCAAACTCTCACTACGCCAAAAGCTTTTGAAGGTTGTCACGGAAAAAACAAAAGCCCCTGTGCTTTACTGCGACTTGGTTGGCGGCAATGACGAGTTGATTTTTGACGGATACAGTATGGCGATGGATTCTGCTGGCAATCTCTTCCAAATGGCGAAGGGCTTTGAGGAAGACTTCTTTATTTACGACACCGAAAAACCTTCCTTAAACCCCATTGTGGCCGATAGCGAGATCGAGACAATTTATCAGGCGTTGGTGCTAGGCACCCGGGACTACGTGCGCAAGTGCGGTTTTGAAAAGGTCTTGATCGGTTTATCCGGCGGTATTGATTCGGCTCTGGTCGCGGCCCTGGCGGTGAAAGCCCTCGGTCCGGAGAATGTGATGGGCGTGACCATGCCTTCGCCCTATTCCTCGAAAGGTTCTATTGAGGATTCCCGCAAACTGTCTCAGAACTTAGGAATCGAGTTTAAGGAAATCCCGATTACTCCGGTGTTTGAAGAAGCCTTGAAAAATCTCACTCCCGCCTTTGAGCAAAGGCCCCCGGATAGCACCGAGGAAAATTTGCAGGCTCGTTTGAGGGGCCTGACTCTCATGGCTCTTTCGAATAAATTCAACCGTCTGGTGCTTTCCACCGGCAACAAAAGCGAGTTGGCTGTGGGCTATTGCACTCTCTATGGCGACATGTGCGGAGGATTAGCGGTGATTTCGGATGTGCCAAAGGGAATGGTTTATGAGCTGGCCCGCTATGTAAACCGTAAGGTGGAAATTATCCCGAAGGACACACTCACCAAGGCACCTTCGGCGGAACTGCGGCCCAATCAAACGGACCAGGACTTCCTGCCGCCTTACGAGACCCTGGACGCCATTCTGCGTTTATATATTGAAGGCAATCAGCCTCCGGCTAAAATTATCAAAGCCGGTTTTGAGCCTGCTGTTGTGATGGATATCGTGAAGAAGATTAACGGAAACGAGTACAAACGCCGCCAAATGGCGCCCGGATTGAAAGTGACCACCAAGGCGTTCGGCATCGGTCGCCGGATTCCCATCGCCCAGCGGTTTAAGGAAAAATAAGAAAGAGGATTTATGGCGAAAGCCTTCGTGGAGATCAGCAAAGAAATTACCTTTGAGGCCGCCCATTACCTGCACAATCCAAAATGGGACCGGTTGAAAAATCTGGAAGTCTTCCGCAAATGTTCCGGCTATCGCAAAGACAATCCTGAGGCCGTCCATTATCCCCACGGCCATTCCTATCGTCTAAAAGTAACCGTCCAAGGGCCCGTGGACGCCTTAACAGGTTTCGTGATCGACTTCCGGGTGCTCAAGGAAATTCTCAAACGGGAAATTTACAGCCGGTTCGATCACCGCTTCATTAATCAGGAAGTCGAGCCTTTTAAAAGCGATAAAAAGCTTCAACCAACTGCTGAAAATCTGGTACAGGCCATGTGGAAACTGGTGGAACCGTCTCTAAAAAAAGAAAAGGTCCGTCTCACGGAAATGACCCTTTGGGAAACCCCGGACAGCTCCGCCCTTTACCGGGGCATGAAGAGCTAAATTAGAAGGGCAACTGGATGGTCTCAGGATTTTTCCAAGGCGCCATACAGCGCTCATCATCGTGCAAAGCGTCATTCACCCAAAAATCCACTTCATAGGCTTCCATTTTATCCGCGGGAAACGGATGAAAGAGTTCTTTGATTTTTCCAAAGTCCCGCACATCCTGCGAATCCAGCCAAAGAGTGTAATCCGAAGCGTCCACAATGACCGGCATGCGGTCATGAACCGCTTTCACCGTGTCATTTGGGGCCGTCGTTAATATCACGCAGGATTCAACAGCTTGACCGTTCACCTGCTGGGGCGCCCATAATCCCGCTAAAGCGAAAGGCTGGCCGCTCTTCATACGGATAAAATAAGGCTTGGTTTCCTTCGCCTCATGCCGCCACTCGTAAAAACCATCTACAGGGACGAGACACCGCCATTTCTCAAAGGATTCCCGCAAGACAGGTTTCTCATCAATATTTTCCGATTGAGCGTTCACGAGAAGTCTTCCACCCTGGGTCCAGGACGCCACGAAACCCCATTGCATCTGTTTCATAGATCTTTTTTTATCCTCTAGGGGATGAATAACCGCCTGAATTTTTTGAGAAGGGGCGATGTTGTAGCGGGGTTTCCACTCCATTACTTGTTCCAATTTAAATAGTTGGGAAATCACCTTGGGGGGGCTTTTTAAAGCAAACCGTGAACACATAAGGACCTCATTTATATAAATATATAAAAGTTCAAATAAGCCAAATAAAATTATACGTCAAAAATAAAAAGCCCGCTCATGCGAGCGGGCTTTCAGGAGAATGGTGGACATTACTGGATTTGAACCAGTGACCTTTGCGATGTGAACGCAACGCTCTAACCAGCTGAGCTAAATGTCCAATATCAAAAAATGCCCAAAGCTGAGGAAGGGCAGTAGTTTATTCTTAAAAAAGACCTATTTCAAGAAACATTCCAAATCGGAATCAGGAGAAGCTTATTTGGGGTTCGATTCAAAAGGAATAATCTTATCCTTAATTAATTGTTGGGCCAAAAGCATTCCTATCAACATATGGCCTTCCATAAACATATGGTCATTATCCCCTATTTCCGAATAGGGATAAAAACTTAACCTCAGAGCTGTTTGAAGCGGTGTTAAATCCGTATGGAGCGCTCCCGATTCCTTCAAAACTCCATCCCAAAAGGGTTGTTGTAATTCAATACCGTTCAAGCGGTTGAGGGTCCAATAGCAATAGGCTAATTGGATAGGGTTTCCTTGTTTATTTTTAGATGCCTTTAGTTTTTCATTTAACAACTTCATTGGCTTTGAATAGAGATCGACCATGCTCTGGCAGACTTGGGGGTCTGAAACTAAAGAAACAGGATCGGCAAAAATAGGATTCCGTCCGGTTGAATCGATGGAAACTAATTTCTTAGAGAGGCATAAATCCAAAAATTCCTTGGGAGCTCCTTGGAGTCTTTCTTTAATCGGTTTTAAATAAAACTCCATATCCGGGTCTTTCCCGGGAATCCCTTCAGAAGTTAAAGGCCTCCCAAAATAGGGATTTAGATCCACATTGTTCGTCAACATGATTAGAACCATATCGCAATCGAACTTCTTTGCCAAATCAGGCCCGAGATAATAAGTCCAAATGGTCAGGGGATCAAAAACTGGTTGCCCCGCGTCCAAAACCTCAAAATGAGTTGGCACATTATTCAATGACGCAAGGGTATTAAGGCATAATTCCAAACGCTTGGGAAGAATCCCAGAAAGGGTGCTCATCGATAAATCCAACTCCCGGCTTTTATAGCCATCGTCATAGTGAAAGGAACGGGAATCCCCCAACAAAAGAATTCGAAAAACGCCCGGCGGCTTGGCGAGAGGATATTGATAATCCGAGATGCCGTCGGAATTAAAGGTATTTTGAGCCGAAAGCTCCCCTTGACGAATATCCCGGTAGGAAGTCACGATGTTTTGCAGAGGATGACCAATATAAAACTTCTTTACGGAAAGAGGATCGGCCAAAAAGGGTATAGGTCCGCTGGAACCCTCCAGTAATAAATATCGGTTGGGATAATCATCCAAGTGATATCCCCACTGAGAGACTAATCGGATCGGTTCGGTTGTTGATCCAAGGCGAACAAAAGGAACCTTATCATCGCGTTGAAGAGCGTACAATTGACCCGTTGAATAAGCCATCGCCATGATATAGGAACCCTTTCCTATGGGGGTCCACTCAAAATCCAAATCCTTGGCTTTAAGAGAAGAAGCTTTGGGGGTTAAGCGATAGACGTCTCCCGAGTTTAAATCGGAGATATAAAAAGATCCGTCGCCATAGCAAAGCGCTGAAGGTTGTGAAATTTCTTTTCTACCCTGAAATATCACGCTCACTTCACGGGTTTTTAAGTTAAGTTTCCGAAACGTTCCGCCATCTGAAGCGGTAAAATAAATTTCATCCCGCCCTGGAAAATAAACAATGTTCCAAATGCCTCCGACTTTAGCCAGAGTACTCACTGTTTTTTTGTTTAAGTCCACTAATCGCAGTGCTTGATCACCATCGTCATTCACTACCAACCGGTTATCGTCGACCCATACCAACTGCTTTGGACTGTTAAAAGAAGCCTTTGAGAAATCTCCATCTTCCGAGCCGGATTTTCCCGTTCCAACTACGGTTGAAACTTGGTTCCCATGGGCCAAATCCACCAAACGAATACAATGGTTTCCCGTATCCGCTACATAAAGCTGAGTACTGGAAGAATCCAGCGCCATGCCCCAGGGAGAATGAAAAAGAGCCTGATAAAAGGGGCCGTCTTTATAACCCACCGAAGACTCCCCAGCCACTAAATCAAAATAACTGTACATGGGATAAATCGCGCGGGCATTCATGGAAAAAGCGTAGAAAATAAAAAAGCAAACCCATTTAAAAAATTTTTTTAATCTCATTAATATACCTCATACTTATCAAATATTTTAAAAAGGGCTTCATCGGATTCTTTCCCTTTATGTTTAAGAAACTCAAGTGCCTTTTCCCGTGAAAATTCTAAGTGAGCCGCTCGCTGCAAAGTATCCCACTTGGGCTCGCCATAGCTGTCCCTCTCCAACACATTCACAATATCTAATTTAATTAAATCCGCTTTAGCTC
>CAWKIY010000041.1:0-18788 GCA_963849245.1 candidate division FCPU426 bacterium | reverse complement strand
GGGCTTTTAACGGGCAAAGAATCGAAATCAGGGATTTTGGGGTATTTCAAACCAAAATCGTTTCCGGTAAAAAAGGCCATGATATGGCCCGAAACTTTACATATCCCTCCCCTCTTACAAAAAAGTTTCATTCAAAGCCGGAAAGAATTTCAGAAATCTGTTCCGCGACTTCCGGAAGAAAAACCACCGGTGGTGGCGAAGAACGGACAGCTGGAAATGTCATTTGCATGATTAAAATTTGGTCCCAAGGAGGGGGATGGATGTCGACAACGGTTCATTACTTCGGAAAAATCAAAAGCCAGGAGGCCATCCGGGAAATTCAAGAAGAATTTCGCGAGATCGCCCAGGTCAGCGGTTGGACCCATGAAATGGTCGATCATCTTTTCACGCAAGAAGGCGAGATTCCCGGGACCCGTCTGTCCCTAAAAGGTATCCGCATCATTCTGAATAAAAGCACGACCCCGTTACAATTGACGTTCGATAAAGACGGATATCTGTCCCACATCTATTATGAAAAAGCCCCGGCGGATATGGGCGGCATCGTCAGCAAGGCCCATCCCTCAGGCACCCGTCAATTGCTCCATCAAATTCATACCAGCACCAGCGTGAAATCCTCGGACCCGCAAAACCACGTGACCCTGGTGAAGCTTTTGGATTACATCAAGAAGCGCTATGTGCCGAATCTGGAAGTCATCGACAATACCGGTTATTGGTACTCCCGGGATGAATCGGCTCTCAACACCAAACGCTTGGAATTAGCCAAGAAGTAATCTTTCTTTAACTTTTCCATAAACTTGATCCCCTCTGTCGCAAAGGGGGCGGTTTTTCCACTTTTCCGCGCGGCTCCCGGCTCTTCTGTCTTTTTCAGGCCCCCTACTATTTAAGACAGTTACGGCAAAGTAACCGTTAAAATAAGTTTGGTGTTCATCTTTTGTCCGGGAGGGAATTTTGGAACTTCATATCAACTATCTAGCGGTGCTGGTCGCGGCCGTAGTTTATTTTTTTATTGGAGCCCTTTGGTATTCAGTTCTTTTCGTCAAGCCTTGGTCCAAGATGATGGGTTTTGAAAAGCTGGATAAAAAACAAAAAGAAAAAGCGAAAAAAATGATGGGCCGGTCCATGGCGTTTAATTTTTTGACAACGCTGATGACCTCTTACTGCATGGCCCACGAGGTGCAATCCGGGATGAACTTTTACCATACGTCGGGAGCCGTCGCGGGTCTCATGGCGGGCTTTTGGATTTGGCTGGGCTTTATCGCCACCTCGCTTTTAAACACCGTTATTTGGGAAGGCCGTCCATTCAAACTTTATTTGATCAACGTGGGTTATTATTTGGTGTCGTTTATGGCTGTCGGCGCGATTTTGGCGGTTTGGCCATAAAGTTAATCAACATCTTGAACCACGAAGGGCACCCCTTGGGAATGATTTAAATTCATGCGGGGTCGGCACACTAAGAGCACAAAGTAAAAATTTTGTTGGCTAATCAGAATGTTCCTTGTTGTTTTACTTGGCGCTCTTTGTGAAACTTTGTGGTTCAAAAGCTTTTCTTAGGAACGGAGTTTTGGGTGAAAAAGGTTTGGTTTTGGCCGTTCGTCGGTCTGGTTTTTCACCTGATGCTCTCTCCCGCCTCTGCCGAATCCCTTCAGCTTAAAATTGGAAAACTCTTCGCCCAGGGTCGAACCACTGAAATTGAGCCGATCCTGACCGACGCGTTGGAACAAACTCCTGGCAACTATAACCTTTGGCTGGAATTGGCTGATTTGCGCAAAAGCCAGGGGGATTATCCGGGCGCGGTGGCCGCTTATCAAAGCTACCTGGCCCATCAAGAGGATTGGAAAGTCCGGGTTTCACTGGCCCTGCTTTTAGAGGAAATGGGCAGCTTTACCAACGCCGGGCAAAATCTTCTTCAACTTCACCAGGACCATCCGCAAGATGAGGAAATTCTTTGGGGTCTGGCCCGTCTGTGTCTTTACCAGTCCAAATGGAAAAGCATCCGCACCCAGGCTTCGGCTCCGGCGGCGCTTCATGACGCGCAAAAGTACCTGCTCACACTTTCCAAACTCAAACCCGAATTGGCCCTTTATACCTGGGAGTTGGCGGAAGTTTCCCGGGCTCTGGGCGACCGGGAGACGGCTTTGAGGGCTTATGAGAAAGTCGTCCGGGAAGACGCCAGTTACAAGTTGGCCCACCGGTATATGGCCCGGCTTCTAGCCCAGAAGGGCCTTTATCGGGAAGCGCTGGCGAAGTATGAACAGGCCATGGCGGTGGAACCGGACGATGAGAAACTGAAAAAAGAAGCCCGTCAGGCGGGATTGAAAGCGCCTCAAGAGGCGGCCTGGCGCCGGGATGAGCGCATGAAGGAATGGAAAAAATGGGCGCCGCCGGAAGAAAAACCTTTGGCGGCGTCTTCTGTCACCATCCGGGTGGGGCTCTTTACGGGGATCCAACGGCTCCTACTCAGGGGCACGTCGGACTTGAAGGTGGTCGCGCCTTTGCTGAAAGGAACTCCTCTTCCGGGCCCGGCTCCGGCGCCTCTGGCAGTTTTGTCCGCTTATCAGGATTATCAGGTGCTTTACACTCCGGCTGGAAAATCGAAAACCAAACGGGAGAGCTGGGTCATCGCGGACATGAAAGACAAAGTTCTTCTCGCCTTTGACGAGGCGGTTTGGATTGAGCCGAAGGATTCCAACAAGCCTATTGTTCTTCACGCGGTGCCTTCGAACACCGGATACTTTTTCGCCAAGGAGGAAGACAGGGCTTACCGGGACAATCTTGAGATTCTTCCCAAAGCGAAAACCGGGTTTGGGGTCATCTCCCTTGTTTCACTGGAAGACTATACGGCGGGAGTTTTGCCATCGGAGATGCCGTCGTCCTGGCCGATGGAGGCATTAAAAACCCAGGCGGTTTTGGCGCGCACTTATGTTCTTTCCAAAATGACCCGCCATAGCGCGGAAGGTTTTGACGTTTGCGACAGCGTCCATTGCCAGGTTTACCGGGGATTGCGGGCGGAAACCGACCGTACCAATCAGGCGGTCAACGAAACCGCGGGAATTGTTTTGAAGCACAGCGGCAAAATCCTCCCGGTGGCTTTTTCCGCTCAGTGCGGAGGCCATACACAGGATTACGCCGAGGCCTGGGGCGGCAAACAGCCGGTGCCGGGGGTGGCGGATTATGAACCGCGGTTTAATCAGGACATGGAGTTTCCCTTGTCGCCCTTCCGCCTGGAACGATGGATCCGGGAAGACCGGACCGCCTATTGCCGGGTTTATGGTTTGAGGGGGTATCAAAATTACCGGTGGGCCTGGGTGGTTTCGGCGAAGGCCATCGAAAAAAAAGCGGGGAATATCGGCAAAGTCCGGCGTCTAATCGTGACCCATCGTTCCAGCGCCGGCTGGGCGGACCGTCTTTTAGCGGAAGGGGACCAGGGAAGCCGCGAATTGAAAGGGGATTCGATCCGTAGCTTTTTGGGCGGTACTCGGAGTAATCTCATCTGGATCGAGTCTCAATTTAACCCCAAGGGCTGGCCTGAGGAGTTTATGATTTATGGGGGCGGCTGGGGGCATGGCGTGGGAATGTGCCAGGTGGGGTCTTATGGACTGGCCAAGGCGGGCAAAACCTGGGAAGAGATTGTGACGCATTATTTTCCCAAAGCGGATATCGAGAAGCTTTAAAGAATTAAGCAAAATTCGTTTGAACCACAAAGGTCACAAAGAGCACAAAGTAAAATAAGAATCTTCTTTAGATTTCAGCCTTACATAGTGCTCTTTGTGCGCCGACCCTCTTTAAAAAATAAGGAGGTCGGTACGACCCCGCATGAATTTAATTTAAATCATGCCAAAGGGGTGACCTTTGTGGTTCAAGGTTTAGTTTTGATTTAAAAAGTTTGAGGGTTTAAAACATGAAAACAAGATTTTTCATCGCGATGATTTTATTACTCACACTCACCTCCTGCTCGGAGGTGGCGCGGGATATGGGGTTGGAAGAAGTGCCGGATGTCCAGCTGAGGTCGGGTATCACGGGGACTCAGGATCACCCCACCGCTTTAGATCCTTTTAAACGTTATGACCTCGTCATGGCCGCTAATGAGTGCCGGTTCTTCACGATGAAAGTCCCGCATAAATGGTTTTGGAAGGTTTTTCTCACTGTCGTGAGCCGTAAAGAAAACGCCCAGGGACGTCTGATGTCGGAAATCGCCCAACCCGATCCGCCCTGGGCCCAACTGCCCGCGACTACCTTTGGCCGAACTTTTGTTTTGACGCACGAGGGGGATCAAGGGGTTTTGGGTGTGGGAAACAATGACGATACCCGTGTCGCCCTTTTAAGGCTCTGCCAGGAGGGCGCCCCCGTGAATGTGACCATCGAGAGCCAAATTTCAGCGACCTCCGATCTGCTGGGCCCGGATTTAAAAAACAGCGATCTGCTGAAAGATAATTAAAATGGCTCTTTATTTCGCTTATGGATCCAGCCTGCTGCGGTCGCAAATGGAACGGCGCCTGATGGGCAATCGGCCGGTGACCCGGGCTTACTTAAAGGGCTACCGCCTGGCTTTTATGGGCAACTCGGTGGAACGAAAGGGCCCCGTGGTGAATTTGATCCCCGATCCAACCCGGATGGTTCCCGGCACACTTTATGAACTCAACGAAATCATGATTCAATATTTGGACCGGGCGGAAGCCTGCGAGAAGGGCGTTTACCAAAAATTGGAAGTGGAAGTCGAAAAAGACGACGGGGAAAAAGTAAACGCCGATTGTTATCAATTGGCGCAAACCGGCCCGGCCTTCGGTAAACCTAATCTGGGTTATCAGATGCAGGTGAAACAGGGTTATAAAGAGTGGGGATTGCCCGAGGAAATACTGGAAGAAGCGCTCGAATGGAGCCAAGCTAATAGTTCTCAGTCCTAAATCAAGGAGAGTGAAACCATGTCCAACAAAATCAGGTGGATTTGGGGTTTGGCTTTTTTAGGACTCTTGATTTATTTAGCGGTCATCGCGGGATCACTTCCCGATAATCTGGCGGTTCATTTCGACATGGCTGGAAGACCCAATGGGTTTCAAAGTCGAGCCACCTTTCTCACGATGATTCTCTGTTTTTCTTGTTTTATTAACGGGATGATTCTGGCTTTGTTTTATGGGATCGATCAGCTGCCGCCCGCTAATATCAATATTCCTTGGAAACAGTACTGGTTCGCGACCCCTGAGCGCCAGGCAATGGCTTATGACAGGCTCCGCGCGGTTTTAGTTTTGACCGGGCTTTTCATTTGTACGGTTTTTTTATTCGTGGAGCATATCGTTTATCAGGAAAATACGCCGAACGCCGCTTTTGTCATTCCGATCAACGCGGGTGTGGGGCTGATCCTGATTTTGTCCGTTCTTTTTATCTGCGCCTCGGTTGTCATCACGAAGCCGCCGATGGAAGAGTAAGCGGTTTTTAAAAAAAGAGTAAGAATCGTTCGATCAGGATGTTTTCCGCTTAAACCGCATGGCCGACCAGTCTTCATCCAGGGATACCAGGGAAACCCCGTCCCATCCTTGTTTGGCCATTAAGGCGTGTCCCGTGTCCCGGTTGTAATCTGATTTATATTTTTTGGAAGTTCCCTTGGGATAGGCAATCCATACGACCGCGTCGGCCTCGGCGGTTTTTTTTAGAAGCTCGGCCAGTTTTTCCCCTTCCTTCAGGGATTTCACGAAGGCCAGCAGAAAGCCATACTTTCCTTTAATTTGAAGATGAACCGGGACGCCAAAATCCTTGGCGAGCGTTTTGAGCTCCGCCGGGGGCTGAAACAAAAGAACCGGGTTCTGGCCTTTAAAGAAAAGTTTTTTGAGAACGCCCAATTTTTAAATCACGAAAAAGACTAAACCCGCTTGAATCGGAATAAAAACCGTGGGTGTGCTGACGGGCAGGCCGGTTCCGCCGTCAAAGGAACGGTAGTTCATATCCATGCGGGCTTCTAAAAAGAGGGCCGATCCGGGGGAAAGAATCACCAGCCCACCGATGGCGGGGGACATGAAAAAAGAGGTTTCGTAGCCTTTATTTTCTACCGATACGCCGTCCGAAAGGAAAGAACGGACATAGGTATTAAATGCCGCGCCGACGCCGTAAGAAAGATAGGGCCGGAAGGGACCCTCGCCGAAGCTATAGTTGAAAACCAGCATGAGGGGCACGTAAGAAAAGTTTCCGCTGTCGCCGGCCGGCAGGTTCTTGAAGTCGTATTGGTAATAGCCGCTGGCAATTGAGACGTTGAAATGTTCATCCACACGGTATCCAAAGGAAAGCCCCCCGCCGAAGCCCAAGTTGACGTTGGAGGAGACATCACTGCTGGAAGGGACCGAGAGCAGGCCGTCGATCCTTTCAATCCACCTTTGGTTGGGCCCTAATTCGTCGGCTTGAACAGCGCTGAACGGCAAAGCCAGCAGAAAAGCGAATAATAAGGTTTTTTTCATGGCGCGCTCCCTAAGTCAGTGTGTGCTTCCCCTTTAATTATAAGTTAGGGCTTTTCAAGAAAGATAGAAGGGGAACCGAAGAAAAAGCGGGACCGCGGGCCGCCTCCCAAAAGTCCTGCTGGTTCCCCTGTGGGAAAATGTTAAACTAGGGTCTGCCGGTCAAATTTTATTTAAGGAATTGAATGATCTATCTCGATCACGCGGCCACCACTCCCATCGACGAAAAAGTATTGGAAGCGATGATGCCCTTCTTAAAAGAAGAATACGGCAATCCCTCCAGCGTCCACGCCTTTGGACGGGAAGCCCGGGCGGCGATTGAGCGGTCCCGGGAAAGAATCGCCCAGACCCTGAACGCCGATATGAAAGAGATCGTTTTTACCAGCGGCGGCACCGAAAGTGTGAACGCCATCCACAAAGGGGTGGCCCTAGCCGCCCACGGCAAACTCCGGCATGTGGTGATTTCCGCCATTGAGCACAATTGCGTTTTGGAATGCACCGAATGGCTGACGAATATCGGGTTCTCCGTGACGACCGTTCCGGTGAATTCCGAAGGCCTGATAGACCCAAAGGAAGTTCAAAAGGCTATCCGGCCGGGCGAGACGGCCTTGATTTCCATAATGGCGGCCAACAACGAGGTCGGGACGATTCAGCCTTTCGCCGCGATTGGCAAAATGGCCCGGGAACAGGGCATCCTGTTTCACACCGACGCGGTACAGGCTTACGGCAAAATTCCAATCAATGTTCAAACGGATTACATCGATTTTCTCTCGGTCTCGGGGCATAAAATTTACGGCCCCAAGGGCGTTGGATTTTTTTATCAGCGCAAGGGTTTGGAACTGGTGCCCCTGATTCACGGCGGCGGACAGGAAAGGGACCGGCGGGGCGGAACCGAAAACGTGGCGGGCATCGTGGGCCTGGCCGAGGCGGCTAAAAAGCTTTTCAGTCAAACTGAGGAACCCCAGCGCCTCCGGGGCCTGACGGATGAGTTTTTCCAAGACTTGAAAAAAGTGTATCCCCAAGTGGTTCTCAACGGCCCCGCTTCCTCGCAGCAGCGGGTGCCGGGTCTTTTGAATGTTACACTCCCCGGCATCGAGGGAGAAACGCTGGTCCATAGCCTGGACGCCAAAGGGTTCGCCGCTTCCTCGGGCGCGGCCTGCGCGGCGGGATCGGCCCCCCCGTCCCATGTGCTGATCGCCATGGGCCGGTCGGTGAAAGAAGCCAAGCAGGGCCTCCGGTTCAGCCTGGGCCATTCCAATACCAGCGAACAGTTAAAAAGCCTGGCGGAGGCCCTGCCTTCGGTGATCCAAAGCCTTCAGATGATGTCGTCCTTTTTAGAGGATGATGAAGTGAAAGTCCGTCCAAAATAAAAGACTATTTTTTGAGGGCTTAAAAAGTAAAAGGTTACAATGGCGGGGATAAAAGGGCTGGAAGTCTTTAATTGACCTGGAAAGGTTTTTCGTGATCCACAAGAAGCTGGGGTTCCGCATCGGTTTAACGGTGGCTTTGTCCATCTTCGCCATTGAAATCATCATCGGTTTTTTCACCCTCCACAATGAGCGCTCGATCCTCATGAATGACCGGGTGAAGCTTCTCAACCTCACCGCCGCCGCCCTGGAGGGCGACATGGTGCGCTCCATCCAAAACCAAAATTTCCAAAGTCTGGGCCAAACCTTAAGCGACGTGGCGGGAAATTTTGACGCCTTGTGCTACACCTTGTTTGATTCCAAAGGAAAAATATTTATTCAGGAAATCCTGAAGCCGGAGCATAAGCTGGCCCAGGATGATTTCCGGGAGCGGCTCGTATGGACCCAGGTCAACCAAAAGTATTGGGTGGAAATCGTCAAGAGTCCGGACGGCAGTGTTCTTCGATATTTGACCCCGATTTACAATGCCGATAAAAAAATCGTCGGGGGCCTGGATGTGGAAATGCCCATTGCCGGCATTGATAAAGCGGTGCGGATAGAAATTTATAAAATGACCGCGATCGCTTTTCTGATCGCGCTTTTTTCGGTTTCCGTTATCAGTGTGGTGGTCTTCTACTTTGTGATCCGGCCTATCAATGAAATGAAAATGGAGCTTGTGGCGCTTTCTAAAGGCCAGGCGGATTTGACCTTCCGCATCAACATTCCTTCCGAGGATGAGATTGGGGAAATGGCCCGCTGGTTCAACGCCTTTATCGAGAGAATCCGTATTATGGTTTCCCGGGTGATGGAACATTCCAAGCACCTTTCCGAGCAGGTGCAGACTATGACCCAGTCCACCGACGAGGTTTCCGCCATGAGCGGAGATGTCACGACGACCGTTCAACAAATCGCCAAGGGCGCGGAGGAGCAGGCCACCAAGGTGGCCGAAGTGAACCATCTCATGCAGGAAATGCAGGACACGATGAAGGAAGTGGAAAAGAAAGCCCAAGAAACCTCCTTCGCGGTGGACCGCGCCACCCAGACCGCCAAGGCGGGCGGCAAAATGGCGAAGGTCACGATTGATAAAATGGTGGAACTCAACAGCATCATCATGAAGAACTCCGAGATGGTCAGCCATTTAGGCGCCAAGAGCCAGCAGGTGGGCCGGGTCGTGGAACTGATCTCGGGTATCGCCGAGCAAACCAACCTGCTTTCCCTGAACGCCGCCATTGAGGCGGCCCGGGCGGGGGAACAGGGCCGGGGTTTCGCGGTGGTGGCCGAGGAAATCCGCTCGCTGGCGGACCGGGCCAGCGCCTCAACGCAGGAAATTACCACCCTGGTTCAGGAAATCCAGGATGAGACCGCCGCGGTGGTGGCTTCCATGGATAAGAGCGGCCGGGAAGCCCAAATCGGCAAGGACGGCATCCGCCAGATGGAAGGCGTTTTGGATGAGATCATCAGCGTCATCGAGAACGTGGTCCAGCACAGCCACAGCATTACCGAGATGACCGGGTCCCAGTCCCACCGCTATACTAAAATTGTCCACAGTATCCAAGATATCAACGCGGTCTCGGAGGAGTCGGCGGCCTCCACGGAGGAAGTCTCCGCTTCCACCGAGGAACAGTCGGCCAGCATGGAACAAGTGAACGCGACCTGTAAGGAATTGTCGGCCATGGCGGAAGAACTCAAGTCCATGGTGGAGAAGTTCAAGATCCGGTAACCCCCGGCGCGCTTGGATCCAATCATGAAAATAAAACCCACGACTTGGCTGACGGGCTTTTTAGTTCTCCTTTTAGGGCTGATCCTGTTTCTTTCCCAAAAAGCTTATCTCCTCATTCCCTTTACGGACAACGAGGGGGCCTTTGTTTTTATCGGCCGGGAAATGGGGCGGGGCGCCAAACTTTACACGGACCTATGGGACCATAAGCCCCCTCTTTTGTTTCTCACGTCCCTTTTACTTCAGAAAATAATGATCCTCGATGAGATCCGCCTGCGTTGTTTCGCCCTCGTCCTCCATTTTTTAAACGCTTTGTTCCTTTTTAAGCTGGCCCGCCGATTGGGGATGAAATCCCCGGGCGCCTGGGCCTCCGCTTTTTTTTACGCGTTTCTTATCCTGCCCCCGCTTTTTCAACCCTGGGCGGTCGAGGCGGACCTGCTGATTGAGCCTCTTCTTATCCTGTCCTTTACCGCGGCCTTTTCGGAGAACTTGTTTTTACAGGTTCTCTCCGGTTTTTTATGGGGAGCGGCTTTTTTTACCAAGCAGAGCGTCGTTTTTTTAATGCCGGTCTATTTAGGAACGGAGGCTTTTAAAAGCACCGCCAAAAGCGCCCGGTGGTTTTTAGGGGCGGCTTTGATGGCGGTCTTCGTCTTTTTGCCTTTCGCGCTGGACGGAAGGCTTTCCGCCTTTTGGGGCGCTTTGGTCGGCTTCAACCACTATTACGTGGAGGGCGGATGGAATTTCTTTTTCAACGTGAAACCCTTCCGGGATTTTGAGGCTTCCTGGTTCCGGCTTTTCGCGCTGACCTACGGCCTGCCGCTGCTTTCTTTCGGGTTCTTTTTCGGAGGCAAGTCCCGGAATTCCGGGGATCAGCGGACCTTTCTTTTTTTGACGCTTTGGCTTATTTGCGCTTTTGTTTCCTGCTGTGTGAGCGGTTATTTCTTCTCTTACTATTTCATTATTCTGATTCCGCCCTTGTCCCTGGCGCTGGGCCATGGGCTGGGGAAGGTATGGGAGACCCGGAAAATTCCAGGGATCGTCTATTTTTCCGGAATGGCCCTGGGTGTCCTCGCGCTTTCGCTCAATGTTTTTTCGATCCATGACAGGCTCTTCTCGATGGCGCAGTACGCCACCGACCGCTACGAGGCGGATAAGGCGGTGGGAATGGCTATTCAAAGCGTCGCCCAGCCCCAAGACCGGCTTTTGTGCTGGGCCTCGGACCCCCAAATTTACGCCTATTCGGGGTTAAGGGCCTCCGTCAAGACCCCCTTCATCAATCATTTAGGGCTGATGCCTTACGAGTTCACGCGGGCGCGGGATAACTTTCTTTCGGCCCCGCCCCGCTTTTGCGTGGTGGATCATTCGGCCCAGGTATTGGGGGTTCCGGAATGGCTTAGCGGGACGCTTCAAAGCCGTTACACAAAAGTAAAAAGCCTTCAATCCCTGGATTTATACATTCTTTTGCCAAAAGACACCTTGAAATAAGCCCCCAAGGGGGATTAAATCGAAGGGTCGGTAAATACCGTTCCTATTTCAATTCAAGAGGAGCCTCGCCATGCCGCAGCAACCCCTTTCGCTGGATTTGACTTATCTCTCCGAGGTCGTTTCAGAACAGGAAATCGCGGCCCTCGCGCCTAAAGTGGAAGAGGCGCTCAAGTCTCTTCTTGAGAAAACCGGGAAAGGCTCGGATTTTCTGGGCTGGATTCAACTGCCCTTTGAGGCGGAAAAGCTTTTGCCGCAAATCAAGAAGGCGGCTAAGCCCTTTGCTTCCTGCAACGCGGTGGTTTCCATCGGCATCGGCGGTTCTTATTTAGGCATCCGCTCCACCATTGAGGCTTTGGGAGGATCCGCGAAAATCCACTACGCGGGTAATTATTTATCCCCCACGAACTTCAACCGCTTGATCGGGGAACTCAAGGGCAAGAAGGTGGGGCTGGTGGTCATCTCCAAGTCCGGCACCACCACTGAGCCGGCAGTGGCTTTCCGAATTCTTAAACTCTGGCTGGAGAAAAAAGCGGGGAAGAAGGCAGCCCAGAAACGCATCGTCGCCATTACGGATAAGTCCCAAGGGGCCTTGAAGGACATGGCCAACCACGAGGGCTACCAAACCTTTGTCATTCCCGACGATGTGGGAGGGCGCTACTCGGTTTTGACTCCCGTGGGACTTTTGCCCATTGCCATCGCCGGCTACAACGTCGCCCAGCTTTTAAAGGGCGCTCAGGCGGCGGCGAAGGATACCCAGTCCTTGAACCTGTCCCAAAATCCCGCCGTCCGCTACGCCGCGGCCCGGTATTTGGCCTCGCAAAAGGGAAAAACCGTGGAGGTCTTAGCTAATTTCCGCCCGGAGCTTCATTATGTCAGCGAGTGGTGGAAACAGCTTTACGGCGAGTCCGAAGGCAAGGAAGGCAAAGGCCTTTTTCCCGCCAGCGTGGATTTGACCACCGATTTACACAGTATGGGCCAGTACCTTCAGCAGGGTCAGCGCAACCTATTAGAGACTATTTTGTGGGTGAAGAAGGAAAAGCATGACGTGATCATCCCGAAGGATAAACACGATTGGGAAGGCTTGAATTTCCTGGCGGGCAAAAAGCTTTCCTGGGTCAATGAACAGGCCATGAAGGGAACCTCGGTAGCCCACCGGGACGGAAACCTGCCGGTGATCCGCCTCCTCTTAGAGGATCTCAGCGAGTATTCCCTGGGCTATTTATATTACTTTTTCGAGATGGCCTGCGGCATTTCGGGGACCCTTTTGGGCATCAATCCTTTCGACCAGCCCGGGGTAGAGGCTTATAAGAAGAACATGTTCGCCCTACTGGGTAAAAAAGGTTTTGAAGAATTAGCGGCCCAATTAAAGGCCAAGGGCGTCTAAACAACAGTAAGATTTGTGACTCTTAAACCACGAAGGGCACAAAGAGCGCGAAGAAATAACACAAAGTAAGGCTGAAGTAGTTCGTGATTTTAATTGGCGGATTTCCTTTGCGCTTTTTGGGTGCCGACCCTCTTTTAAAGAACAAAGAGGTCGGTACGACCCCGCATGAATTTAATTTAAATCATGCTAAAGGGGTGCCCTTCGTGGTTCAGGTTTAAAATTTAAATCCAGGAAGAGACCATGAAAAATCAAATTCTGGCTGTGTTGTTCATCCTATCCCTGTCTGCGCCGGCTTACGCGGTGGATGAGTCCGCGGCGGACCTGGTGGCCCGGGGCCGATTACGATTGGCGGATATTACGGACATGATTAAGCGCCAGCACCCGAAAGAGAAGGAAGTTTTTTGGGATATCGCCAGCATCGCTTACCACGATTTCACGGGCGTTCCCGAGGTGGATGTGGTCGTGGGCCTGGCGGGTTACCAGGACAATGGCGAGATTTATAACAACGGCAAACAGGTGGTCGAGGACGCGGGGGCAGGCTTCGCTTATTTCCATAAAGAAAAAGATGATTGGAAGCTGAAGCAGGTGGAGTTGGTCCGCGGAAAAAAATATGACGGCTTTGAGGGCGCGGACCTGATGGGCCTGGAGAAAGACCAATTGGTGGTTTATTCCTCCACGGGCGCGGAGAAAGTCGCGTCGGTTTTTATGGTGCAGTTGAACCATCTTTTGAAACAAGTGGCAGTCATCGTGGGCAAAGACTTCGGCCCCCGGGTCGCCCGGGACTCCAACAAATTCGTCATGGTCGACTTCCGCCGGGCCCTGGTGAAAAATTCCGAATCGTTCCCGATTTATTACGGACACGCCTACCAGTGGGTCAACCATCAGTTCGTTCCGGAAAAAGACGACTACCTTGTCGCGGTGGAGAAATATTCCCTGGCTCAAAACGCGGACCCGAAAGTTTTTCAGGAAGGGCTCACCTGGTTCGAGACTTATCTCACCGGTCATCCAAACGACTTTTGTTCCCTGGCCAACTGTTACGACTTGAGCGTGCAATTGGGTTTGATGGATAAAGCCGATGCCTATAAAAAACAATTGGTGAAGCTGGGACCCAAAGCGGAATTGAATTCCCAATATTGCGACCAATGGCTCTCGGATAAAAATCACGCCTACCAACAAGATTATTTGGAAGATTTAACCGGCAAGAGTAAAAACAAAGTCAAAATCGCCGGGGAATAATTTTTCTAAGATCTCCGAATCCCTCAAATTCCTATGTAAATAATGCGAATTTGCCCGGTTTTAAGGGGTAAAAAGGGTCCTATTTCCTTTGACAGTACCAAGCCTGGTGGTATATAAACTCATCGTCGACTAAATATGGTGTTAAATAACGTTTTTTGCCTTATTTAGTCAGCTTTTTTAGCGTGAATGGGGAAGCAGTAAAAGCGCTTCAAAAGAACTTTTTAAGAGAGGGTTTTGACGGGGGATCCGACGACTGCCACGCCTAACTACTGTTAGCCTTTTTTCCCAGATGAAAAAATATTCGGAAACTCGACTCGCTTCCCGTTGTCCTTCAGTTGTAGGGTTAAGGAATGGAAAGAGTTCAACTTCCGAGTTCACTATTTGAACGACATCAAAACAACCATCGTCTCTTCGGCTGATTTAACTCTTAGTTAACATCAGGAGGAAACATTTGGCCCATTTTAGAGACAAATTATCGCAAGGAGGATGCATGTCCAAGACTGTCCAAACCAACGCCGCGCAATCCACGTTCGTGAGGCCGAATACTTTTACCCGTGATGGTGGCTTAAAAATTAAACGCTACTTCAGCAAGAAGGGTGTTCATCCTTTTGATGAGGTCGAGTGGGAACTGCGTTCCGCCGAACATCACCGATGAAAAAGGCAAGGTGATCTTCGAGCAAAAAGACGTCGAGGTCCCGAAGACCTGGTCGCAAACCGCCACCAACATCGTGGTCTCCAAATACTTCCACGGCGTGATGGGCACCGAACAGCGCGAGCGCAGCGTCAAGCAGCTCATCCGCCGGGTCGCGGACACCATCGCCGAATGGGGCAAGGACATGGGCTACTTCGCGACCGACGACGACGCGGATATCTTCCACAACGAACTTTTGCATCTTGCTCGTCCACCAAAAGATGGCTTTCAACTCGCCGGTCTGGTTCAACGTGGGCATCGAAGCCCGCCCCCAGTGCTCGGCCTGCTTTATCAACTGCGTCTCCGACAGCATGGAATCCATCCTCGATCTGGCGAAGACCGAGGGCATGCTCTTTAAGTACGGCTCGGGAACGGGCACGAACTTCTCCAACCTGCGCTCCAGCCGGGAAAAACTCTCGGGCGGCGGCACGGCCTCGGGCCCTGTCTCCTTCATGAAGGGTTATGACTCCTTCGCGGGCGTCATCAAGTCGGGCGGGCGCACGCGCCGCGCGGCCAAGATGGTCATCCTCGACGCGGACCATCCGGATATCGTGGACTTCATCAAATGTAAATCCGACGAGGAGAAAAAGGCCTGGGCCTTGATCGACGCCGGCTACGACGGCGGGTTCAACCAGCCGGGCGGGGCCTATGATTCCGTCCAGTTCCAAAACGCCAACCACTCCATCCGCGTGACGGATGAGTTCATGAACGCCGCCGCAAAACGACGGCACCTGGACCACCAAAGCCCGCAAAGACGGCAAGCCCATGGATACCTACAAGGCCAAGGAACTCTTGCGCATGATCGCCGAATCCACCTGGATCTGCGGCGACCCGGGCATGCAGTACGACACCCAAATCAACAAGTGGCACACGTCGTCCAACACCGCCCGCATTAACTCCTCGAATCCCTGCTCTGAGTACATGTACCTGGACGATTCGGCCTGTAACCTGGCGTCCTTGAACTTGATGAAGTTCCGCACCCCGGAACTGGATTTTGACATCGACTCCTTCAAGCACGCGGTGGATATCACCATCCTGGCGCAGGAAATCACGGTGGATAATTCCAACTATCCCACCCCGGCCATCACCCGCAATTCCTGGGACTACCGTCCCTTAGGGTTGGGCTACGCCAACTTGGGCGCCTTGCTCATGTCCCGCGGATTGCCCTATGACGGAGAGGAAGGCCGCAATTACGCCGCCGCCATCACCGCCTTGATGCAGGGGGAAGCCAATCTCATGTCCTCCAAGATCGCCAAAGAAGTGGGTCCTTTCCAGGGCTATGCCCGCAACGAGGAGCCCATGCTGAAAGTCATGAAGATGCACCAGGCGGAAGCCGCCAAGATCAAGCGCGACGGCGTTCCCGATGAGCTTTTCATCGCCGCCCAAGCCGTCTTGGAAAGAAGTGCAGACCCACGGTAAAGAGTGGGGTTTCCGCAATGGCCAGGTCACCGTTTTGGCGCCCACGGGCACCATCGGCTTCCTGATGGATTGCGACACCACGGGCGTGGAGCCGGATATCGCCTTGGTGAAATACAAGAAGCTCGTGGGCGGAGGGGTCATTAAGATCGTCAACCAAACCGTTCCCGCGGCCTTGAAGAACCTGAAATACACCGAAAGCCAAGCCAAAGACATTTTGGCCTACATTGAAGCCCATGACACCATCGAGGGCGCGCCGCATTTGAAAGCGGAGCACCTGCCGGTGTTCGATTGCGCCTTCAAGCCGATGAACGGAACCCGTTCCATTCATTACATGGGCCATATCCGCATGATGGGCGCGGTTCAGCCGTTCCTGTCGGGCGCCATTTCCAAGACGGTCAACCTGCCGAACGAAGCCAGCGTGGAAGACATCATGCAGGCTTATATCGAGTCCTGGAAGCTGGGCCTCAAGGCGGTCGCGGTTTACCGTGACGGCTGCAAACGGTCCCAGCCTTTGTCGACCAACCTGGCCGCGGACGGCAAAGCCGTCGCCAAGCCGGCCCGCCGCCGCCTGCCCGACGAGCGCGAAGCCATCACCCACAAGTTCTCCATCGCGGGCCACGAGGGTTACATCACCGTGGGCAAGTTCGAGGATGGAACCCCGGGCGAGTTGTTCATCACCATGTCCAAGGAAGGCTCGACGGTTTCCGGTTTGATGGATTCCTTCGCGACCGGCTATTTCCCTGGCCCTGCAGTACGGGGTGCCCTTGAAGGTCTTGTCGAACAAGTTCAGCCACAGCCGTTATGAGCCGTCCGGCATCACCAACAACCCGGAAATCCGTTTCGCCAAGTCGATCACCGACTACATCTTCCGCTGGCTGGCCATGAAGTTCCTGCCCGCCGGAGAACGCGGCGCGGCGGAATTAGCCGAAGGTATCGAGCAAGCCCCGAAGGCCAGCGCCCCGGCGGCCTTGTCGCCCGCGCCGAAAGCCGCCCCGAAGTGCATCATTCGGAGTCGGAAAAGCGCGAGAAGGGCGTGTTCGTGACGCAAGCGGACGCTCCGCCTTGCCCCGAATGCGGCACCATCATGGTCCGCAACGCGGCCTGCTACAAGTGCTTGAACTGCGGCTCGACGAGCGGATGTAGCTGATAAGAATTAGCTGATCCAGCGAAGGCCCTTCGACCTTCGCTGGGGTAAGCAAGTCCTTGCTGCAATAAGGTAAATTAGAAGCCAAAAGACCCTGCCAGCAATGGTGGGGTTTTTTGTTTAACGATTTATAAAAGGTGAGCGTAATGAAGGGAAAAATCTGAATGATTGATAGGCTAAATAAGGTATCCCAAGCTTTCGTTTTTTTGGGAGCGGTACTCTATTTCTTTGGCTTTATTACTTTTAATTCCTTTTTGTCGAGATTTGGGATGGTAAGTTTCGATGTTGTGAACTCACGATTTGTTTTTGCTGGTTTTTTTTCTTGTCTTTCCGTAGGAGTGGCAATTTTACTTGGGTGGATGCTCGCTAAGGAATTGCCTTTAGGCCAATTATTTAATATTTCAGACCAACCTCTTAGAACGAGATTGTTTCGTTATGTAAAAGTTCCTTTATTTATATTTTTTGCAAATAACGCTTTGTTCCAAGCATTAGTCTTGGGTAAGTACATTGATGAATCAAATGGGTTGAAACTAACTTACTCACATTTTTTTGGTAATTACGACGTAGTTGGGAAATATCTTGAAAATGTTAAAACTGGCGTTCCTGGCGGAATTGACTTTGTAGGAAAATGGACAATTAATTTTTTTGTGTACGCATTTTTATTAGGATTATTAATTTATTTAATTTCGAGATTAGGTAAAAAGAAAAAATCGGAAATTGAATCACAGGCACCAATTCAATCCCAAACTCTTCCAATTGAAACGAAAAGTGTATTTGCTGTGTCGTCAGAACATAAGTTGCTTTGGATATTTGATGCGACATTTGTATTTTTGATTTCGGTGACCGCTTTTTACTGCACAATACGGTTATTTTCTGAGAAGGTAGATTTTTCTTCCTTTAATGAAAATTTTGATTTAACTAATAACAATCTTTTTGTTTGGCTGTTTCCGAATATCATGTCGGTGTATTTTTTCTTCCAAACAAGAACGATTAAGATGATTACTAAAGGTTCTGCGACTGAAATTTTAAAAATAGATAACCTGAGCGAAGTGTTTCAAACAATCGGGTATTATTTGATCCCAATTATTGCTGCCTTGATTACATTCGGACAAGCAGTGTTTCCAAAAATACCTTTTGCTGTAGGTGGAGGGCAACCTCGTCAAGTAACTTTGGAAACGACGGATAAAAAAACTTTCAAAAAAGGTAAATTTTTTGTTTTAGGGGAATCTAGCCAGTATTTGTTTTTGACAGTAATGGGTGATAAGGAATCGAGCGCATTTCAGGTAAACAAAAATGAAATACGGTTTCTTAAAACTGCTCAAAAAAGTAACGTTAAATAAACAAAAAAGGGGTCAACCTGGACTTCCCCCGATTCTGAACTAATAGGGAGGCTAACTGCAAAATGAATTTTTGCGAAATGATAGTTACTGCAATCATTACTTTTGGGGCAACGTTTGGAGGAGTTTTTCTTGCGATCAAAGCGGATAACGACAGAGAAAAAAAGAGTCACTTTGATTACAAAACTCGACTTTCAAAAGCCCTTTTTAGAGAAGTGAATAGTTTGTACTGGGGATTTATAGATATGCCCAAACTGGAACAAGGGCAAGATTACTTTATTGAGATGCGCGTTCTTCGGGATACTGTTGGTGATCAAATAAAATATTTTGATAATTCTGAACTGGTTGAAGAATTATCTCGTTTACGATCTGTTCTTAATGTTGTTGAATTCAAACTAGGAGCCTTTTCGAGAGCAAACGAAGGAATCAAACTAAATCAAAATGCCTACTGGTATAGCATTTCAAAAGATATAATTGAGTTGTGGGAAAATTGGCTAGTTGAAGGTACTGCAAAAACATTTATTGTTTGCGA
>CAWKIY010000040.1:0-6258 GCA_963849245.1 candidate division FCPU426 bacterium | reverse complement strand
TGCCGACCGATCAACCCCTTATTCTTTCCGGCCATCAGCCGGTTTTCTTTTATCCCGGCCTCTGGACCAAGTGCCTGGCCGCCAGCGCTCTCGCCCAGGCGGTTTCGGGAGCGGCCTACCACAAATTAACCGATACCGCTTTAGCGCCGGAGTTTTTGCACTACCTTCCGGAATTGGAAGATAACGGCCGGGCCCGCCGTAAACAATTGGATTTCTTCTCCTCTAAAGACGCGAAGGAAGTGGAAAAGGCTATCCCTTACGCTTTCCTACCGGCGCCTGAATATCCGGCGTTGGAAAAAATATTCGCGGACGCCCAAGTTTTTTGCCCCCCCGTTGTGAAAGAAAATATGAGCCTCTATGGGGAGAAGATGCTCAAGGGGCTGCGGGAAAACACGACCTGGAATAATTACCACATTTTCACTCTCAAATGGCTGGATGAAATTTGCGGGGTGAAGCGGATGTATATGGAAGGGAGTAAAATCTGGTCGTCTGAGAGTTTCTTGGAGTTTCTCGGTTATTGGTTTAACCATCTGCCTGAGTTAACCGACCACTACAACCATTCGTTGGACGAATATCGTAAGAGCCACAATATCCAACATGAACTAAGTCCGATGCCGAATCTCAAATTTCAGGACTGGTTTTTCGAGATCCCTTTTTGGGGCATTACCCATTACCACCAGCGCCATTCGGTTTGGGCCAAAATTGACGGGAAGAAACTGGTTTTAAAGATTAAGGGCGCGGATGGCAACTATACGGTGAATCTCGCGAATCTTCGCGAGGAATTAGGCACTTTGCCGATTACCCTTTGGCCGAAGGCCATTCCTCAGACGCTTTTTTGCCGGATGTTTTTATGCGACTATTTTATCCATGGCCTCGGCGGCGGCATTTATGAGGAAGTCGGAAATATGTTTTTTGAGAAAGTTTTCAAGGTGAAACCTTTAGCGTTCGGCGTAGCGACCTCAACTTATTTGGTCGACCCGAAAGACAGCCATGGGATCGAAGTGATCCTCGAACATGAGGCGATGATTGAGAATTGGCAAAGGCTGCTGGCGAAAAATCCCGAGTATCTTTTTACCAAACAGGAAGCCTGGGAAAAAGAGCTGCCCGCCTTCATGCACGAGGCTTTTAAAAAATGTTTAAATAATGAAACGCTTCAAAAAGGCGTCCAGGTGAAACTGCGGCTTTTGGAAGAACTCAAAGACCCCGCTAAAAAGGCGGAGGCTTCCAAAAAAATTAAGGAAATCAATTTTGCCCTTTACGATCATTACACTGAGATTCTGAAAGTTTTAGAACAAGGTCTTTTGGACGCCTCGAAGGTGAAAGAGAGCCGTGCGATATTGGCTTATCGGGAGTATCCCTTCTTTTGCTACAAACCTGAAGTGTTCGTCGAAATGACGCAAAAGATCAAGCGGATCGCCGGCCTTTAAACCCCGCTTTTCAGAGGATGAAATGAATCAGCCTGTTTTAGAAGTTGAGCTTTTGCCCGGTCATGATGATTTGGGTCTTCCGGTTTACGCCACCGCGGAAGCCGCGGGGTTGGATTTAAAAGCCGCTTTAACCGAACCTTTAACTTTAAAACCGGGAGAGCGTGGAGTCGTTCCAACCGGATTGAAAATGGCCATTCCGAAGGGGTTTGAGGGCTGCGTGCGCCCCCGGAGCGGTTTGGCGATGAAACAGGGACTCACGCTGACGAATGCCCCGGGAACCATTGATTCGGATTACCGGGGGGAAGTTAAAGTCTTGGTGATTAATCTGGGCCAAGAGCCGGTTCTTTTGAAAAGAGGCGACCGTATCGCTCAGCTTTTAATCTCGCCTGTGGCCCACGCTCAAGTGGTCGCGGTAGCGAAATTAGATGAAACGGCGCGGGGCGGCGGCGGTTTTGGCCATACAGGAATCCAATAAAGCCTTTATTCGCCGGTTTCCCTTCTTTTCATTTCCAAGCAAAACTTGAAAAAACAGACAAAAACAACGAAGATTTAGACTCTTTTTTGCTAAGGATCTGACGGAAAACCATTACGGTTTAAACCCAAGACATTTTATTTTCGCTAAAGGGGCATTTTGTGAAACTTCAATTGGTTTTTTTAATAGCGACACTGGCGGCGGCGGGCTGCGCTCCCCGCGCGATGGTTAAAACCCAAAATTCCGCGCCTCCGGCAGCGGCGACGCCTACGGCCGTTCCCTTGCCGCAAGTGCCATCCCTTGTCAATGTTCATGGAGTTGTTTCGGATGCCGACTATCAACAGGCGGTACAGCGGGTGGCTGGAGCCGAGGTGGACCGTCATAATACGGACGATTTTTCCCTGATCGCCCAGTATCAATATAATCACTCGGATTTACCGAACTCCCTGAAGAACTATCAGAAAATCGCTTTAGTTTCTGATTCGGAATCGGATAAGGCCCAATACATGGTGGGCCAGATTTATTACGATAAAAAAGATTACCTGCCGGCTTTAGCGGCTTTTCAGAATGTGTTCCAAAAATTTCCAGGTTCCTCTTACGCGGCTCAAAGCCGCCAGATGATGGAATTTTTGATGGGCTATTCGCTCAACCTGGAAGATTTACGCAGCTTTGTGACTAATTATCCGAATTCGCCCCTCAAGTGCACGGCTCTGTTTCAATTGGGAAGTCATGAAGCCCAGGCCGGTTTACAAACCGAGGCCATTGACCATTTGTCCGCGTTTGTCCAACAGTGCGGAAGCCATCCTTCTTTGTCATCAGCGCGTTTGCTGCTCCAATCCCTGGAGGAACAGCAGCAGGGTAAGAGCTGGAAAATAGGCGTGTTAGTTCCCACCACGGGACGGTTTAAGAGTTTCGGGGAATCGGTTCTGAATGGAATTACCTTGGCGATGGAAGAAGCCAACCAGGCGGGGGGATCCCGTAAACCGATGTCCATTTTAGTCCGCGATACGATGGGCGACCCCACCCAAGCCGTTAAGGTGTTCCAAGACCTCAGCAAGGACGGCAGTTTGGACGCGGTCATCGGGCCTGTGGTTTCCTCGGAAATCGCCTCGGTGGCGCCCTTGTCCAACCAACAGAGGATTGTGTTGATTTGCCCTTCGGATTCCCGGGACGGTCTTTCCACCCTGGGTCCTTATCTTTTCAGCAATAGTATGACCAATGAGATGCAGGGACGGGTGATCGCCCATTACGCGATGGATCATTTGGGTCTGCGCCGTTTCGGCATGCTCTCGCCGGACGACGGTTATGGACAGACTCTTTCGGACTCTTTCCAGAAGACAGTGGAAGCCGCGGGCGGTACCATCACGGCTTCCGCGACCTATCCCGCCAACTCGACGGACTTTAAGGCCCAATTGGTGCAATTGGGCGGACAGGATCCAGGAGCATCCAAAGAAAATGACCGGGAAAATAACCGGCGGTTGGAAGAGCTGAACTATAACCTAACCAAAGAAATTGGCAAGATTTTCATTAAGGCGAAGGATGTGATGGCCGCTTCCTCGGCGCCTTCCACCACCGCCTCCGCCGTGGCATTCGTGCCATTGGTGGAAGCTCTGGGTAACACAGCCGCCCCTTCCGTCGCGAAGAGCGTGAACACTACCGTGAAGTCGGTGTTTCCCAGCCAAACTCAGTTCGCCATTCGGACGGATGATTTAGTCCAACAATCCCTGACCCTTTTGCCGGTGGAATATCGCGGCACGACCCTTTCAGCGACCGCGGACCAGTGGGGCGAGGTGGCCCAGGACATGCAGGCTACTTTGATTATTACGGGTCGTATTATCGGTACCAACACGCCGGATGAACCGGCCAGCCACTCGACCTGGGATTATTCCATCAGCTTTGAGGCGTTCCAGCTGGATCCGGTGAAAAATACCTTCGTGAAGATTTATCAAAATAAGGTGCCTTACAGCATCATCAAACCGACGGCCTTGATTCAGGCTAATACCGGTTTCCAGGCGCTTTATCTTCCCGCCCACTCGGGAGAAATACCGCTATTGGCTTCCCAGGCGCATTTCTACAATTTGAACCCGGTCTTTTTAGGCGGCCATCTTTGGGAAAATGAGACGGTCCGCCAGGAAGGCGGTAAAGATGTGGAAGGCTCTTACTTCGTGACGGGTTTTTACGTCGACAGCCAGCAAGGAAGCACCAAGAAGTTCGCGGAAGATTACTTAAAGCGCTTCGCGAAAAGGCCGGACCTTTTGGCGGCCCAGGCTTACGACGCGGCCATGCTTTTGCTGAAAGCCACAGCGGCCTCCGCTAACCGGGATGACATCCACAACAATCTTCTCGCGATTAAAGATTTTGACGGAGTGAGCGGTAAGACCACTTTCGGAGGCCACGGGGAAGCCGATAAGGTGGTGCCGGTCCTGAAGATCCAGGGCGGGAAATTAGAACAGGTCCAATAGGAGACTTTCGTGGCCGACAATTCCAAATTCGTCCCGCCGAAGGGCATGAGGGACTGGCTTCCGCAAGAAACCCTTCTGCGTCAAAAACTTATCCGCCTCGTTGAACACCACTATCAACTTTACGGCTTTCAGCCCATTGACACGCCTGTGATGGAAAACATTGAGGTTTTGCAAGGTAAGGGTGGCGGTGAGAACGAGAAGTTGATGTTTAAAGTTGGGAAAAGGGGAGAAGAAATAAGAAAGGTCTTCGAGGAAGCTTTTTCAAAAATAAAAGGTGATGAAAAAATAGCGGTGGAAACCTTAGTTAGCTTAAGTGGTCCTGAAGCGCTTTATGTAGAAAGTTCATCTGTGATAGGGTCGGGATATCAGAGATGGCTGACTACGTTGTTTGATATGGGTCTTCGCTTCGACATGACGGTTCCCTTGGCTCGTTACTATGGCAATCACGCTAATGATTTGCCGAAGCCATTCCGCTGTTACCACATCGGCCCCGTTTGGCGCGCGGACAGGCCTCAAAAAGGCCGTTTCCGTGAGTTCTACCAATGCGACATCGACATCATTGGAGGCACTTCTGAAAATTATGAGGTTGAGTTGTTGTTGGCGACAGATCGGGTTTTGAAAGCACTCAATATCGGAAAGTTCAAAATCCGCATCAGTCATAAACAACTCTTGCCCGCTTTGCTGACTGGCATGGGTGTGGACGCGTCTGGCGTAGCGGGAATCGCTATGGCGATTGATAAACTGGATAAGCAGCCTTATGAACAGGTCTGGAGAGAAATTGAAACCTTGGGACATTCTTTGGAAGTGCTCAACAAAGTTGATGGTTTTATTAAGAACGCTTTAAACAAACAGGTAGATCCGGCCCATTACAAAATCGGCGAAGCGGAAAAGCTTTGGATGGGTATCGAATCTATCCGCCAGAAGGTTCATGAGGTGAATCTCGAAGCGAATGTGATATTTGATCCGCTTTTGGTTCGGGGTTTTGACTATTACACCGGTCCGGTTTTTGAAATAAATGTGGAAGATAAAGACTTCACCTTCTCCATTGGCGGCGGGGGACGATATGACGGCCTCATTGAAAAACTTGGTGGACCCAAGAATACCCCGGCAGTGGGCTTGTCCCTGGGTTTTGAACGTATCCTGACCATCTTGATGGAACGGGGGGGCATTTCGAAAGCCCTGCAATCCCGGGTTTATATCGTGAATGACAACAAGTCTGAAAAAGATATTCAAGTTTTAGCCGAAATACTACGGTCTTACGGTATCGCGGTTGAGACGGGTTTAGAAAAGAAGGATAAGGTGAAACAGTTAGTGGCGGCGCAAGGAAGCGGTTTATTGCAGCCTATGCCGCTTGTTAAGAGATACCGGGCAGTAATACTATGCTATGCTACAAAAGAAGAAGATTATCGCATAGGCATTTACTGTAACCAGTAAAGCCCGTAAGCGTGGGAGCTCATCCCCTTAGCGGCGTTTTGAGCTGGCAAGGAATAGCTGAGTATCGTCAACTTTGCCACGATATTGACAACGCAACTAGATTTAGTAGATCCCTTCGGAAACTATAACAGTACGCCCTAGAGATAAACCAGGCATGACAAAATATGTACGAAAACTTTTTAATCGCTCCCACACACTACGTCGCCGGGCAACGCGTACTCAAAACAATGCCGACTATGCAAAATTTTGCTTAGCAAGAAAAAAAGCAAAAAAAGCATGGTTCGAAGCCCAACAAAAACATAATGAAAAAATTTATGCCAAAGCCACGGGACCTGGAGGTCGTTCAAAAGCCTTCTGGAAAATTTTGAAACAAAACTTTGGAAATAAAAACAACGATAGTATTCCAACGCTAGTAGACGGGTCTAATATTTATACATCTGATGCTTCTAAAGCTACTCTTTTA
>CAWKIY010000039.1:0-9626 GCA_963849245.1 candidate division FCPU426 bacterium | reverse complement strand
CGCGCGCATCCGCGGCACGGACGGCATCGGAGTCTGCGTTTTTCGGCGACGGCGCGGTCAATCACGGCGGCTTCCACGAGGCGCTCCATTTCGCCGGGATTTAAGAGGCCCCGGCGGTGCTGATCTGCGAAAACAATCTTTACGCCACAGCGACCCCGCTCTCCAAGGCGACCCTCAACACCGACGTGGCGAACAGGCCGCCTCTTACGGCATCCCCGGCGTCGCGGTGGACGGCAATGACGTCCTGGCGATGGGGCCGCGATGAAGACCGCGGTCGCGCGCGCGCGCTCAGGCGAGGGCCCGACGCTGATCGAAGCCAGAACCTATCGCACCGTCGGCCATCACGAGGGCGATCCGGTCGTTGGCACCTATCGCACCAAGGAAGAGATCGACGCCTGGTCGCTGCGCGACCCGATCCGGACGTTCCGCGCGAAAATCGTCGACCAGCACAAGATCGTTTCCGCTGCCGCGCTGGACGCCATCGACGCCCGCCTCGACGAACAGGTGCAGGAGGCGGTTGAATTTGCGCGAGCCTCGCCGGAGCCCGATCCCGCGACGTCCGGCTTGCATGTCTTCGCCGAACCGCTCAATCCGGCGGTCGCGTTGTTGAAGACCGCGCCGAAATCCACCGTCACTACAGGCTGGCTCGACGCGGTGCGCGACGGCATCGCCGAGGAAATGCGGCGCGACCCGCATATCCTTATTTCGGCGAAGGCACCGGCAGCGCAGGCGGCACGTTCGCGCACACCAAGAATCAGTAGTTTGGGAACTTGTAATGGAACTTTCCCTAACACGGGCACAACCCTCACCTTTACGCAAATTCAAGACCAGATCGTCTGCCAAAAGAAACCCTTCATCTTCGCCTGGAACTGGGACGGCGGCGGGGGACACGTCATTGTGGCGGTGGGATACAGCATCGACCCGGTTCAGGGTCAGATGGTGGAAGTGAACGACCCCTTGCCTGATTGTGTGGGCGCGAACCGCTGGATGACCTATGGCGATTTCGTGGGAGAAACCAACGGAGTTTATTACGGTTCCGATCCGGACGGGGGATACCATTCCCACCAATGCGATATGTATAACGTAACTTACTCGGGAGGCAACTAATGAAAAAGAATTTACTCAATACCACTTTAGCTCTCGGTTTGGCCGCGGCTTTTTACGGCGCGGCCTTCGCCCAGGAAACACCTCAAGCCGGGCAAATCAAATCCTTTAAAGCGGTACCCCAAGTTGAAACCCTGGATTCCCAAGCGGACCAGGGTCTGGATTCCTTCCGCCGCCGGGCGGGAGAAGGCCGTTTGCGGTCTTTGGGTTTAAACTCCGCCGCGGACGCGGGCCAACTTCAAAAGGGGCGACCCATCCTGCATTATTTCGTGCGTTTGGATCAATTGGCGGCTTATCAATCGGGTCAGGACCCGAAGAGCCTTTTAGGGAAGCCATCCGCCGTTACTTATCCTTTGGTATCGGGATCCGACATCAAGGGAGCGGTCAATTTGGGTTGGGATGGGTCCCAATGGAAAGTGGTTTCCGTGGGAGGTCCGGCCTTTATTCAAAAGTGGGACTCTTTGCGCCAGGGCCAATTGTCCAAAAGCGGGTTGAGTCTGGACGAGTCTTTCGCCGTGCGTATTCCCGCCTTGGATGAGGATTTCTTAGGTTATGAGGATGCTCAAGGAACATTATTTCTGGTTCCAGGACGGGATAACGCGATTTTGGGGCTGCATGCGGGTGAGGCTGTACCAGCTCAGGATATTTTCCTGAAATTTGCTCCTATCGCTCAGAGCTACCACTCCAAACCTTTTCATTAATTTTTTCTTCTTTAAATTAAAAGCGGTTTAGGAAGCTTTTCCTAAACCGTTTTTTTATTTCTTGAACCGGGAAGAAGATAGTGGCTTACTGAAGTCAGAAAACACCTTGGTTCAAGGAGTCCTCCATGCTTTTTCACGTTCCGAATGTGTTGAAACCCGAACAAGTGGCTCAAGCCCGTCAAATACTGGAACAGGCTCCGTGGGTCGATGGAAGAACCAGCTCGGGTGCCCAGGCTTCCCAGGTTAAAAACAACAAAGAAGTGCCTCGGGATCATCAGATGGCGAAAGAAGTCGGGGCGATGGTTCTCGCTGGTTTGGGGCAGAACAAAGTTTTTTCCATGGCGGCGCTTCCGTTAAAAGTTTCGCCGCCTTCGTTTAATAGCTATGAAAGCGGGCAAACTTACGGCGCCCATATTGATAACGCGGTGCGGGCCTTGCCGGAGGGCGCGGGACTTATCCGGGGAGACCTTTCGGCTACCCTTTTTATTTCGGAACCAGGGGACTATGACGGGGGAGAGTTGACTGTCGAGGATACCTTTGGGGTTCACAGTTCCAAATTGCCCGCGGGGCATTTGGTGCTTTATCCCGCCAGCAGTCTGCATTACGTGAAGCCGGTCACGCGAGGAAAGCGTATAGCCGCTTTCTTTTGGATTCAAAGTATGGTCCGCCGGGATGATCAAAGGACTTTGCTTTTGGATATGGAACTGGCGGTTCAAAAGTTGATACAGGATTATCCGAATCACCCTTCCTTGGTTCAATTGACGGGTGTTTATAACAATCTTTTACGGGGTTGGGCTGAGGTTTAAGGGTTTCAAGACCCCTATTGTTTTGTCGAAATTTCGTTCAAACCTCTTATAATTTAGCCTCGAATCCGATGGTTTTATCCCGGGGGAAATCATGAAGAAATTGCTTTTGCTTTCGCTTTTGGTTCTTTGGCCCACTGTGAGCTGGGCTGTGTCGGCGGAAGATTATTACAACGCGGGTTTAAGTTTGTTTCAGCAAAAAGATTATGAAAAGGCGATTCAGTATTTTCACGCGGCGATCCAAGAAAAAACCGATTTCTGGCAGGCTTATCAGTTTTTGGGAGAAGCTTATTATCAAAATTCCAACCGCACCGAAGCGGTGGTGGCGATGCAGGAGAGTTTAAAGCTTCATTCGGATAATCCGGAACTGCGCAAGTTTCTCGCGATGGTGAAGTCCAATAGTCCTTGGGTTCCCGCTGGGTCCTGGCGGGATATTCTGTCCTTAGTATCCTTCATCGTTTCGCTTTTGGTTTTGGCTTGGACGATCTATTGGACTCGGCGTTTTGGACCCGGCTTTAAAAAGAACATTCCACCGGGACAATAATCCGTGCAAAAAATCGTCGCCATTGGCGGGGGAAGTATCGGCTTTGGCGCGGCCCAACCCGAAGTTAAATCCATTAGCCTTGAAATCATAAAACTTTCGGGTAAGAAACATCCCCGGCTTGTCTTTTTGCCCACCGCCAGCTCCGATGACAAGGCCTATAGCCGGGCGGTTCAAAGTCACTTCGGCGGTTTAGGCTGTACCGTCGACGTTCTTTATCTCCATAAGCAAAGCCCTAAACTCACGGACATCCGAAAAAGAATTCTGTCGTCGAATATTATTTATGTCGGCGGCGGTAATACTCTGATGATGATGAACCGCTGGAAAAAGCTGGGGGTGGATAAGGTTTTGAGGGAAGCCCACCAAAAAGGCAAGGTGCTTTGTGGCACTAGCGCAGGGGCGCTTTGCTGGTTTAAAAAAGGTAATTCAGATTCCCGCAAATATCACAATCCCAAAGCGGGGCTCATCAAGGTTACGGGTTTGGGTTTTATCAACACCTTGGGCTGCCCTCATTATGACGCGGAGAAGGAGCGCAAACCTGAATTGAAAAAGATGATGAAGAAAACTCCAGGGTTATCCATCGCGATGGATAACTGTGCGGCTCTGGAAGTGGTCGGGGATCAATACCGTGTTCTTCGCTCCAAACCCCAGGCGGGAGTTTATAAGGTTTATTGGACCCGGGGACGCTATTATCAGGACCGCCTTCCTTTGGACGGGGTCTGGAGGTCCTTGCCGGAACTCTTGATAAAACCCCGTTAACTTATTCCCGAGGTTTCGATAGCTTGGCAGGGGAGATATCCTCGAAAGTTATCCACATATCCACAAGACATATTTGTATGAACCTTCCAAAAATGAATCAAACCGGTAAAATTTTGTTCGGTTCTGTTTTCTACCCGGCTGCTTTTTGGGGCGGGATATTTTGAGGATGTAAATCAGTCCGAAAATCGTAAAGACTTTCTTGTTTGCTCAATGTCGTTTATGTAAGATGCTGTCGCGATTTGAATTTCAAATGAATTTGGCTTATTTTTTCAGCCGGATTCCGCCGCGGTTTCAGCTTCACGAGCAGCGCTGTACACCCACTTCAACATCTACCTATTAATCTTAAGGAGACTCGCCAAATGTCTACGCCTCGCAAGCATATCTCGTTAAATATTGGGAACGAAGTACCGCCCATGGAAGATTACAAAGCGAAACCAGGCCAGGAAATTTACGGCTCGCTGGTTTTTAATGACGCAGCCCAAAAAGAATTTTTGTCCAAAGATGTTTATAAGAAGTTAAGAGCTACCACCTTGAAGGGAGATCCTTTGGATCCTTCCATTGCGGACCAAGTGGCCCAAGGCATGAAAGAATGGGCGCTTTCGCACGGGGCTTCCCACTATACCCATTGGTTCATCCCGATGACCGGATTGACCGCGGAAAAGCATGATACTTTTTTAGAACCAACCAATGAAGGTGGCGCCATCGCCGAGTTCGACGGCAAGACCCTGATTAAGGGCGAGCCGGACGCTTCCTCTTTCCCCTCGGGCGGAACCCGCGCGACGTTTGAAGCCCGCGGTTATACGGCCTGGGACCCGACTTCTCCCGCTTTCATTCAACAAGAAGTGAACGGCGCTACCTTGACCATTCCGACGGCTTTCGTCAGCTACACCGGCGAAGCTTTGGACCACAAGACGCCTTTGCTTCGTTCCATTGAAGCCCTCTCCACCCAGGCGCTCCGCTTGCTCCGGGTTTTTGGAAACAAGAGCGCCAAGCGGGTATTCACCACCATGGGACCGGAACAGGAATATTTCCTGATCGACCGTAAATATTTTGAGCAACGCCCGGACTTGATCGCCGGTGGCCGCACCCTTTTCGGCGCCGCCCCCTACCGCGGACAAGAATTGGAAGACCATTATTTTGGAGCCATTCGTGAGCGCATCCTGGCTTATATGATGGATCTGGACCGCGAATTGTGGCGCTTAGGCATCCCCGCCAAGACCCGTCACAACGAAGTGGCCCCGGCCCAATTTGAGCTGGCGCCGATCTTCGAAAAGTCCTCCATCGCGGCGGACCACAACATGATCGTCATGGAATTGATGCGCCGCATCGCCCTGCGTCATGGTTTGGTTTGCTTGCTGCATGAGAAGCCCTTTGCCGGTATCAACGGTAACGGGAAGCACAACAACTGGTCCATGGCCACGGACGAAGGCGAAAATCTTTTGGAGCCGGGCAAGACGCCCCACGAGAACGCCCAGTTCTTAGCGTTCCTCGTCGCGACCATTTCAGCAGTTGATCAATACGCCGAACTGCTCCGCGTGGGTATCAGCGGACCGGGCAACGACCATCGTTTGGGCGCCAATGAGGCTCCTCCGGCGATCATGTCGGTTTTCTTGGGCGAGCAATTGGAAGACATCGTGAATCAATTGGAAAAGGGCAAAGCCTCCGGCAGTAAGTCCGGCGGCATCATGGAATTGGGTGTCTCCACCCTTCCGCCCCTGCCCAAAGACGCCACGGACCGCAACCGTACCTCGCCTTTCGCCTTTACGGGCAACAAGTTCGAGTTCCGCGCGGTCGGTTCCACGGCCCCGATTTACTGGCCGAATACCATCTTGAACACGATTGTGGCTGATTCGATCGACCGCATCGCCACCGAGCTGGAAAAGGCGAAGGGCGACCTGAACGGCGCCTTGGCTACGGTTCTGCAAAATGAGATCAAAGCCCACAAACGGGTGCTGTTCAGCGGCAACGGCTACAGCCAAGAGTGGCACGCGGAAGCGGCCAAGCGCGGTTTGCCGAACCTGAAGACCACCGTGGACGCCTTGAAGGTAATGCCGAAAAAAGAATACAAGGCCGTCTTCAGCAAATATAAGGTTTTGAGCGAGAAGGAATACGACAGCCGCGAAGAAATCATGTGGGAACGCTACGTGAAGATATTGAACATCGAGGCCAACGCCACGGTGGACATCGCCCGCAACCAGATTTTCCCCGCGGTTCTGGCCTATCAGGCGGACCTGGCGGATACCATTGGCGCTACCCAAGCGGTGAGTAAGGTTGCCCAGAAGGGGCAGACCGCTTTGTTGGAAGAAGTGGCCAAGGGAGCCAGCGAATTGTATGAAGCCATCGAGACTTTGGACGAGTTGATCGACAAAGCCAACGAGGGATCAAGCCTTCATCAAATCGCCGCGTCGCTCAAAGACTCCGTCGTTCCAGGAATGAACCGGGTCCGTGAGATCGCGGATTGGCTGGAAACCGTGGTCGATGACGATCTTTGGCCTTTGCCAAAGTACCGGGAGATGTTGTTCCAGTACTAATCAGTTTAAAGTTGAAGGGTATGAAAAAGGGCCTTCCCGCAAGGGAAAGGCCCTTTTTGTTTTTACCGTCTTTTTTTTATTCCGCGGTCACCATTTTGGCCATCACGGCCGAATAACGGTCGCCGGAAATTGGAATTTCTAACAAAATCTTTTTGATGCCGGCCAGATCCTGCTCACTCAGGGATATCTCCGCCGCTTTCGCGTTTTCCTCTAAGTGGTGAACATGTGTGGTTCCGGGAATAGCGGTAATGTCCTGTCCTTGTTGAAGCAACCAGGCCAGGACAATCTGGGAAGCGGTCACGCCTTTGGAAGCGCCTAGGGTTTTCACCGCGTCTACCAGTTTCAAATTGGCGGCGAAGTTTTCACCCTGAAAGCGGGGAAGGTTGCGGCGCATGTCTTTCTCCGGGATATCCTCGAAGCGCTTAATTTGGCCGGTCAAAAAGCCGCGGCCAACAGGACTAAAGGCGACTAGACCGATACCCAGTTCCCGAAGGACCGGAAGAATTTTTTCTTCCAGGCTTTTTTCCCAGAGGGAATACTCGCTTTGAAGGGCAGTTAAGGGGTGCACGGCATGGGCTTTACGTAAAGTGGCCGGGCCGACCTCGCTTAAGCCGATATATCTAACTTTACCTTCCTTAACCAATTCGGCCATTCCGCCAACGGTTTCCTCAATTGGAATATTCGGGTCTTTGCGGTGCAGATAGTAAAGATCCACATAATCGGTGCCGAGGCGTTTGAGGCAGCCTTCGAGGCTTTCTCGAGCGTTTCCCGGCGATCCATCCAGGTTGTCAGGGGAGGCAACACCGTTTTTCCAGGCGAACTTCGTAGCGACAATTACTTTGTCTCGACGGCCTTTGAGGACTTTGGCTAACAGCTCCTCGTTGGTGAAGGGGCCGTAGCTTTGGGCGGTATCCCAAAAGTTAATGCCGAGTTCCAAAGACCGTTCTAAAACGCGGAGGCATTCATTCGGATCCGCTGTCCCCACTTTGTAAGCGAAAGTCATTCCCATGCAGCCAAGACCCAAAGCCGAAACTTCTAATCCTTGACGACCCAATTTCCGTTTTTTCATGTTATATCCCTTGATTCTTTTTATCAGTTTAGGCTTTCAGAGGATTGCAAGGCAAGGGTGGACCTTTATTCATTAGAAGAGTTAAAACAAGCGAGGGGTTGGTTTTTGGATATTTAGTTGACGCAGCTTTTAAAAAGAAGCTCCACGAGATATTGGGGTGTTAAAAATTCGAAACCTCCGGAAGTTCTTTCGGACCATATTACTTTGACAAAAGCTTGAATCCGATAATTCGCGAAGAAGTGGAAATCAATCCGATAGATCTGATGGGGAATAAGGAAACCGTGAGTTTCCAGACAAACTCCGTCCTTGCTGATGTTTTTGATTTTCAAGACATCCGATTCGGCCGCAGGTTGGAACTTTCGGGCGGAATCAATCAAAACAGGGTAAACCTGGACCATTTGATCGAATCTGATTCGAAGGGATTTTCTATGATTAGTAGCCATAACTTCCTCCCTGCCGGAACTGTTTCCGTGAGATCTACTTATAGACGCTTATCGCATTATTTATTTCACTTAAAGCCATTCATTAAAATGGTTCTTATTAATAGTGTTTTTCAAAGGCTTTTTATTCCATGCATTTTGATGAGTTGTGAAGTTTCACTGTGGTGGCCGGCCATTTTTTGGAGGTATGATGCTTCTGAGAGCTTTGAAATAAGGAGGCTAAAATGGGTTTGATGGATATGTTTGGGAAGAAAAGTCCGTTGGTGGATTGTGAGACTTATTTATCAAATGTTTCCGGCAAATTATCAGGAAGTCCTCAAATGACGGCGGAAGGGGACTTTAGCGTTTGGCTGGTGCCTGAAAACAAACAGTATCTTCTCAACCGCAATAAGGTTCAGAACGCTAATACAATGCTGGAACTTAAAGTGAAGGTGGATGGGCCTTACCGGCAGGCTTTTTTAGACGCGGTTAAAAGCATGGAAGGTCAGATGGTTTTTGCCAGCGGGGTTTTGGTTAATGACGACTCAAAATCGGGTAAAGCGGAACTCCATCCCCTGGACATGATTTACAGCAGTCTACCCGAAGAGCGTTATCCAGGCTGGTTTCAGGAGATTCGTAAAAATTTGAAAGACCCCAACTCAGTTTCGGTCTGCCGGATCGCCGCGGCCAGCGACGCTTCCAAAAGCGTAAAGCCGCCTAAAGCGGAGGTGACCCGGTCGATGAAAACTTCTTTTGTTTATCCGTCCAAACCCAATATACCCAAAATTAAAATTGATTTTGAAATTCGGAAAACTGTGAGTTCCAAGGCGGACTTTCAATTAAATCATGACCTGATGCGTCAGAAAATTGAGCTGGAAGTTACAGTGGAAAGCGCGAAAGAGAACGGTCCGGGAGTTTTTGTTGGGGACTTTATTGCTTATTGGGCTAATGAATAGACCCGCGAAGCGATAAGATTTTTTCATCCACATCCAGGTGCTGGGCGCTCTTATTTGATGTTTTTATTGAAAAATCATCAAGTTTATCGCCTTTGAGTCGTTAGGGAACGGGAAGCTTCATTCCGCTTGAACGATTTGAAAGGCTTTTCGGAACATGCGACGGTTGGGCTGGCGACACTTCTTACTCATCTCAGGATTTAATTTAGCGATCGGTTTTCACTCGGCCCAGGCCCAAACCGCCACCTTTACCCCCAATCCTTCTTTAACCCCGCCTTGCGGCGCTTCAGCGGGTACGTTTGGTAATACCAGCTCATCTGGTACCATCGGTACTTCCTCGAATACTTTAAGAGCCAGTTTGTACACCTTGGGCGCCTCCGAAGAGGTTTACACGCTTTGGGTTTACTGCAGTAATTTTACGCCTGGGTCCCAATACGCCGCCGCTATTTACAGCGGTACGGCTGGAAACATGGGATCGCTTATTGTTCAGTCTTCTTCTCAACCAGTGATTACAGGATGGAACGGTTTTCCCATCGCGGCAACGACTTTGAGTCCAGGTTTCTATTGGTTGGCTTACATGACCGATTCCTCCGCTTATTACGCTGATTACGCCGCAAGCGGGGCCGTGAGCAATCTGGCTTGGACCAGCTCGGCCATTCCTTTTGGGACTTTTCCCGCAAGCGCTTCCAGTATGTCCGTGACTTATGGCAAGGGAAACGAGGCCATCTACGGGGTTTATTGTAATT
>CAWKIY010000038.1:0-19767 GCA_963849245.1 candidate division FCPU426 bacterium | reverse complement strand
CAGTGGGTGGATCCTTTTATTGGAACCGGCAAGACCGGCAATACTTTTCCTGGCGCGTTAGTGCCCTGGGGAATGGTTTCGGTGAGTCCCCATAACAATCTTCAAGCGCCTTCCGGATATAAGCAGGGTGAGCCTTATATTTACGGATTCGGCCAGGTTCATCTCAGCGGCACCGACTGTCCTGACTTAGGCAGTCTTCTTGTGATGCCCACCGTAGGGCCGATTCGTCTGGAGTTGGAAAACAGAAGATCGCAGTACGATTCGGAAACGGCTACGCCGGGATATTACCGGGTTAATTTAAAAACCTCCGGTATTTTGGCCGAAATGACCGCAACTACCCGGGTAGGGGTCAGTCAGTTTAGTTTTCCCGCCCGCAAAGGCGACGCGAATATTCTCATTGATGTCAGCCGGCGTCTTACCAATGAACCGGCAACGGTTAAGTCTTCCTTTGAATCCCATGTGAAAATTATCTCGAATAATGAAGTTGAGGGATCCGCTCAAAGCGGTGATTTTTGCACGGCCTACTCGAATAACAAACAAACGGTTTATTTCGTCGCGCGTTTCAGCAAGCCGGCGGTTTCAGCCGGGACATGGAAAGACAGTGTTCCCGGAGGAGACTCGGAACAGTCAGGAAAAGACATCGGGGCTTTCTTCCGGTTTTCCACGGCAGGTGTGGAACCGATCGGAGTTAAAATTGGAATTTCCTATGTCAGTATTGAGAACGCCCGGTTGAATCTTCAAAAAGAAGATCCGGAATGGGATTTTGAAAAGACGCGGGCTAACGCGAAGAAAGCCTGGGAAAGCCAGCTCGCGAAAATTAAAATTACGGGCGCCAGTCCGGACAAACTGAAAATTTTTTATACAGCGCTGTATCACGCCCTCATTCATCCTAATGTTTTTAGCGATGTGAATGGCCAATATCAAGGGATGGGCCGCTCGGGAGTTAAAACCGCGGTAGACTACACCCGGTATACGGTTTTTTCCCTGTGGGACACTTATCGTAATCTTCATCCCTTTTTGGCACTCTTTTATCCGGAACGTCAATTAGATATGGCCAAGAGCTTGGTGGAAATGTCCAAGGAAAGCGGCTGGATGCCACGCTGGGAACTGGCGGGAAATGATACGGAAGTGATGGTGGGCGATCCGGCCGCGCCGGTTATTTTGGATACCTACCGCCAAGGGCTTCAAGCTTTTGATATTGATTCGGCTTATGACGCTTTGGTGAAAAGCCTGAATCCTAAGGACAATAAAATTTACGGCGGTCTCAAATCTCTTCTGCAATACGGCTATATTCCCAAAAACGATGACAGCAAGGACCGGCTCTGGGGAACTGTTTCCACCAGTTTGGAATACGCTTACGATTATTGGTGCTTGGCTCAATTGGCTAAAGATCTTCATAAGGACCAGGATTACGAAAAGTATATTCATTTGTCAGGGGTTTACCGAAACCTCTATGACCCGCAAAGCGGGTTTCTGAGAGCCAAGAACCGGGATGGTTCCTGGATGACGCCTTTTGATCCCGATGCCAATTGCTGTGATCAAAGCTGGGCGGATAGCGGCGGACCCGGCTATGTGGAGGGGAGCGCCTGGCAGTATCTTTTCTTTACGCCGCAGGACATGGATGGGTTGGTGATGCTTTTAGGCGGCGACCATCTTTTCGTCAAACGCCTGCAGGATTGTTTTGACGGCAACCATTACGACGCTACCAATGAGCCGGATATCGCGTGGCCCTATCTTTTTGACTCCGTTCCTCAAGAAGCCTGGCGTACTCAAAGGGAAGTTCGGGAGATTATGACCAAGTATTACGGAACGGGCCCCGATGGTCTTCCAGGTAATGACGATGGTGGAACCCTATCCGCCTGGTACTTATTTTCAGCCCTGGGTTTTTATCCGGTTTGCCCTGGAAGCAATCATTATCAGATCGGGAGTCCAATCTTCAAACAGGTTGAAATTAGCACGAATAAAGCTTTCTACCCTGGAGGATTGTTAACATTGAAAACGGTCAACAATTCAGACCGGAATGTTTATGTCCGGTCTGTTTTAGTGAATGGGGTGCCCTATTCGAAAACCTTTTTAACCCATGAAAAACTGGTCTACGGCCAATCAATAGTATTCAACATGGACTCCCAGCCCAAGAAGTAGCGTTGGCTGTTTTCCCCTTTATTTCCCCTAAAAGTTGACCTTGTTGTTTCAGGAAGCCCTATGTTATAACCATACGGCTTCAGCAGGCTTTTAGCCCAGTTGAAGCGGTCAGGCGGGCAACCGTCGGCCTATCTCTCACGCTTTTTCGACGTTTCTTTTAGTGGTCCTTTGCGGACTTGAAAGGAACTCACCTTTTAAGGTGATAAGAACAAGCGGTGGAAAAACTAAAGGAGTCGCACCATGATGTCAGTTTCGATGAAGCAATTGTTGGAAGCGGGTGTTCATTTCGGACACCAGACCCGCCGTTGGAATCCCAAGATGGCCCTCTATATTTTCGGAGAGCGTAACGGGATCCACATTATCGACCTTCAAAAAACCGTCAAGAAACTCAAGGAAGCCTATCAGTTCGTGAAGGACCTGTCCGCCTCCGGTGAGACCATTGTTTTCGTCGGTACCAAGAAACAAGCCCAAGACGCCATTAAAGAAGAAGCGGACCGTTGCGGAATGCCTTATGTCAATTACCGCTGGCTCGGCGGCATGTTGACCAATTTCACCACGATTAAAAAGTCCATCAGCTACTTAAAAGAGCTGGAAAGCATTTCGGAAACCGAAATGGCGGAGCGTTCCAAGAAGGAACAATCCGGGTTAAACAAAGACAAGCTGAAGCTGCAACGGTCCTTAGGCGGAATCAAGAACGTCAATAAGCTGCCGGGCGCCATCTTCATTATCGACACCAAGAAAGAACATATCGCGGTTCAGGAAGCCCGCAAATTGGGAATCCCCATCATCGCGGTGGTCGACACGAATTGTGACCCGGGCGAGATTGACGTGGTCATTCCGGGCAACGACGACGCGATTCGCGCGGTCAAACTCATGACCTCGGTCATGGCCAGCGCCATTTTGGAAGGCCGCGCCAAGGAACTGGAAGGCCGTGAGGTTTCCGCCGACGGGGCGACTGGTCCCAGCGAAGTGGGTAATGAAATGTTAGCCGCGGCCGAAGCCACCGCCGCCGCTGAGCAAGAAGAGGCCATTCCCGCCGAGGGCGAGACGGCCGCTGAGGAAGCCGCTGAACAGAAAGTGGAATCTGAACTCTTAGTGGGCAGCGTGGAAACGCTAGCCGGTGACGCCGAGACCGTCTCTGTTATCGCCGATGAATTGGCCGATGAGAAGGTGGAGCGTATCCGTACCAAGCGTCTTCGCGACGACAAGCCCTGATCCCTGTTCAAAACGGTTTGGCTTGAAGATGTTTTTTTGAAATCTTAATTTCTTTATGGAATGAATTTTACGGAGGGTTGACCACATGGAAATCACGGCAAACGCGGTAAAGGATCTGCGCGAAAAGACTGGCGCGGGCATGATGGATTGTAAAAAAGCTTTGGGTGAAACCAACGGCGATTTTGAGAAGGCAGTCGTTTGGCTGAGGGAAAAAGGTATGTCTCAAGTGGCCAAGCGTTCGGGCCGCAGCGCCAACCAAGGTGTGATCGGCAACTACGTTCACAGCGGCAAAGTGGGTGTGCTTGTGGAATTGAACTGCGAAACTGATTTCGTCGCTAAGACAGACGATTTTCAAAATCTCGCGAAGGAATTGGCCATGCAAGTGGCTGCGTCTATGCCCAAATACGTGAGCCGTGAGGAAGTTCCGGCCGCCGAAGTGGAAGCCGAAAAAGTGATTTACCTGAACGAAGCCAAACAATCGGGCAAACCTGAGGCCGTTCAGCAAAAGATCGCTGAGGGCAAAATCGAAAGCTACTATAAGCAAGTGTGCTTGTTAGATCAGCCTTATATCCGTGAACCCAAAAAGAGCGTGAATCAGTATGTCACCGAAGTGGCCGCCAAAGTCGGCGAAAACGTAGTGGTGAAGCGCTTCGCCCGGTTGCAATTAGGCGAATAAGGTTCCGGCCTCTATTTTCTTAAGCCGTGAGTTTCTAAGTCGTGAAGACAGGAATTGAAATGGCGCCTTCGAAAACCTCCAAATCCAAACCCGCTTACAGCCGTATTTTGTTGAAGCTTTCCGGAGAAGCCCTGGCGGGCGATAACGAACACCGTATCGACGAGAAGGTCGTGAAGTCCATCGCTGAAGCGGTCTATGAAGTTCAAAAAAGCGGAGTGGAAGTCGCCTTGGTCATTGGCGGGGGCAATATTTACCGCGGTGCCGACGGCGAGCGCATGGGGATGGACCGGGTTTCCAGCGATTATATGGGAATGCTCGCCACTCTGATTAACGCCTTGGCGCTTCAAAACGCCTTAGAAAAACTTGGAGCGAATACCCGGGTTCAAAGCGCCATTGAAATGTCGAAGGTCGCTGAACCTTATATCCGCCGCAAAGCTTTGCGGCATTTGGAAAAAGGCCGCATTGTTATTTTTGCCGGCGGTACTGGCAATCCTTATTTCACGACGGATACAGCCGCGGCTTTGAGGGCGATTGAGATCGGCGCTGACGCCATCTTTAAAGCCACCAACGTCGATGGTATTTACAGCGCGGACCCCAAGAAAGACCCGAAGGCTAAAAAGTTTAACGAGATAACCTACCTTGAAGCCATTAACAAACGTCTAAAAGTTATGGATACGACCGCTCTGACGCTTTGTATGGAAAACAAAATTCCCCTGGTGGTTTTTGATTTGCATAAGTCCGGTAATATTCGGAGGGCTATCGCAGGGGAACCCATTGGGACAGTGGTAAAGAATTAATTTTGAATTTTGAATGTTAAGTTTCGAATTGTTGTGAAATTTTTCGTTTTTTTTATCGAAAAATTTTCCTTAATTCAGAATTAAAAATTCATAATTGAGGTGATCGAAAGTGGCCGACGCAAACCAGATTTTGAGTGAAACCGAAGCGAAAATGAAAAAAGCCATTGAATCCACGAAACGGGATTTTTCCAGCGTTCGTACCGGCCGGGCTTCCGCCAGTTTGGTCGAGCACGTTAAAGTTGAGTATTACGGAACGCTGACCCCTTTAAACCAAGTTGCCAACATTTCCACTCCGGACGCCCGCACGATTGAAATGAAGCCCTGGGATCCGGCGGCCCTTCAGGAAATCGAGAAGGCGCTTCTGAAGAGTGATTTGGGTATTTCTCCCAACAATGATGGAAAAGTAATCCGGCTCAATATTCCGCCTCTCACCGAAGAGCGGCGCAAGGAATTCGTGAAATTAGTCAAGAAACACGCGGAGGACGGCCGAGTCGCCATCCGCGTCATTCGGCAGGACGCCAACAAAGCGCTGGACCATATGAAGAAGGATATCGCTGAGGACGAGTATAAGAAATTCCATGACCGCATTCAAAAAATGACGGATGCCCATACGGAAGAAACGAATAAGCTGAGTGAACATAAAGAAAAAGAAATCATGGAGTTCTAAACCCCCTTTTGCAAACCGTTAAAAAAGATTCCCTCCTCAAACGCTACTGTTTAAAACCCTGTCTGCCCCGGCATGTGGCGATCATCATGGATGGCAACGGCCGTTGGGCCAAAAAGCGCCACTTGCCCCGCATCGCGGGCCATCGGGCCGGCGCCCATTCCATCCGGGAGATTGTCCGGCTCGCGGGGGAACTAGGGATCGAGACGCTGACCCTTTACGCTTTCTCCACTGAAAATTGGAAGAGACCGCCCCGGGAAGTTCGTCTTTTAATGCAACTCCTGAAGCGGTATTTGCGGGCGGAAGTGAAAGAACTTTTAGAAAACAATGTCCGCTTGCGAAGCATCGGCAACCGAAAAGATCTTCCTAAAGAAATCCAAGAAGAACTTCAGAAATCCATCGCGGCTACCGCCCATTGCACGGGGTTAACCCTAGTATTAGCGCTTTCTTATAGCGGCCGGACGGATTTGACCCGGGCAGTTCAGCAGATCGCCCGGAAGGTAAAGTCCGGAAAGCTTTCGCCAGGAATGATTTTGGAAAAACACATTACAGCGGAGCTTTCCACAGCGGCTTTGCCGGAAGTCGATCTTCTTATCCGCACGAGTGGGGAGATGAGAATTTCCAATTTCCTCCTTTGGGAGTTAGCTTATTCCGAGCTCCACATCACTAAAACTCTTTGGCCGGATTTTAAAACAAAGAATTTCATTGCCGCGATCAAAGACTTTCAGGGCCGTCAAAGGCGGTTTGGCGGGGTTCAAAGCGTAACGGGGAGCGTGACTTCATGGGCGCCTTGACTAAACGGGTTTTAGTGGCGTTTATTGCCATTCCGCTTCTGCTGTTTCTCACCTTTTGGGATATTTCACTGCCTTTCAAAATTGTGGTCGCGGTAGGTTTGGGATTGGCCCTGCTGGAGTATTTAAGACTGGCGGATAGCCGGAAGATGAAGACGCTTCAAGTTGAGGGGATTATCGCTTTAGGATTTGTGGTTTTGCCTTGGGTTTTGCGGCCTTCGATTTTCTGGGAAAACCAGGGTTCTTTCCTGATTGGCTTAATGATTCTGACCTTATCTTTTATGTGGTCGAACCGGCCACTCAAAGAAATGATTGTTTCCGTCAGTGTGACTTTTTTTGGAGTGACATATTTTGGGGTTTTGGGGGTTTATTTTTTCCGGCTTCGGGAATTGCCCCAAGGGGCCTGGCACCTGCTTTGGCTTTATATCGCGACCTGGGCTTATGACACTGGCGGCTATTTCGCTGGAAGTTTTTGGGGAAAGCACCGGTTAGCTCCACAGGTTTCCCCCAAAAAAACCTGGGAAGGCTGTTTGGGCGGTTTTGTTTTAGTCCTGGCCGGACTTTTACTTCTTTGGGAGTTTGTTCCCTTTTATTCCCAAACTTATACGATGCTCGATGTTCTCGCTCTTTCCATTTTACTTTCTTTTTTTGGCCAAATCGGCGATTTGGTTGAATCCGTTATTAAACGCAGTTTATCCGCCAAAGATTCGGGTTCCTTCTTTCCGGGTCATGGGGGAGTATTTGACCGTATTGATAGTTTGCTGTTCAACGCCCCGGTTCTCTTTTATTACTTAGTGTTTTTCAAGTGACCTTTTTACCGCGAAATCCGCGGTAAAAAGAAATCTTTAAGAAATGTTTCGTTTCATTCCGCGGCCTGCGCGCCTCTGCGGTTCAAATTATTTTTGGAGGATTTATGTCACTCGAAGATCTCGTTAAAAAAGCCCAGTCGACTTTTCTGCATCAATTTGGGGGAGACCCGACCCGGAAAATTACCTTTGTGGCCGCCCCCAGCCGCATCACTCTTTTGGGCGGTGAATACACGGAGGCGGTCGACGGCTTCAGCCTTTTAGCGGGGGGAAACCATGCGATTGTTATCGCGGCCCAAAGGCGTAATGACAAGCAAGCGGTTATTCATTCCCTGAAGTACGACGAGAAAATTAAAGTTAATCTTCCAACGCTCAAGTTTGACCGAGGAGACGGTTGGGCTAATTATCCAAAAGGTGTTCTTTATTTCTATGAGCGCACAGGCCGTAAAATTGAAGGTATTCAAATGGTCGTGGCGGGAGATATGCCGGAAGGCGCCGGCCTCGGAACCTCCGCTACCATTACGGTGGCAACCGCGGTGGCTTGCAACATTCTTGGGAACAATCCTTTGGATGGCGCCACGATCAGTAAACTCTGCCACCGGGTTGAGAGCCAATTTTTCTCCGTGCGGGGCGATTATTTTTCACCTTTCGCGGTTTGCTTCGCCAAAAAAGACCAATTAGTTTCTTTCGACGCGAGGACATTTAAGCCTGATTACATGCCTTTTGATTCGAAGAATTATAAATTAGTGGTAGTGGATAGCGGCGTTCGCAAAAAGGAAAGGGAAGAGGAGTTTAAAAAACGACTGGATCTTTTCCAAGAGCTGTTGAAAGAAATCCGAAAGCATGTTCCCAAGGTCATTTCCCTGCGGGATGTGGACACGGAGGCTTATGAGACGGCCCGCCGAAAAATTGACATCATTACTCGGAAGCGGCTGGATCACATCATTTATGAGAATAGCCGGGTCAAAAGAGCGAAAGATATTCTGGCGAAGGCTGACTATGAAGGCTTTGGGCGGCTTTTAAGCGAGTCCCATGATTCATTGGCGGATAAACTCAAAGTCACCTGCGAAGAAGTGGATATCCTGACCGCGGTGGTTCGTAAGCAGCCGGGTTGTTTGGGTTCCCGTATGGAGGGGATTGGCTGGGGCGGTTCATTGGTTTGCCTTGTCAAAGCCGCGGACGCTTCGGCGTTTGTGGACCGGGTCCGGGGAGACTATAAAAAACTAGTGAATATCTCAGCTCAGGTTTATGTAAATGAGCCCCAACAGGGCGCCCGTGAAGTTGAATCGACCGTAGCGATCCCTGTTTCTTAAGGTTTTACGGGGGAGAACCGAGTGATTTGAGGGAAAAGAGGCCAGTTTTTTGGTTTCCAATCCCTTTTTGGCAATTATAATGTGTTTCCTGGTTTGAAACGTTTTGATAGGGGCTTTACCCATATTTTGATTTGGAGGCGGCGATGCGAGGCTTCAGGATAACCGGCTTGCTTTTAGGATTCGTGGTTTTGATGAGCCTGATGATGCCAATGACTTTAAAGGCGCAGGGTACCGCTACGGCGGATCAATATTTCGCCGCGGGTCAGCAATATTTCACCGCCAAAAATTACGCTCAGGCCGCGCAGTATTATAACGCCGCGGTTAAAATGAATCCGAATTACGCCCAAGCCTATCAAGGTTTAGGAAACTGTTATTACAGTTTAGGCCGTAAAGCCGACGCTTTGCCCTTTTATCAAAAAGCCTCGGCCTTGCAGCCGAACAACGCCCAGTTAGCCCAGTTTGTCCAAAGTTTACAAGCTCAAGTGGGCGCCGGCGGAGCCGCCGCTCCGGGTGGCATGGGCATGACCGCGGCTGATCCTTTGTCGCAAGGTTCCTCGCTTTTCCAACAAAAGCAATACGCCGCCTCCATTCCCTATTTTCAGCAAGCGGCCCAGTCCAATCCGAATGACTACCGTCCTTTTTATTACGCCGGTTACGCCTATTACATGACAGGAAACGCTAAGTACGCGGCGCTTTATTTCGCGGTGGCCAATGTAAAGCAGCCCAATGCCTCAATCCAAGCTTACGCCCAAAAGGTAAAAGCGACTCTACCGCCGGATGATCAGCAATGGGTGGATGACCAAGTGGCCAAATACACGGGTACGGCCATGGCAGGCGGCAGCGGTAAAAATGATGTGGACTTCGGGTTCCATATTTTAGGTGGAACCACCTATATCCTCGCCAATCCGACTCAGATCATCAATGGTGTTAAAGCCGCTCAAGTCACGGATGGCGGATTCGCTTTAACCGGAACGACGCCTAATATGGTCGCCTTAGCGGGATTAGAGCCCTACATCCAATTAGGTCAAAACTTTGAAATTAACCTGGGCGCGGAATATATCCCGGTCGGGACGCTTTCCTATACCATTACGGATATAACCAATAATATTGGAGCCGCTTACAGCTACGATACCAATATTGTGGCGGCCAGTTTGGGGATGAAAGTTCTTTTCGGTGATTCCAAGGTAAAAGGTTATTTTGGCCTTGGGGTGGATATCGCTCCTGTTAGCACAACCTTGAGTGTTGTGGAGACGGATGGAACCGGAACTCCCAATGGTCAGACCTTCTCACAAAATCCAAGCGGTTCTTACAGCACGATTGCTTTCGGTGGTTACGCCAAGTTAGGTGTGGACTTTTACTTAGGAAAGGGAATCGCGGTAGGCCCTTTTATCGGGTTCCAGCTCTTGAGCGCGACCAACTTCCAAAACGGCGGGTCCACTTTGCTGGTGGATCAAACCAATGGCGGAGTAACGACAACGGCTAACTCAAATACCACGCCTTTGACCATGGATTTCAGCAATATCAACGGCGGGTTGGATCTTACCTTCTCGTTCTAATCTGTTTCTTTTCCAATTTCTTAAAACGGGCCCCTTTGGGGCCCGTTTTTGTTTTTAACAAAGGAATAAAATCGATGAATTTACGAAGAGTTCGATGGGTATTTCTGATCTGTATGGGTTTCAACCTTTGCGGGTTCGCGTCCGCCGCCGATATCGACTGGAAAAATTATTTTACTTTTTACGGTGATAATACGGAATTTTTTGAACCTTACCGCTTAAGGGAAACTATTCTTGGCCAGCAGGGGAAAAGCTGGTTTGAGGCGCAGGTGGGGGAAGAGGCTTTTCTTTCCGTAGGTGTTTTCGCTGACTACCGCAGCATTGAGGATCCAACCATGACGGTGAAACCCATCCTCTCTTTTGAGCATCGGGAGGGAGGGACTCAGCTGATTATGGGAACCTTGCAGACGGTCAACCGGCATGGTTTTCTTGAGCCCCTAGAAGTGACAACGTTGGAATTCACCCGGCCGATTGAGTATGGCTTTCAATGGCTGCAAACGGATCCGAATTTTCACGGGGATTTTTTCCTAAATTGGCAGCTGCTGAATACCCCGGGGGTGCCAGAGACTTTTGATTATGGGGGCGTCGCGAAATTCTGGCCGGATAATCCCCTCTCAGTAGAATTCCAATATCACGGCTACCACGAAGGGGGGAAGCTGTATTACGTGACGGTTTATAATAATTATGTCCCGGCTTTGGGATTGCGGTTTAAAACCCCGCTGGGTTCTTTAGGAGAACTCAGGCTGGCCGCTTTTGGGATAATGAGCGGTACCTTGGGCGACGTCTTCAATTTAAACGATATTCAGTGGGGCGGCGGCGGTTATTTCCGGGAGGCGCTGGCTCCGGGAAACGGATGGGAATTTTTCGCGATCGAATGGAAAGCCAACAGCTTCCTCTCCCAAGAGGGCGACTACAACTACAATTCTTACAGCCAATATCAAGATTATTATCAAGCCGATCGTACTTACGAGGAAGCGGGTATCAAAAAAGTATTTCCCATGGAAGGGGATTCCTCTTTTGCGGCCGAGGCTCGGGTTCATTTGATTGATGATTTCTGGGCTTATTCCTTCCGGTTCGCGGTCTACGTTCCTTTTGACCTTTCGATACTTAAAAACGTAAAGACGGAAAAAGATAGCCCCGATGAATCCCATTCTTAAAGCCTCCACCCGGTTGAAAATATTTTCGGCACTTTTGTTCCTGTGGGCAGGGATTGTTTCGCGCGCGCGCGCGCAAGAGATGAATTTAAAAAACAACCTCGTTTTTTACGGGGACAATACGGAGTTTTTCGAGCCTTTTCGTTTGCGAGCGACCATCCTGGGTCAGCAGTTTGAGAGCTACCTTGATGAGCCGACCGGCGACCACACGGGGTTTTGGGCGGGCATTTTCGCCGATCATCCCAGCGCGCAAGATACGGCTACAACCGTGGAGCCGATTCTTTCCTTTCGATTCCATGACAATGATTCTCTCGGCGTTTTTGGGACCCTTCAAACGATTCACCGGCATGGTTTAGTGGAGCCGCTGGAAGTAACGACGCTGGAATTGACGCGGCCGATTGAATACGGCCTTCAATGGATCCAAACGGGAAAAGTTTTCCAGATGGACGCTTTTTTAAATTGGCAGGATATTCTGAGCTCGGATCAACGGGAAATTTTCGATTACGGCGGCTCCGCGGAATTACCCCTGGAATCCTTCGTGTCGCTGATGGGCCAATACCACGGTTACCATGTCGGGGGTGTGGCTTATCCTGGGCCGGTATGGAACAACTTCGCGGCCGGGCTTGGACCGGAGCTGAAAATCGGCGGTTCTGGCGCCACCCAGAATTCCTTGACCCTTTTAGGTCTCACCAGCAAAACCCTGAATTTATCCGATTATCCGGGTCCTGAGATAGGTTATGGTTTTTACGCGAAGGCGGTGGTTTGGCTGGTTCCCGGGTTTAACCTTTTTGGAATTGACTGGGTAGGGAAGGATTTTTACTCTTATGAAGGCGACTCTAATTATAACTCGGTGGGTTATGACGGGGTTTATTATCAGTCCAATCGAACCTACGAGGAATTAGGGGTCCAATTTATTACCGAAATCGAGTCCGGCATTACCTTTGATGTGGAGCTGCGGGCCCATTGGATTGAGGACTCGATGGCCAATTCCTTTCGTATTCTCGCTCAAGTGCCTTTCGACGCGGGAATTGAAATCCGCCATCAGAAAAACGATCCGGCGAAGGATGAATGATCTTGAGCTTTCCTGAAAACACCCTCGCCGTTAAAACCAAAATCGCTTTTACCACCCTCGGCTGTCGGGTGAACCAATACGATACTCAGGCGATGAAAGAGCAAGCGGAACGGGTTTTCATCGAAACGGTTGGATTTGATGAAACAGCGGATATTTATGTCATCAATACCTGCACGGTGACCGCGGCGGCGGATTCGGAAGGCAAGCAATTGGTCCGCCGGGCTAAAGCTAAAAATCCCGACTCTTTCGTCGTGGTCACAGGTTGTTTGGCCCAGGATAGGCCGGAAGAAATTTCGTCTATCCCGGGTGTGGATCTGGTAGTCGGCAATACTGAAAAATCCCTCTTGCTCAGAAAGATTGTCTCGCAGTACTCACCTCTTAATGCTTTAGCGGATGAAATGATTTTGGAGCCCCTTTCTCCCTGGGGCGGCGGCATTTCACGGTTTGACGGGCACCAACGGGCGACGATCAAAGTGCAGGACGGCTGTAACTTTGGCTGTTCTTTCTGCCTGATTCCCCGGGTGCGGGGAAAGATGATTTCCCGTTCCGGTTTGGAAATTGTCGAAGAGGGAAAAAGGCTGGCCGCCAACGGTGTGAAAGAATTGGTTTTGGCCGGTATCCAGCTCTCCTCTTACGGCCGGGATTGGGGATTGAAAGCTTCCGAACCCCGTCTGGCACCCGTGATTGAGAAGCTTCTTTTGATTCCCGGTATTCAAAGGGTCCGTCTTTCCTCCTACGCGGTAGCGGATTTCGAGGACGCTCTTTTGCCTTTGTGGAAATCCGATAAGGGTCTTTGTCCCCACTTACACTTGCCGCTTCAAAGCGGGGACGCCGAAGTGCTTAAAGCGATGCGCCGTCCTTATACCCTGGATTCCTACCGGTCCACGGTTGAAAAGATCCGCTCCTTTGTTCCGCGATTGGGACTCACAGGGGATGTGATCGCGGGGTTTCCGGGGGAAAACGACGAGGCTTTTCAAAATACCCTGGATCGGATTATTGAGTTTAATTACGTGGATTTTCATCCCTTTCCCTATTCCGATAGGCCTGATACGCCAGGTGAGGCGCTGAAGCCTAAAGTTCCTTCGGCGTTGATCCGGGAGAGAATGAACCGATTGGGAGAATTGAAGCAAAAATGCCTGACTTCGTCCGCCCAAAAAGCCCAGGGAAAAGAATTTCGTGTTATTGTTGAACGGCACAACGAGGAACAGCAGGGCGGCTTGACGGATGAGGGATTGAAGGTGGTTTTTCCTAAACAAGAGGGACAGTTGGGAAAACAAGTTAAAATCAAGGTCGAGGGTTTTCAAGGCGCGAAGGCCTTGGCCCGGATTGTTGCTGAATAAAGCCGGGGAGCGGGGTTATGGGCCGAAAGGCGTGGATGGGTTTCTGCTTTTTTTTAATGGTGCTTCCGGCGGTTTCGGCCTGGGGAATCGATACCGCCGACGACTATTACCGGGCGGCGAAACAGTTTTATTCCCAAAAGGACTACGCTCACGCCTACGACTCCTACCAAGGCGCGGTTCTTCTCGACCCGAACCCTTACCGGGCTTATATCGGAATGGGCAACTGCCAGTATTTTCTCGGCGATAAGGCTAAAGCTTTAGAGTGCTATCAAAAGTCCCTGGCTTTGCATCCCGACAATCCCGCGCTGGTTCCCTTTATTCAAAGGGTGAAAGATGAACTGGCGAATAAGGGCGGTCCTTTCTATAAAGGTAAGGTATTGCTCCAGGGAAAAAAATATAAGCTGGCCATTCCCTATTTCCAAGAAGCCCAGACCCTGAATCCCAAGGATTTGACAATTTATTATGATCTCGCCTATTGCCAGTACATGACAGGCGATCGAGCGCAAGCGGCATTGAATTTTGCTTATTACGGCGAGAAAAAACCGGACCCACAGGTGACTTCAGTCGCGGATAAAATCAAAGCCGCTTTAAAACCCGACGATCAGCGCTGGTTTGACGATTCTCTCGCGGCAGGCCCTCCTTTTTCGGCTCCTTTTCATTATTCGGGGATTGGCCTTCGTTTAGAACCGACCTATCAGCTGACCAGTTTGAAGGACTTTAACGATTACGCGAATAGCTTGAACGCTGAAGGCAATCTTCAAAAACAAAATGATTCCACCTTTTCTTTGACCGCGACGGCCCCGGGCGGGGGTTTGGGTGTCGACCTCAATCCCTTTATTCAAGTCGTGGATGGGTTCGAAGCGGGTTTGACTTTTGGCGCGTTATTCGTGGGCGGATTTAACGCTTCCTATCAAGGCCAAAATGACACCGTTTCTGGAAATGGCCTTATTAATTACCAGGTTTTTGAAACAGGAATCAGCTTAAGAGGTAATTTCATCAAATTCGACAAAGATCGTGTCCGGATTTTTGTTGAGGCGAATCCGGATCTATATCTGACCAGTCTTCAGGTGGCCAACTCGGATACCTCGGGCACGACGCCGGGCTGGGACTTTTTGCCGGTGGCCGGAAATTTTTCCGGTTCAGGTGTCGGCGGAAGGTTTAAATTGGGCGTCGAATGGAAGCCTATACCGAATTCTCTTTTTTCTTTTTTCGGCGGCTACCAAATCGCTCAAATCCAGGGGTTCCACGGAACCACCACCGCTCCTACGACGGCTTCCGGTCAATTGGAAGTGGAGCGTTATCAAGGCAATACGGCCATTGGTTTTGTACCAAATGGATCGACTCCGACCGTCCCTTCGGGAGCCCAGTTGAATCCCCTCACACTGGACCTGAGCGGGGTTATTTTCGGCGTTGATTTTATCGCGCTGCTTTAATCCCGACGATGTCCTCTTCTAAAACCTCAAGCGTTTTGAGCCTTTACGACCGGCTTTATATCCGTTTTTTTTATTTCATGCGTTCCTTAAAGTTTGACCTTCCGGAAAACCGGGTGGGTTGGCGGTCCCGCCAGAATCAGGAACTGCGTTTTCGGGCTTTGGCCGATATCGCCCAGTTAAAAGGCCAAAGGGTCCTGGATTTGGGCAGCGGTTTGGGCTGTCTTTACGGCTACCTGAAAGCCGGCGGATGGCAGGGAGAATATACGGGCATGGATATTCTCGGCCGAATGGTTCGGGGCGCGAAGGAACGGTTTCCAGAAGCGGCATTTGAAAAAAGAGACATTCTTCAAGATCCGCCGGACCGCCGGTGGGATTATGTACTGATCAGCGGAATTTTCAACCATAAGGTCAAAGATAACTGGGGATGGATGGAAGAGACTATTCGAGTTTGCTGGGCCCTGGCTGAAAAGGGAGTCGCTTTTAACGTGCTTCACACGGAAGGCGGCTGGCTGGATCAGGATCTTTTTTACGCCGATTTAAAAACGCTGGCGAAGAAAGCGGATGATTGGTCCGGGGGAAAGTATCAGATAGTGAAAGGCTTAGAGTAAAGGGTTAAGATATAATCGGCTAGCCAAGCAGGTATACCTTACTTTCAACGACTGAATTGACTTTGTCGTCGACGCCGTGTAATTCGTCCTTAACGCTCTGCATCTTGTCGTCGATACCTTGTACGTTCAGATCAACGGCTTGTATCCTCTTATCGACACTCTTTAAATTCTCCTGCACAACCTCCACCTTGCCGTCGGTCTTCCGAGTGATCATGAAGGTTTCTGCGATCGCCATGGGAATTTCCTCTAGCCGGGTCAAACTGTCTAGCCTTTGTACGGCGTCCTCCACTGGCGCTCCTGTCCACCCAACTAACCTCTTGAGATACTTCTCTAGACGATGGTCGATTTCTTACGAAATATCAATAGGGAAAGACATACTTATTAGTCCCTCCCTGATCTCCTTCGTTACCATCCCAAGAATCGAGAGGACCTCGGCCATGATCTTAACGATGACCTCTGTCATGGCTGACTCGGAGCTTTTTTTTTTGACCCATTTATATTCCGGACTGACTCGGAGCTTGGTCGAAACTCTGTGTCTGTATATACTTTGAGTCGCTTAAAAAAGCATTCCATACGGTCAAAAAGGTCGACGAGAGCCCGTTGGCTAGCACGGACACGATTTCTTGCCTAAAAGGTATACTTTTTAGCAACACCCACATTCAAAATCAAGGACGACGCTCACTTGTAGAAGAATTCCGATCGCAGCAAATATCAAGGTCGCAGGTGGGTATACCTGAGGCGCACACGTCAGACGGCAGATCTCGAGCGGACTCAAATTTGGCGTAATTACCAGCGAAACTGCGTTGCCGATGGTATCCGAGAACGCGCAAAAGACGTCGACAATCGGATCCAGCCATCTTGTCAACTTTCCATATACGCTTTGAGACCGATCGGACACCGGGACTTGATCTCGGAGCACGGCGATAATGTCATCGGAAGTGTCGCAGGATTTCAGTAGGGCGGCTAAGGGATGCGAGCCAAGATCAGTCTTCGTCTTCTTTTCGTACATTTTCACCGCTGCTGTGAAGATCTTCTGAAAGGGTGCGGAAGACGGTGTGGAAGGTGGTGTGGAAGGCGGAACTTGGGGCATGATGATAGTTGAAGGGGGTCGCCACGGCGCTGAGGGGTTATAATAGGGAGAGGGCACATGAAGAGAAGGGCACTGAAGAGAAGGGCAAGCTATTGTGTGCTGTGCTAGTCAAAAGTGACGCCCAACTCCCTGCCGATACAACACTGGTATCCGTCTCCAAACGACAGCTTGCACAGCACATGCTAGAGATGACGACTTGGACGTCTTGGATATAATCTGTGACAGATAGCCGCCAAGAAATGGCCATGGTCCCAGCGACCAGGTTAGATACGCAAGACGTGCAAATCGTACGATGAGATCCAGCCCAGTGCAATACAGTACTGTAGTCAGGACATACGCGACACGGAGGTGCCGCATTGATTACTCTAGGCCCAGACAGACGCAAGTATTCAAGCTTCAGTTCTCTTGAACCGACTCGGAACCGCAGCAGGACCGCGACGTCCTACGTACGTAACAAGTTGCGAAAGACACAGGCCTTGGCAGCATTGTTTCACGCATTGGCCCACTGCCAGTGAATACAACAAGTGCTTATTATCAATCGGGATACCGATGCCTGTGAACAAAAGTCATTGTTGGTCCTTGTTTATCGTATTTCGGTCTACACGTGGCACAGCTAGCCTAATGGATATTTATCTTCTGCAGTGCGCGAATTTCAAGTTGACTATGCCCTTGTTCGTAAATTTACGGTTTATGATGTTTCCACGTGTTCTTCGGAAGCTGCACAGCGACGCCCAGCCCAACCCACACAATGACGAGCAGCACGACATACGCAAAGTTTCCTCCCAAGATATTGTTGTCCAATGAGAATGCGAACAGCGACGCGGCAGCAGCTGGTCCGACCGTGCGCTGAATTGAGACCATCGTCTGCGCGACTCCATTCGTAGCGCCGAGAGACCGCTTGTTGGGGGCAGCAGAGGATATGTACATAAATATCGCACCTTATCGATCCGCACCACTTCAGTGACCGTACGCAAAATGAAGGTGTTGGGAACTTACCGAATCCCATGTCGGCGAAAGATAGCGCCGAGAGCTGCAGCACGATGAGCAGCCCTGCTGCAGCGCTCAGTCCGCTACCGGAATGACGTAACGCCAGGTTCTCGAAGGGGAACATGATGTAGACTGGGAAAAAACAGAGGATGCTGGCGATAAAGACGCGCCGCGGGCCGAAGCGCCCGACGATGCGCGGAAAGGCGACGAATTGAAAGATGCCGTTCAAGAATCCATATCCTGCCATCCACAAACCAATAGATGCGGGACTCATGCCGAGCCCGCCAAACTCAACCGGCGTCGACCAGACGAGCGGGATAAGAGCCCCAGCTATCATCTCGAGCAGCCCAATCATGCCGTAATTCGCAACCGATACCACGACTGGTCTCGTTAGCAGAGCGCGCAATGGTAGCGGCTTCTCCGTGTCCTTCACAGGTCCATCCAATATTTCTTCCTCTCCCACTCGGGGAAGGTCCGAGGTGACCTCGTATTGGGCTTCATGACGGGGTCACTATTCACAGTCTAGGCGAGCGTGTAAGCAGAGCACTCCTTATGAGAAAGCAGAGAGCCAACCTCCTTCAAGAAAATCGCAGCCAGAGAAAATGATAGGAGAGCATATGCAGCGGTGGCGAGACATGGCAGGAAGTATGGGTATTCGCCCCAGAAAGGATGCGAGAAGAGATTTGGCCAACGATCTTGTGGCCGCGATAGCACACCACCAATGAGGGGCCTAAGGTCCAGGATATTAGCCAAAGAACGAAGGAAAGAAGTGATATATCAAACCCTATGGTACCACCGACAGCCCAAGTTACTGGTATTAATGAAAAGCCTCGTGCCATGTTCGTTTCGTCAGTGAGCTCCGCCATCATACTCTTCATGACACCAATGTTCCCATTAAGCATACCATTCAAACAACGGCTAGCACAACTCAGTTAGATGAGAATGCATTCCCCGGATCCGAACTAACACACCTGAAGACAAGCGCCGAGAAAGAACGGGAAAGGCCAAAAAGGAGGCTTGAGACAATGGTACCTAGAAGGCCGCATAGGAGTACGGGCTTGCGGCCTACTTTGTCGGAAAGACGGCTCCATTGGAGCACAGTAACTGCCTCGCGCAGCAAAATACAAGGACACCTATGGATACTGTCAGCGGCGCCACGGAAGAGTGGAGAACAGACGAGACATACTATTAGCCCTGCGTAGTATCCGACCTTTCTTTCGTCACCACCAACGACTGGGAGCTCACTGACAAGCTGAGACGGACGTTACCGAACCGACTTATGTGATGGGAATCGATGAGCGTACCTGGTTTATGTAGGGTTTAATTGAGAGAGACGTGATGGGCTCAGCAGAGCTGTAACAAGAGCAAGACGAGGATCTGGGTAATAGGAAGAGGTGTTTCCTTTCGTGGTGCATTTCTGTCGCGTAGAAGAGGCGTTTCTTCGTCAAGCTCAGGAGTAACTTGGGAGGACATTGGAGTCTGAGTGCGAGTTCTAAGGAGACCGTGCCAGTGCTATGAAAAATTATAGACAACGATGAAATGGAAGCCAGCACGTGGTGCCACGATGTCTTTTTTTCTTTTTTTCTTTTTGAACCGTGGTGCCACGATTTTGGTGCCACGATTTCGAGTCATATTGAATCCACGTGTGCAACAGTACTACTATGCTATCCCACCTTTTTCGCACGTTACCCCATTTTCGCACTTTGATAAATTTGCCTTGATCAACCCTTTCTCATTGGTCTCTCCTCCCCCAAAAAAATCCCTATATAAAGTATGTATTATAGATAGAGGATCGTAAATAATAATGGAGATCCATGCAAATTTACGGTGACAAGAAATCGCAAACATCGCATGGGTGCTCTTGTGAAGCCACCCCACCCTCCTGATCCCACTGATCTTGGTACTTCTGTATAGTTTTTATTTTCTGAAGTGATAGTATACACGGAAGGCATCATTCTTAGAAATCCTTGAGTTGGTGATCTAAGGCGATTGAGCTGCGGGGACAAATCTCACCTCGAGGGTGACCCAAGTGACAATCACATGACCAATTTGGGCTCATGATGCTCATCTCTTGTTTCTCTGCTCGCCCGGATGCTCCCGTTTAGTGTGACATATGTGTGACAGAA
>CAWKIY010000037.1:0-6088 GCA_963849245.1 candidate division FCPU426 bacterium | reverse complement strand
ACCTGTATAGGGATTGTCCTCCAACTTCGCGCCACCGGTTAAATAAAGGTGGTCCTGCGAAAGGGTCAAGCGATCCTGCAAAAATCCGCCGTAAATGTTGATACTTTGATTGGCGGGCGTGTAATACCACTGAATGGGATTGTAAAACTCCGCGGTCGTGTTGCGAAAACTCCCTCCCCAGGTGATTTCATTGACCGAAACAAAATCAAAGCGGTGTTGAAACTCTAAATCCGCGTTTCCCACATTGGTAATCCGGCTGTCATTGACCGTCGTGGTGTTGGTGTAGTCGTAATAACCCGTCACGTTGATTTCGGAATCATCATTGAAGTTTCGGGTCCAATGGCCCAAAAGGTGGGCATGCTGATCAACGGTGGTGTTAATGTCGTTATAATTCTGCCCCGTTTGAACATTGAATACCGGACTATTACCCGTATTGAAGTTCTCGTAGCCGTAATAGCCTTTCAAAGCCTCGCCTTCGAAGGTCAGTTGGTCCTGGTCCTTGTGGTAATCCGCCCTGAAACCGGCCCGGGTATCATTCCAACTGTCATTGACCAAACCGCTGGAGGGTTCGGTTGTCGGCTGCCAATTAGAGTTCTGGATATAGACCCTGTAAAAAAGGTCATCTCCCAATTTTCCGCCATAACGGACGCTTTCCCTGGAATTGGGGTTGCTGGGTCCGTTTACATCACCGGGGTAAAGGGACTCTCCCCCCAAGCTTGAAAGATAAACACCCTGGGTTAACTTCGAGTCTTTGGTAATAATATTGATGACGCCGTTGACCGCATTGGAACCCCAAAGGGTTCCCCCGGGTCCTCGAATGACTTCAATGTGGTCGATGTCTTCCAGCATTAAATCCATCTGGTTCCAATCCACGCCGCCCATGACCGGGTCGTAAACACTGCGTCCATCCACCAACACCAGCATCTTGTTATTGAATTGCCCGTTAAATCCCCGGGCGCTGATGGCCCATTGGTTAGAGCTTTGCTGGGCGACTTGAACCCCGGGCACCATACGCATCAAATCCGCCACATGCTGAAAACCGCTGTTTTGAATGTCTTCCTGCGTAATCACGTAAATAGCCGAGGTGGCGTTCCTCAAGGACTCCGCTTTTTTCGAGGAAGAAACCACCTGCACATTGAGCCCCATGAGATTTTCCAGGCTCACTCCGGTCAAATCACCCTTGTCGCTGGACGTCGCGGGAGCGGCATCCGGTTGATCCGAGCTATCCGACTCCGCCATCGCGTTAAAACTGGTTCCCCAGAACAGCGCCATGAAAAGAATTGCCGCTCCCCATCCAAAATTTTGAATTTTCGCTTTAAGCATTTGCCCATCCTCCTGAAAATAGTTTTCCTCGAATACCGCCTCTTAAAACCGCCGATTCACTGCCCTTCCTTCTCCAAAGCCTTCTGCGCGTTCCGCGTCATCCGTTCCAGCTCATCCAAACTTCCCACCTCGTCCGTTCCGATCAGCTTGTCAACATCCAACAGAATGATGGTCCGGCCTTCAGTTCTAGCGATCGCGTCCGCGATATCCAGGGGCATATCCTCCCCCAGGGAAGAAACCGGCTCCAACTGCCCCGGTAGGATTTGAACCACCTCATTGACCCCATCGACCAAAACACCCACCAGGATTTTCGATTCCCGGCCCGCCACCATCACCGTGATGATGCAGTTCTCTTGAAATGCGGCTGCTTCGGTCATCCCGAACCTTTTTCGCATATCCACCACCGGGATAATTTTTCCCCGCAAATTCACGACCCCGCGGATATGGTGGGCCGTCAGAGGCAGGGAGATAATTTCCACCAGCGTGACAATCTCGCGGACTTTCAAAAACTCGATGCCGTACTCCTCCCGGCCGATCCGGAAGATCAAATAAGAGCCGCCGGTTTTCGTCATGCCGGGCCCATCCAAAAACGAATTTCCACCGGCAAGGTCTCCACCAGCAGGGTCAATGCCGCGTCCGGCTCACGCCGAGGCCAAAGCCGGGAATGACTGGGCTGGGGAAGGAAAGCCTCCAAGGGACCATCCAGCGAATAGCGCAGGCCGGATAACAAATGGCCGAAGTAGAGATTCACGAATTCGCCAAAAGCCTCTTCCGCCGTGGGCGTATTGATTCTTTTCTCATTACCCAACACTCTCTTCCAAAAGGTCCGGCCAAATTCGGCTTGGGCCCGCACCACCAAACAGCCTTCCACCATTCCCGAAAAGCCCACCATCCGCTCCAGTCCCAGCTCCGGGAAAGGCCTTTCCACCAGCAAACAAAGACTTTGGCGGTCCATCGAGGTCCATTTTTCCAGGACGCCCCTGAAGACCATGAGCAGATCCTCGTTTCGAATTTTGATGCCGGCGGGGGATTCAGGTTGGGTATTCTCTTGTTCTTTTGAAATCGAACCCGCCATTTTTTCCCCCTTGTTTTTTGAATTCATCGTCTCGCTCCTCCTGTTAAAGCAACTGACATGCCATAAAATTTCCGTTTAAATCCGGCCCCTTTTTTATTTTTCGCGCCCAAATAAAAGACGATTCACAAAATTTGGGCAGGCCTTTCAATTGGGATAAACCGCACAGAAGCCGGCCTTCCCCCACAAAGCTTCCGGGACCGGGACTTCACCCGAAGGAAAGGGAAGTTCCTCAAGGCTCTCCAAATGAAGGACCTGAAAAGCCTTCGGGGACAAATGAGACTCCCCAAGATGGCGTTCCGCCTCTCGAAGAAGAATCGAGAGCTGTTTCAAGGCGGTTTCAGAGGTTTGAAAGGGTTTCATTTCCCCCAGAATTCGCTCTAATCGGATGTTGAGGAGAGGCGCGACGCAAGGCAGAAAAACCCGGGCCACTTGAAGCCACCCGCCGAAATCCCTAGCCAGTTTGGTCACCGGACGCCATTCTTTTCCTGTCTCCTGGGAAAAGCGGATTCGAAGACGGGCTAACTCACGGCGCAGATCCTCGCGCATAGGAAAATTTCCGGAATCGTTCATTTTTCGTCCTTTGCTTTTTGGGAATTGATTTCCAACTTCCCTTGATAAAAGCAAAGCCCGTACCAGCTAAATCGCTTTTAAAAAGCGCTTTTTGAATTTTTTAAACGCTTAAAAAAAGGACGCTTCACAAAACTTGGTCGCGCGTTTAAAAATACTCGATGGAAAGGATGAAAGATTTTTTGGAAAAACGGAGGAGTTACTCAGAAAAAAGGAGGAGCAGCAAAACCAACTTTAGAACTTCATTCGGGATTCATTGATTGAATCCCAGGTTCCAGGAAATACTTTAAAAAACTGAAGTGAAAACAGACTTCCGCCTTTACGTTGAAGCACAAAGTAGCGAGATTGTTTTAAAAGTTTTAAAAAAGCCAGAGCCGGACTTCGATAATCTTATCCTCTACCAAGACAGCTAAAGCGGATTGCGGTTTGGCTCCCGGCCAAAGATTTGGATCGCTTACTTGAGGAGTATCGACTTTTAAGCGCGCCTGGATCGATTTCCAGTACTCTCCCGCCAAGCGCTCAAAATAGAGGCGGGCCAGCTCAACAAAGTGGCCTCCGGAGAAAGGCGGCAAAGGCGGATGACCGGCCGCGATCACTTCCGTTAGTCCTTCGGAGCCTCGAACCACCAAACACCCGCCAAAGGGGCCGTTAAAGCGAATCATAATTTCTAAAGACAGTCCCAAGGGCGTTTCACCGGGCGATCCAAGGGATTCACACCGGCAGGAAGCCCAGGACTTGAGTAATTCAACTAAGAGCTGATGCATTTCCTTGGGTTGGGGAACCCGTCCATTAACGGCAAAATCGCCAGAAGATTTCTGCGTGGAACTTGTCGGCATCTTTTTCCTCCAATAGGAATAACAGCTCCATTGCTAAAGCAAATACGATGCCATCTTTGGGAGGCGAAAAGAAAGGAAAAGACGAAAGAAATCCCAGCCTCCGGGTAAAAAGAACCCGCAAAACTTGGTCGGCGCTCAATTTTTGAGAAGTTTTTTCCCACGATAAAGGGCGCAACAATAAAGGATTAGTCTAAGCTTTCACCACTCCCCCCGCAGGGGGATTTTTTGATCCCTGATCTCTTTAGGGGACAAGACGCCAAGAGCGCCGCAAGTACGCAAAATAAATGAAAGTACCCTCAAACTGCCATCGATCGTTCTAGCAGTTTTAGATTTCTTGGCGGACTTGGCGGTGAAAGCTGTTCGACCCAACGCTCTCAGCGAAGAGCTATTCGAGACCGTATTTCTTGATCTTATTCGTGATAGTATTGCGGCTGATCCCTAATTCCTGGGCCGCCAAAGTTTTATTACCGCCCGTGTGCTCCAGGGCCCGGAGGATACTTTGTTTTTCCGCCTCGTCCATCGAAAGGGCTCCGCCGGGAAGGGGTGTTTTGCGGTTCACTTCCAAGGGAATATCCTCCATCCGTATTTGCGTCCCATCGGCGTTTAAAACTAGGCGGTGAATGACATTTTTCAATTCGCGGGTATTGCCCGGCCAGGCATAGGAAGTCAGTTTGGAAAGCACCTCTGACGAAAGAGGTTCTAAGTCTTGATCAAAAGTACGGCAGGCTTCCTTGAAAAAAAAGGAAATCAAACTTTGCAAATCCTCGCCCCTCTCCCGCAAAGGCGTGATTGTAATGGGAAAAACATTCAATCGGTAATAAAGGTCCTGGCGAAAGCGGCCTTCTTTTGATTCCTTTTCCAAATCCCGGTTCGTGGCGGAAACAATCCGTACGTTCAACGGAATTTCCTGAGTCCCCCCAGCCGCCGCAGGGTCTTTTGCTCCAATACCTTAAGCAGTTTCGTCTGAACTGTGAGAGGCATTTCCCCCACCTCGTCCAGAAACACCGTTCCGCCCTGAGCCGTCTCAAACAAACCCTTCTTTTGTTTCTTGGCGTCCGTGAAGGCCCCGGCCTCATAGCCGAAAAGCTCAGATTCCAAAAGGGTCTCAGGAAAAGCGCCGCAATGAAGCTCCACGAAAGGCTTGGCCGACCGGGGTGAGAAAAGGTGGATCAGCTTAGCGACATGTTCCTTGCCCGTTCCCGTTTCCCCCAGAATAAGGACTGTCACGTTTTCCTGGGCCGCCACCTTCTCCACTTGGGTATAAACCTTTCCCATCGCGGGGGAATTCAAGAAGAGATAATCCTTAGCGTAACCCTGTTTGAGCGCGTTTTTAAGCTCGGCCACTTCCCTCTTTAGCCCAAGTTTCTCGGAGACCCGCTCCAGGGAAAGCTGAAGTTCATCCAGATCCAGGGGTTTGGGCAGGTAGTCTTCCGCGCCGGCCTTCATGGCCTCCACTGCGCTGCGCACTTCCGCCGACGCGGTCATCATGATAATCACCGCCACGGGATTTTGGGTTTTGAGGCGGGGAATGAGTTCCAATCCCGATTGATCCGGCAGGTGCAGGTCCAGAAGAATGACGTCCGGATTTTCCGTCAAAGCGGTCCGATAGCCTTCCGTCGCGGTGGAAGCCGTAAAAACCTGCCGTCCCATGTCCTTTAAAAACCGGGAAAGATTTCGGGCGAGAAGATCCTCGTCCTCGATGATGAGTATTTTCAAAACAGTCTCCGGAAAGATAAAAACCCTTTCACACTAAAGAAAATAACAAAATTCAGGTCAAATTACATCTCATTTGGTTAAAACGCTTGAATCGAGTTACCCAACGGTAAATGGCAGCCGAACAGTAAAGGCGGTTCCCTGGGTAAGCCGTTCCACGCTGATCTCGCCATTATGCTCTTCCACAATCTTCTTGCAGATCGCCAGGCCCAATCCGGACCCGGTTTTTTTCGAGGTGAAAAAGGGTTCGAAAATTCTTCCCAGGTGATTCTCAGGAATACCCAATCCCTCATCCTCCACCCGGACGCGGAGAGTTTTTCCGTCCCTTAGACAGCGAAGCGTCAACTGGCCGCCGTTGGGCATGGCTTGATAAGCGTTCAGGATCAGATTGATAAAAACCCGCTGCATTCTTGAGACGTTCAAAGAAACCGGCTGCAAATCCGCGTCCAGTTCCCATTTCACTCGCACCTTCTCATGGGACGGCCCCAATTGGGATTGGGATAAATTGAGCGCCTCTTTTAAAAGACTTGTCATGTCCGTCTTGACGCCCTCCCCAGGCGCCCGGCGGGAGGAG
>CAWKIY010000036.1:0-16527 GCA_963849245.1 candidate division FCPU426 bacterium | reverse complement strand
ACGTCGACTTTCGGTACCTGGCAGATTGTCGAGTCGCTTTGGGCGAGTAAGGAACTGGGACTCAACCGTTTTATCTGTGAACAGCCGCCGTACAACCTGCTGGACCGGCGTATCGAGCGGGAACTGCTGCCGATGTGTCGTACCTACGGTATCGCAACGATCCCCTGGGCACCGATTGCAGGTGGATTACTCACGGGCAAGTACCGTGTGGTCAGGCGCGACCGGACGGCGCACGCTACACGACCCGCTCCGCGCCGTTTAACCGGGAGGAAACGATATTGCATTGACGGCAGTAGAAAAATATCTTACCTTCTGTGACGAACGGGGAGCCAATCCGACCCATATGGCCGCGTCTCCGCCAACTTGGCCTTGGCTTTAGCGAAAACTGGCGCTTCCGTGGGTCTGATGGATGCCGACGTTTATGGCCCCTCAATCCCCCGCATGCTGGGAGTCATCGGCAAGCAACCCGAAACGGACCCCGTTTCTAAAAAAATGATTCCTTTTGAGAAACACGGCATTAAATTTATGTCCGTAGGGATGCTTCAGCAGGAAAGTGACACCGCCCTTATTTGGCGCGGTCCCATGGCCAGCAAACTCATTCAACAATTTCTTGGCGGCGTGGAATGGGGTACCTTGGACTATCTTTTAATCGATCTTCCCCCGGGCACCGGTGATATTCAATTAACCCTCACTCAATCCGTGCCCTTAGCCGGCGCGGTCATTGTGACTACTCCTCAGGACGTAGCCCGTACCATTACCCAAAAGGGCCTTCGCATGTTTCAACAGTTACAGGTTCCAATTGTAGGAATCGTGGAAAACATGAGCGGCTTTGTCTGCGAGCATTGCCACGAAGTGACGCCCATCTTTAAAAAGGGAGGCGGAAGAAAGATGGCGGAAGAATTAATGGTGCCTTTCCTCGGCGAGGTTCCCTTGGAAGCCATCATCGCCGCTGACGGCGATTACGGCATTCCAACCGTCGCGGCTCATCCAGAATCCCCCTCAGGCAAGGCTTATACGCTTCTGGCGGAACAAATGGCCTCTCAGCTTTCTATTATTAATAACGCTACCTCCAAAGTAACTTCCCGCCCCAAAGAAGTGAATACTCAGGACGACAACGTCACGATCATCAACTGGGAAGACGGACAGGTCATGCGTTATCCCAACCGTTACTTAAGAAGCATGTGTCCCTGCGCCCAGTGCGTGAATGAAGTCACCGGCGAACGGATGATCAAACTGGAATCTGTGGATCCTCAAGTACGCATTGTCAGCGTGTCCCCGGTGGGCCGTTACGCGTTGCATTTCCAATGGTCCGACGGCCACGGCACGGGTCTTTATTCTTTCGACACCCTGCGCAAACTCGGGGAATAACTCCTCAAAAACCTAAAAAATTCTTTTTTATCTAAACTTTCGTTTGATTCTGATAATGATTTTCAATATCATTTTATACGATTCCTACGTTTACCCGCTTTTGGAGGCTGTCAAAGATGAATTTACCCACCCTTTTTCTTTTGGGTTTTATCGCTGGCGGAACCATTCTCATCGGCCTACCGATTGGGCGTTTACGGGGTTTTAACTCCACCCTTCGCGCTGCCCTCAGCATGCTGGCCGCTGGAATTCTGGTCTTTCTTCTGGTCGAAATCATGGGACAGGCTTGCAGCCAAACCGCCTCGGTTCTGCGTTCTGCTGTCGCGGGCAATAGTGGCGCGGCGCAAGCCGCTTGGATGATCTCCCTGTTAGTTATCGGATTTATTATAGGCTTGGTCGGACTGGTCAAAGTCGAACAGCATATTGTTCATTCCTCCGCCCCCTTTTCCCCCAAAAACCTTTCTTTCATGATCGCCATCGGCATCGGCCTGCACAATCTCAGCGAGGGTTTGGCCATTGGTCAGGCTTACAGTCAGGGAATGAACGGCCTGACGATAAGCCTCATTGTCGGCTTCGCCCTTCATAACGCGACTGAGGGTTTCGGCATCATGGGCCCTATAGTTCGAAGCGGAGAAAGACCCTCCTGGAAAAGCATCTTTATCCTGGCGGCCATCGGCGGCGGCCCCACCTTTATAGGAACACTTCTAGGTAGTCTTTGGAGTTCTACGGCCCTTTCCGTCTTTGTTCTCTCGATGGCTGGCGGCTCCTTGGTTTATGTACTAAAGGAACTTTTGCATGGTGCGCGTAAAGAAACCGCTCAAGTGGCCATCATGGCCGCATTGGCGCTGGGATTTACCATTGGCTGGGGCACTGAGGTAATCGCGGACATGGCCCAAACAGGCTCCTCCTCGGGAGTTTTGGACGCGGATGGGGATAAAATATCCACCAAAAATTTGGATTCGGGCCCGAAGCTTTCCCTTGAACAAGCCTCTTCCCAGGCGCAAATTTCAAACGCCCTGCTTTATGAAAAGGCCATGGCGCCCAAAATTCTGCCCGACGGAACTAAAGAATATGATTTAATCGCCTCCGTCTTTCCCTGGGAGCTCTTCCCCGGCGTTGGGGTCAATGCCTGGGGTTACAACGGGCAGGTTTCAGGTCCCTTGTTGCGTTTAAAGGTTGGAGAAAAAGTTCAATTTGTGGTGAGCAACAATCTTCCCCAAGCCACCACCGTTCATTGGCATGGTTTAGCCGTTCCCAATGAACAGGACGGGGTTCCTGGAATCAGCCAATCCGCGATTAAACCCGGAGGACAATTCGTTTACCGTTTCAAAGTCACTCCCCAAATGATCGGCACCCATCTGTATCACACCCATTTGAACGACGACTTTCAAATGGACAAGGGTTTGCACGGGGTGATGATTATTGATCCCGCCGCCCCGGGCCCCCACTACGATGTCGACGCCTTATATGAGATCGCCTCTTTCAAAATTGGCGGTTCCGACCAAGAAAACGTCTTCACCTTAAACGGCAAAGCTTGTCCTGAAGCTCCGGCCTTAAAAATCGCTCAAGGAGCCAGGGTCTTGATCCGATTGGTCAACGCCAGCGCTGAGGAATCTCACGTCATGCACTTGCACGGCTATACTTTCAAGATCGTGGCTTTGGATGGAAATCCAGTCGCTCATCCAGTGGAGGCGAACACGGTTAACCTCGCTCCTTCGCAAACCGCGGATATCGCTTTTGTCGCCTCAAACCCCGGCACTTGGATGTTTCATTGCCACGTTTTGGATCATCTCGTTAATCCCGGCCCCAAGGGTGAGGGGTCGGAAACACAGATTCCTGACATGGGCGGTTTAATGACCTTTGTGCAAGTTCTTCCCAAATCCCAAGTAAATCAGGATTATCAAGCCGCTGGCTCCATTACAAAAGACCCCACCTGTCCTTAAAACTAAAAGGGCCTTAAAAAAGCCCATTTTTATTCCGCTTTTAAATAACCCACTCATTCACCCACGTTACTCTTTTAACCCGATTTAACACACCCAGCTCTATGCATAGCCATTGTCCCCGGCCTAGAGTATTCGTATGTGTTAATCAAGAGCTCTTGCTGAAAGGGGGCATCTTATGACAACCGCTTTAAAATTCGAATCCAAGATTAAGATTCTCAACCACTACAAATACGATGCTGTGAATGAACAAACTGAGTTAATGTGGCGCTGCGATATCTGCGGTGAACTGGTTCACCGCAAGGATGGCATTCCAGAACAATGTCCTTCTTGCCATGCTCCCCAAAGGGAATTCGCTTTGGTGGAAGAGGACTAAGCTTTAGGTTTTAATTCGAGGTCTGCTGAATCTTTTGGAGCATCTCGTCGGTTGAGATAAATCCAATCGCTCGGAGGTTCTTTTTCTCTTGGCCGTTCGCGCCGATGAAAACCAGGGTTGGAACCCCTTGGATGCCGTAGGTTTTTTTAAGTTCCTCCACTGGGCCGGAAGAATATTGGGTCAAGTCGGCTTTTAAAAGCACCCATTTCTTAAAGGCCTCATGAACTTTCGGATCAGAGAAAGTCTTAATTTCTAACTCCTTGCAGGGCAAACACCAGTTAGCTGAGAAGTCGATCAAAACCGGCTCTCCCTCTTTTTGAGCTGTGTGCAAGAGTTGAGCGTCATATGCCGCGAAAGGCAATTCCACCGGCTGTGGCCAGGCTTTGAAAACCAAAATTCCTAAAAGTACCAAAAAAACACCAAAAGCATTCTGGAATTTCCTAAACGCTGGCGTAACTCCCTTGCCTGAAAAGACCCAGCCCAAAAGCACCCCACAGATCAAAATATAACTTGAGGTTAAATAATGGCTCATGTCCTTAGGCAGTAAAGGATTCAAGAAATAAAGCGGCATTCCAAAAAGAATGAGCCCGAATACTTTTTTGACCCACACCATCCACATCCCTGATCGGGGAAGCTTTTGAATCTCATTGGAGAAGAAGCCCAGCCATATATAGGGAAAGCCCAATCCTAAGGAGAGGGTGAAGAACATGATGAATCCTAAATAGGGATTTGCCTTCGCCGCCACAAATGTTAAGAGGCCGATGGAAAAAGGATCCACGCAAGGAGCCGCCACAATACCGAAAACCAATCCCATACCAAAAGCGCCCATCCATCCTTGAGTACTGCTGGAAGCGATTTTGTTCAAGAGCCAGCTCGGGGCCTGAATCTCATAGAGACCGAACATCGAAAACGAAAGGGTCACTAAAACCAACGAGATCCCCGCGAGCACAAACGGAGATTGGAGCGTGGAACCTAAAATTCTTCCTGTCAAAGCCGCCGTTACGCCCAAGGCCGAATAGGTCACTGAAATGCCGACGACATAGGCGATGGCCCGGCCCAAAATGACCCGGGGCTTTTCCGCTTTTTGGTTTCCAAAATAAGAAATTGTCAGGGGAATCATCGGATAGACGCAAGGGGTTAGGTTCAGCGCCAATCCCCCTAGGAAAATAAGGACAAAGGTCAAAAGAATGCCGTTATTTTTTAAATACTTCTCAATAATATTTTCCGGTTGCTCTCCCGAAGCCTGTGACGCCAAGGTATTTTGAAATAGCTCCGGATGTACCGGGGCCACTGGATCGCTCAAACTCCCTACTTGAATCGGAACCTCGACTGAGACAGTGGCGGGCGATAAACAAATCTGATTGTTGCAAGCCTGAAGCTTTAATTGAAAGGGCAGGCTTAGCATCCCCGGTTTCACGTCCGGGGAAAGCTTCACGTCGGCGTACAGGATGGCGGTTCCCTCATAAACAGAAAAGGCCTGGGCGAGCCCGGCCAAATTTTTCTTCTCACCTTTGGGATAACGGGCCGAAGCAACCAAGGTCGCGTTGGAGCCAGGCGCTAAAGAGAGCTCAGCGGGAATAAAGTATTCGGGCAGTCCCTGGTGGGCATTCACATGCCACCCCGGCTGAATCTTGATTTGAACCGCGACGGTAAAGACTGTACCCGGATGAATCGGTTTCAAAGAGGGAAATCCCTCGACCGTAACGACCTTCCCGCTATTCGAGAGAAAAGCGGCCTGCGCTGGCAGGATTTGAAAAGCCATCATTAAAAGTAAAAAGCAGAACAAACTTTTAAAAAATGTTTGTGAGTTCATGGTCTCAAGTACGTCCTAACGCGGGAGGAAGGTTACTTTCATCCCAAAATAAATAAGCCCGGTAATATACCGGGCTTATTGTAACGACTTAAATTTCAGAGAGAAAGAAGGCCTATTTAATTTTTTGGGTCGATTCTCTCTCCATCAATTCGGGCTGAAGGGTCGTGGCCTTTTCGACCAAATTCTCCTCAGCGATGATCTGAAACATTTTCTGCGCCGCCAGCTTGCCCATCTCATAAGCCGAAAAAGAGACCGTGGTTAAAGCCGGCTCTTGATAAGCCGCTTCTTCCATGTTGTCAAAACCGACAATGGAGATATCTTCCGGCACGGAAACGCCCTTTTCCTTCAACGCGCGGATAGCGCCCATGGCCATTAAATCGCTGGCGCAAAGAATCGCGCTGGGACGGCGGACCGCCGCCAAGATTTTCAAGGCCGCTTTATAGCCGCCCTCTTCTTCAAAATCTCCATCCGCGACCCACTCATTATGAAATTCCAGTTTATGTTCCGCCAAGTTTTCTTGGAAGGATTGAAAACGCTCCATCGCGTTGGTAGTCGTCATACGGCCGTTGATGATACCAATGCGCTCATGGCCCAGTTTGACCAAGTGGTTAATCGCCAGTTTCACTCCTCCACGGTTGTCAAAGCCGACATAGGGGAAATCTTCCTGACCCGTGATCTTGCCGTTCACCAGCACGAAAGGAACGTTCGCCTCTCCCAATTCACGGATGGAAGCGTCGGTCGACCAGGCGTTCAAAACAAACATGCCATCCACGCTGCCGTCGCCCAACAAAGTACGGTAAGAAACCTGAGCCCGGGCAATTTCATTCAAAGGATGGAGTAAAAGACGGTACTGCTTTTCCGCCGCGACTTCCTCTAAACCTCTCATGATGTTGGTGAAAAAGGGACTGTGAAAAACCGAGGTGTGATGGGGGGCAATGACACCGCAGATGCGGGAATGTTTTTGACGCAGCCGGCGGGCATGAGCCTGGGGTTTATAATGCAGGTCTTTAATCGCCACGAGAACTTTTTTACGACAGTCCTCACTGACCCACTTTTTGTTATTGAGCACCCTGGAAACAGTTCCAATGGTCACTCCAGCTTTTTTTGCCACATCCTTAATCGTTGCCATGCTTAAAACTCCTCTGCCTTGATTATTAAATTTTCGGTCGGTTTCTACTGGGCTGAAAACGAACACGGTGCAAATTTGACACGCATTGTAAACACAGTCTCTTTGGAATTGCCACAGTAAATCCGGTTACTAAGAAGTAACATTTTAATTTTTTTCAGCACTGTCAATTTTCTGAAGCCGCTTTGGATTTAACCGGTACAGTCAAACGTTACAAGTGTCAACCATTGGGCAAATGACGGATCATCAACTTTCCAGTGTTAAACAAAATTTTGTAGACCCCTTTGGAATCCGCTGGGATTTTTTGACTCCCCTGCCAGATTTCAAAATTTCCACCATCGGCCGATGCGCTCACCTGCAAATAAACATTCAAAGGAAAATGATCCGGAACGCTCCAGCTCAAGGTTTCTTCACCTACCACCCTTTGAGCACTGCTGTTTTCGAAAGCTTTCTGCGCCCGAAGGTAGCTGCCGACTTCCAGAAAAGTTCCGACCCAAATATCTTTGGATTGAAGCGTATCCAGAATCATTTCAAAAACTTTTTTAGCGATCGGCTGATAACCCCAAGGCGTTCCTTCTAATCCATGGATCATCCAGACCAACCAGGCCCCTTTTTGAAAATCCTCATCAATCCATTGTTGGTAAGTGGAAAAAGGCGTGTCCGTCATGGTCATACGGGAAGGAATATTCAGCCAATCGATGTTCGAATCCGGGGTAATTAGGGCATATCCCCCACCTCTAGCTAAAAAATCCGTTTTTCCCACCCAATTTCTTAATCCGGGAGAGACTTCCAGATACGGATAGGCGAAAGAATATACCGGAAACCCAAATTCCTTTTGCAGCACATTGTTAGCGCCCACCACTTGGGCTTCCTCATCTTGGGGAGTTAGTTCAGTCGCGTGTTTGTGATCCAAGGTATGATTTCCGATTTCATGGCCCATCGTCAAAATCTTGCGCCATTCGTCTTTGCGGTCGACCTTATTCGCAATTAGAAAGAAGGTTGCTTTCATTTTGCGCTGATTCAACTCTGGAACCGCCGTATCCAAATGGGAAGGATCACCATCGTCAAAGGTCAGCGAAGTGGCCGCTTTATGCCCGTTCCAAGGAAGGACTTTCAACCCGGGAAAAGTTTCCTGCGCCTGCGCCAAAACCGCCGCGCCCCATAAGCAAAAACCGAAAACCATCCCGTACTTTAAATTCATCGACCCGCTCCTTAACTTTTTACCTGTTCAAGAGTTTCATTCATCAATCATCCTATTTTTGCGGATGTCTCCTTAAAAAGAAATAGCCCGGCTGGGATTTCCCAACCAGGCTATTTAATTTAAGACGAAAGGACTTAAACCGCTTTTTCGCCCTTTTCACCCGTCCGAATACGAATTGCGTTGCTGACCGGCGAGACGAAAATTTTTCCGTCGCCAATCTCGCCCGTACGCGCGGTGCGGGAAATAATCTGGATAACCTTCGCCACCCGTTTATCGCCAACGACCGTCGTCACTAAAAGCTTGGGTAAAAGGCCTTCCACGCTTTGTCCGCGGTAGGACTCCGTGATGCCCTTCTGGGTGCCGTGGCCTTGAACTTCCACCACCGTGACCCCCGAATAGCCAACGGCCTTCAGTCCGTCTAAAACCGCCCGCAAGGCGCTGGGCCGGATAATCGCTTCGACTCTCTTCATGTTAAGCCTCCTGTTTTAAACCGCACCTGGGGTTATCCTAAATTCTGGCTGTAGCCTTCTTCGCCGTGTTGAGACAAGTCTAAACCTAATTCCTCGGATTTGGAATCCACCCGGAAGCCGACCAGTTTGCTGACCACAATATAAAGAATAACGGTCATGGCCACCGAATAAACCGCCGTTCCCAGGGCTGTCTCCAACTGAATAATGACTTGATTGAAGTTACCGCTGGCAATCAATCCATCCGCGCCCGCGCTGTTAATGGACTTCATCGCCCAAATCCCTGTGGCGATCGCGCCCCAGGTTCCGCCCACGCCGTGAACGCCGAAAGCGTCCAGCGAATCGTCATATCCCAACTTGACCTTCACTTGAATCGCCGCGTAGCAAAGCACGCTGACGATCGCCCCAATCCAAAGGGCTCCCGCCACGTTCACAAAACCACAAGCCGGGGTGATGGCCACTAATCCCGCCACCGCGCCCGAAGCCGCGCCCAAGGAAGTCGCTTTGCCATGATGCAAGGCTTCAATCAAGCACCAGACCAAGGCCGCCATCGCCGCCGCGGTGTTGGTGGTCACGAAAGCGTTGCACGCCAGTTCATTCGCCGAAAGAGCGGACCCGGCGTTAAAACCGAACCACCCAAACCAAAGAAGGCTGGCGCCGATCAAGACCATGGTTAAGTTGTGAGGCACCATGGATTCTTTTCCGAAACCCTTCCGCTTTCCTAAAAGAAGCGCCAGAGTGAGCGCCGAATAGCCGGAAGACATATGAACAACCGTTCCGCCCGCGAAATCCAAAGCGCCCATCTTCATGAAAACGCCGCCGCCCCACACCCAATGAGCGATGGGGTCATAAACCAACGAAGCCCACAAGAGCGAGAACACCGCGAAGCCCTTAAAGCTGACCCTCTCCGCGAAAGCCCCCGTAATTAGGGCAGGCGTAATAACCGCGAACATCGCCTGGAAGATCATGAAAGCGAAATGCGGAATCGTCGGGGCGTTTGAGTTGACCGCTCCCATTCCATTCAGCATTACCCAAGACAATCCGCCAAAATAATCATTGCCCGGACCGAAGGCCACTGAGTAGCCCCAGATGACCCATTGAACGCTGATCAGCGCTACGAGAAAGAAGCTTTGCATAATGGTCGCCATGACGTTTTTCCGGCGGACCATTCCACCGTAGAACAAGGCCAATCCCGGCGTCATCAGCATGACTAAAGCCGCCGAAACGAGAACCCAGGCCGTATCCCCAGCGCTGATGGTTGTTGCCGCGACCGCGGGGGCCGCAATAGGCGTGGCTGCTGGAGCGGTAGTTTGACCCATCACCGAAACCGCTGTGAAGAAAGAAAAACCAGCCGTCGATAGAAGGGCTGACTTTCTCTTCAAGAAACCCATAAATAATTGAAGAAGTTTCATCGTTTCTTCTCTCCTTATCGAAATCACCCGCCGTTCGAAGGCAGGCGTAAAGGGGTACCTAAAGCGATTTTCATGCCAACTTTAAAAACCCTAAATAAAAGGATTTTTAAAAGCAAAAATCGACCTTTTTTGTCCAAAAGCCCTATTTTGTAGGAGTAAACAAAATGCGTAGAGGAGTGTGGGAAGGCCTTTTGGCGGACCCAAAAGCTGTCTTATGATAGCGCCGGTTTGCGAATCCACAAATTAAAACAAAGGAAAAACCTTGTCCTCCCTTTTTGAACAAGCCGAAAAAGCCCGGGGTCTTTCCCAATTTGAAACCGCCCGCAAAATTTATCGAACTCTGCTTCGAAAACCGCTGGAAACCGAAGACAAAGCCGAAACCCTTTTGGGATTAGCCGACGTAGAACGCATCCGGGGCTTTTTTCCCGAAGCCCTGAAACATTACCGTCAAGCCGCCGATCTTTTTCAAACCTTTGATCCTACCGCCGCCATCGACGCCCAAGTGGGCTGGGCCCTCTCTGCCCGAGCCTCGGGCCAGCCTTTGCCCGCCCTTCAGGAATTATGGAAAGCCCTGTTGCTCTACGAGAAATGGAAAGATTCTCATGGAAAAGCCTTCACTCGTTGGGCCCTCGGCGGAACCTTGCGCATCGCGGGTGACATGAAAAAAGGATTAAAGGAACTTCAGTCTGCCCTTCAATCTTTTAAGAAGTTGAAGAACATGGAAGGCTTGTCCTATACCTGCTGCGCTCTCGGTGGCATTCACCGCATGCTCGGCGACTATGCCAAGTCCGGTCATTATTATCGTGAAGCCAACCGCCGCATGCGCCAGCGCGGAGATACCTTCGGCATCGCCTATTCCTATTGTGGTTTAGGTAACGTGGAGCGAATGGCGGGTCATTTTGAAAAAGCCATTCCTTTTTACCGCAAAGCAGAAAAGCTCTATTCAAAAATTGGCGACCGGGTCAGCTACGCCTATACCCTTTGGTCTTTAGGAACGACACACAAAATGCTCGGTCAATATACCGAAGCTCATATGGCCTTTCAAAAAGCCGATACTTTATTTAAAAAAACTGGCGACACTCGGGGCCGCATTTACGCTCTTTTGGGTTTCGCGGAAGTGGAATTTTTAGAAGGTCATTTAGCGAAGGGCATAATGTTCTGGAAACAAGCGAAGAAAATCGCGGATCAAAGCCACTACGTTTGGGAAAGCCTTCACGTAGCGTCTCTCAAAGGCGGAAAAGTCAACTTACTACCAGCTCGCTATAAAAAAGCTGGTTCAAAATTTTATCCCAAATCTTTACCGGTGAACTGGCCGTAAATAAAAAAAGCGGCTCCTCAAGAGGAGCCGCCTTGAAACTTTGTGATGTTTTACTCTTCGACATTTTCTTCCAATCGTTTAATCCGGTCTTCCAAAGGTGGATGGCTGGCGAACAGACTGAACATTCCATCCTTGCTTGAAATCTGAAAGGCTCGCAGAGCCGGAGCCGGTTGAGGGGCTCCCGCTAAACGGGGCTGCTCCTGAGCCGCTTCCAGCGCCCGCAAAGCGTTGATCATCTTCGCGCGGCCGGCCAACCGGGCGCCGCCCGCGTCAGCGCGGAATTCCCTCCAGCGCGAGAAGGCCATCAAGGGAATCATACCGATAATCCCAAAAACCATTTGAAGGGCCTGAATCAGCATAAATTCCATGAAATAGCTGTTATTCCGGCGGTCATCACCGTTGCGCATCACCGCGAAAGCCACAGCCCGCGCCAGGAACATAACGAAAGCGTTGATCACGCCCTGTAACAGGGTCATGGTTACCATGTCCCCATTGACGATGTGGGTAATCTCATGCCCCAAAACCGCCTCCCGCTCCTCATCTCCCATGGCATCAAACAATCCCGTGGAAACCGCCACCAGAGTGCTATTTCGGGTAGCGCCTGTCGCGAAAGCGTTGGGCGACGGATTCTCAAAGAACCCCACTTCCGGCATGGTGTTCAACCCGGCTTTTTCCGCCAAGCGGTAGACCGTTTGCACCAGCCAGCGTTGCTGGTTATCGCCCGGATTTTCCGGATCAATGACTTGAACCCCCATCATGGTTTTCGCCATCCAGCGGGAAAGCAAAAGGGAGATAAAGGCTCCGCCAAAGCCCCAAACCAAACACAGCGCCATCAAGGAACCATAATCAATCCCCCGGGCAGTGAGATAGGGATGGATGCCCAGAACATTGATGATCACTGAAATCGTGAAAACCACTAACAGGTTGATCAAAATAAAAAGTCCAATACGGCGAAGCCACATCATTTTTTCCTCCAAAGTTAAATTCGGCGAATTCAGCGCCGAAAGATTAAGAACGCGAAATTAAATTACAGGGGGCCCCTTCGGTTTTCAAGCCCAGCTACAGTGAGAGTAAAACCGATGCTAAAACTTCAAAACCGTTTTGAGGAAAAGATGAACTGAATAAAGCGATTCTTCTGTAATGGTATGGGCCATAGGAAATTCTTTGACGACGGGGTTATAACCGACTTCCTTCAAAGCCTTCGCCGCTGAGCGGGAACCTTCCACCGGCACTACCTCATCGCCCGTTCCATGAACGAGAAGAATCGGCGTGTCAAAAGGCGCTTCGGCTTTGGTCAAGGTGGCCCAAGGGTCGGGCATGTAACCGCTCATGGAAACAATCGCGGCGACCTTGCCCTTATAATTCAGCCCTGCCTCCATTGACATCACCCCGCCTTGAGAAAAACCCATTAGCACGATGGGTTTAGGCTGTTTTTCAGTTCCCGGCGCGGGACGCAAGTTAGGGTCATTAGAAAAGCGGTCCATGACCGCGAAAAGGTATTCCCGGCTCTTCTCAAACTCTTCCCGGTTATAACCTTGAAAATCGTACCAAGCGTAGGCTCCCATCGGGTAGCCGGGCAAATGTAAGGGGGCGTCCGGCAAGACAAACCGGCAGGGGGGCAAATTCAAGGATTCGCAAAGCGAGGCCAAGTCTTCCCCGTTGGTTCCCAGACCATGAAGGATAATCACCACGGGAGAATTGGGCGGGATGATCGGCGGATCCATTACGATGCAGTCGTGTTTTTGAACTTTCACTTGGGAAACGATCATCGGAAATTCTTTCGGTTATTTTTTAAGAGCGTCCAGCGCCGCTTCCCGCACCTTGATATCCGGGTCATTCTTGCTTAGGTCCGTCAGCTTTTGGTGAAAAGCCGAGCTGGGAATAAACTGCGCTCCTTCAATAGCCGCGATCTTCGCCGATTGAACCATCTCGTCGCTGGCCTGGCCGGTCGTTTTAAGATTCATCATTTCCATCAAAGTAGCCACCGCTTTCTCATCCTTCAAACGGGCCAAGGCCACTGCCGAATCGTACCGTAAAGCCTGGTTTGAGCTGTCCAGGTTCTTTTCCAGCGGAAACTTCGCCGGCTCATACTTGAGCGCGCTGACAGCGCCTACCGCCATGCGTTGCACCGTGGGGTCCGAATCATTCATCGCCGCGAGCGCCGCCGGGCCGCCTGCCGGGTCCTCAATGTTTCCGAGGGCCCACAAGCTGTAGATTTTCACATCTGTCGGGTCATTTTGAACCGCCTCGGATAATTCAGGTACCGCGGTCTTTTCTTTTAAACGTCCCAGCACCAAAGCCAGATATTCCCGCAAGCGGGGGTCATCTTTCTTTCCATCGGCAAAGGTTTGAACCAATTGGGTTCTTAATGTCGGATCAAATTCAATCTGTTCACCCTGGTTTAGCATCCGGGAAAGTTCATAGGCGGCTTGCCAGCGGCGGCTGGTGCTGTCGCTTTTGAGCTCTTCCAAATATTGCTCAGCGGTTTTGGGATGTTGCAACGCCATAGTGCCTAAAAAGAAAATGCCCAGCGCTACCGCCACAATGGCGGCCGGAACAATAAACAATTTGAGGAAAAGGGAAAAGCCGGACTCCGGGGCGTAAAGCGGCCCACTTTCCGGGCCTTCCGAAGAGGGATTGGTATTCTGTTCACTCATGACAGCTCCTTGAAGTTAAGCTTGGGCTTCGGGCTTCTTGTGTTTAAACTCATATTGGTCGTGAATTTTCAAATCAAACCCTTCCACCTTGGGTGAAATGGGAAGACCCCGGTAAATACCCCGGCAGTTATAACAGATCGTAATGTCGCCTAAAGCGAAATAAAGAATCCCGTCGATAATGGCCCCGCCCACCAAAATTTGGAAAAGCCATTGGTTAAACACCAAAGCCGTCACCACAATGAGCACCACGATCCACATTCCCAGCTTCGTATTGAAATCCTTCTGGCGGTAAAACTCGGTACAGCCGCAAAGCCCGCATTGAATCAAGGCGCCTTTCTCGTCAAAAGCCCCGTTCCCCGTCGCTTCTCGTCCCTTGGAACAGCGAGTACAGGGAACAAGTCCCGGCTTAGGCATCTCATATAAGAAGATTCCGTTTTCGCATTCAGGACAAAACGTATTAATTTCCATCAAGCCAACTTCTTTCTCACCACGAAGTTCACAAAGTACACGAAGTAAAACCTATTCATTTTATAAAAAATATTCACGTCTCACTTTGTGTACTTTGTGGTAAAGATTTTCTTCAAAAAGGCACCCCAGTCGAGAGGCTTAAATAAACGCCCATCCCCTCGCCGATCATGGTGCAAACCATCGAGGCGTAAAGAATCCCCGTGGCTGACTGGGTGGATTTCATCTTCACCGTCTCCCAAATCCAGTAAGCCATGCCCAAAGGCGGCAAAATGCCCCAGGCTACCCGAAACATCACAAAAATAATCTCATTATGCAAAAGCTTCAGCCCCCCTGGCGTCGCCGCCTGGGGACCCCAGCCTACATACCAGCCGTAGCTCAAAGCCAGTTCCAGCGCCGTTAAAACCGTGAGAAGAATATAGCTGGCCGAGTAGCGCTTCAAGGGGGTTATGGAGAGTTTCGGCGTGACCAGATACCAATGGCCCAGCATCATGGCCAAAATGCCCGCGCCCAATACTAGGGCGGAAATCAAAGTATGAACCCCCTGAAAAATCCAAGCCGGGTCCGAGACCCAGGGAAAATACCCAATCGCCAAAAATCCACTGACGACCGACAGCCAAAAACAGGTCCATAAAAACCACTTACGGCGGATGCGCAAGGCGACGGTGAAGGAAAGGGTGAAAAAGAGAGAGAAACCTAAAGCCCAAGCCGAGGTTTCGTAATTTTTGCCGAAAGAAGAGCCCATCGCCAAAGCCAGCCCTAAGGCCAGCGTCTGTAAAGTCACGCATAGAAAACCAAAAAAGCGGTAAAAGCCCTGCCCTACTTCCTGCAAGGAGACCAGCGGCAAAAGGGCGAAACATCCCCAGGCCAGGAAGCCGAAATAAAGAAAACCGATTTGAGAAACCATGAAACTCCTATGAAAATCCGGCGAAAAGCGGGGTCATTCTACTTTAGAAAAAAATGAAAGTCACGAGAAGGAAGATTGGAACCAGAACCACGAGCGCCCATAACAAGTAGCGGCCAAAAGACGGCATCTTCACCCCGTAATGCTCGGCGATGGCCTTCACCATAAAATTGGGCCCATTGCCGATATAGGTTAAAGCGCCGAATAAAACCGTGCCGCAGGAAACCGCCTGGAGCAGCCGGGGAAAATGTTCGGCCAGCGCGCCCAATTGATGCGGGGAAAGCCCGTTGCGTCCCGCCCCCAAGGTGGCGAAGGAAAGATAAGCCGGGGCACTGTCCAGAAACCCGCTTAACAATCCGGAAGCCCAAAAATACTGCCAGGGTTCACTCAAATTCAAAGAGGCGGCTTTGGCTTCCAAGAAGGCCAGAACGGGAATCAGCGTCCCAAACACGCCGAAAAAAAGGATGGCGACTTCCTGGATCGGAGCGAAATGGACGTTGTTTTCCACGTGGATTTTTAAAGACGTCCACTTATAAGAAATCAAGGTGATGCTGGAAAGAAAAAGAATTTGAAAAACATTACAAGCCGTGTGGGCGTCCTCGGGTTTCCAATTTTTTTCCAGCCAGGGGTTTAGGACATACCCCGAAAAAAGCACCAAACCGATGATGAACGCCAGTAAAAAGAGGTTGAGCGTTCCTTCGACATGGACCACCTTACGGGCCGAAGTGATTTGAGCTGCCAGATATTGCTTCGCGGATAATTCCTCCTTGTGGAAGTAATACTCATCCAACAAATGAAAAATAAACAGGAGTATCACCATCACGAAAATCCATTGGGGCAAAAGCCGGAAGGTCCAAAGAAAAGGGACTCCATGGAGAAAACCCAGGTAAAGAGGCGGGTCCCCCAAAGGCGTCAAAAGACCCCCGCAATTACTGACAATGAAAATGAAGAAAATAAAGAGATGGGTTTTATGCTTACGGTGACGGTTCGCCCGCAACAAGGGCCTCACCAATAACAGACTAGCCCCGGTGGTCCCTAAATAGTTTGAGAAGATCGCGCCGACGAAAAGAAAAAGGGTGTTCATGAAAGGAAAACCCGCGAAAGCGCCTGTGATATGGATGCCCCCACTAACCACAAAGAGCGCCGAGAGCAGGGCGATGAAAGCCCCGTATTCCAGGAAGACCTCGTAAACTTTGGAGAAGTCATGGGTCTTCAGAACATAAAGAAGAATTCCCCCCGCCGCCGCGAGCAGACTCACTGTGATCTTGCTGGAATCCTTTTTCCACCAGGAGGAAACTCCCGAAACCAGGGGTAGAACCGCGATAGCGACCAATAGAAAACAAAAAGGCGCGAAGAAAAGCAGGGTCATTCCCGGAGAAAGGTCCTTCAGGGCGGCGGTTTCGTTCATGGGGAAAAAACTCCTAGAAACGCCAAAGGGCACGAAAACCGTGCCCTCGGGTGAACTACTATATTAAATTAATTG
>CAWKIY010000035.1:0-10027 GCA_963849245.1 candidate division FCPU426 bacterium | reverse complement strand
TACCCAGACCCACGGCGGGAGTGCCGTCAAATCGTGAAATTCCAGTTAAAGGCGTAACGATTCCATCCTCAATCGAGCCAATGTTTCTTAAACGAGTAAGAGTGTAGTTGGGGCTGCCGCCGCGTGCCAGAACAGGCAAATTGGCGAAATCCGGGATTGAATAGGCCTCCCCCATCATCCGAATGGAATATTGAATATTGGGCGTTTCCATATAACCGGCGGGAACTTCAGCATGCTGGTGCTGAATCGAGTTAATGATATCCAGCGCGGTTAATTGTTTGGCGTTTAATTTGTCGTTATCGGTCCAGAGATTGACCTCACGATCCATAAATCCACCAAGATTGACCGCGGAAACACCATTCATACTGGTAAATTTATCTTTGATGTGATCGCGTGTGTAAAGCATGAGATCTTTTTCCGTTAGAGGCGGATCGGCCGTGACCGCGAACCAAATAATGGGAGAGCTGTTGGGATCATATTTTTTGATGACGGGGGGATAAATGTTAGTCGGCAGCTGTTTTTCCACTGAAAAAACAAGTGTCTGAACTTCTTGAACCGCGACATCCACATTGCGGGACATATCGAGGAAAACCGAGATGCTGGCCTGACCCTGAGTACAAGTTGTTTGGACGTCCTGTACGCCTTCCACGCCCATGACGGCCTGTTCCACGACGTCCGCGATGTCTGATTCGATAACTTCGGGAGCGGCGTTGGGAAGTGTGACGCTCACGTTGACCACCGGGAAATTGACATCGGGCATTTGAGAGAGGCCCATCCGGGTGAAGCAAATAAACCCAAAAAAGATAAGACCGAGCATCAACATCCAGGCGAAAACCGGGTTGCGGATGGAGACGTCCGAGAGTGTCATAATTCATTTCCTTAATTTAATAAAGGGAGAAGAGGGTTAGTCCTTTTCTCCCTTAGCATTTTAGGGTTCAACTTATCTCTTTTTAGAATGAGAGCTTTCTTTTTCGTAACCCGTATTGTGGTGAGCTTTCGTCCGTTCAAATCCGGCCATGACGCTATAAGCGCAAGGCACGACGATGAGGGTTAAGAGAGTGGAAAAAAGAATCCCACCAATGATCACGATCGACATGGGTTGACGAAGCTCTGCTCCAGGACCTAAGGCCAGCGCGGCCGGAATTGCGCCCGCCACCGTCGCGAAAGAAGTCATCAAAATCGGCCTCAGACGGATAGGACAGGCCGCCAGAAGGGCTTTGTGCACATCCATTCCATCCGCACGGCGTTGGTTGGTAAAATCCACCAACATAATGGAATTTTTCTTTACTAATCCCAATAAGAGAATGATACCGACCATGCTATAAATGCTCAGGGCTTTTCCCGTAATCAACAGGGAAAAGAAAGCGCCTGTGACAGAAAAAGGCAAAGCCAACAGAATGATAATGGGATGAATGAAACTGTTGAACTGGCTTCCCAAAACCATGTAAGCCACCGCGACCCCGAGTAACATGACGAAAGCAAGCTGTTGAAGCGAGTCCGAATTGGCCGCTGAAGAACCGGTCAATTGGACGCCATATCCTTCCGGCAATATGCTTTTGCAGAGGTTAACAGCTTCGTCCAAAGCTTCCTTTTGAGAATGGCCCTGAGCCGCGTTCGCGTAAAAGATGACCGATCTTTGACGCATATCACGGGTAATCTGCTGAAGAGCGCTCACTTGTTTCAATATGGCGATGGCTGAAACCGGCAGTACTTCGCCGCGGTTATTCCGGACATTGATTTGGTTGATGGCATCCGGGCCCTTACGGTCATCCACAGGAACACGGATGGCGATTGGATTATCGTGTCCCCCTTCATGGAAATAAGTTCCCTGGAACTGATAACCGCCAATGGTAGCGGCAATCACATTTCCTAAGTCATCCATATTGACACCCTCGAGGGCGGACTTGACCCGGTCTGGGATAACCCTAATTTCGGGCTGGCCGTCCAGAAAGTTATCGTATTCATCGGTTAACTTCGGATTAGATCGTATGGCCGCGCGGATTTTTTGGACGCAATCCGTCAAGGTGTCCCAATCGGGACCCGTTACCATGAGTTCGGCGGCATAGCCTTTACCGGTCGACCAACCCCTTTGGGAAAGGTCCTGGATGGACACTCGAAGATCAGGGGAAGCTTTTTTGAGTCCTTTTCTAACCCAATTGGCGAATTCGGCCTGAGTCAGCCGTTGAGGGAATAGATTTTGATAAATTCGAATGGCCCAAGCCCAAGGACCGCTCGCTGGATCTTTTTCAGAAGCTTTAACGACCGGCCGATTTTGGGGTTCTTTCAAAGTGAGAAAAATATTGCCGACGTTGGGAGTTGTCCCTCCGAAACCACCGACGGCCGCGTAAACATTCTTGACCTCACCCCGGGTATGTAAAATAGCCTCGCAGGCTTTTACCACGCCGTCGGTTTTATCAATGGAATATTGAACCGGCAGGTTCAAGTTGATGATAAAAACACTCATATCGGTACTCGGGACAAATTCTTGTTTGATCATCGTTCGAGTAAACATAGAAGCGACAAAGATAGCGATGGAAATGATGCCCACCCACCAGCGGTGATCAAAAAAGAGATGGGAATAAAGAAAGTGCCGTTCTTTCCAGAGAATCCATAAGAACCAAATGGCGAAAATGCCGGCCCAGATCAGGAAAAGGACATGTCCCAATGGAGAATTCCATTGTTTGAGCCCGATGAGTACGCCTAAGAACAAAGTGAAATAAAAGAGCGGCATTCCGGAATAAAGCGGATTTTTTATTTCAGCCTGTACTTCTGCCACCAATTTTTTTCTGTCGATGATAAATACCCAGGAAAAGAAGCGGTGTAAAGCCGAAATTTTATTGGATTTAAACTCGCTCAAAAGAACATCCGTTTTCCAACGAAGAGATGCCTCCAGGACGCGAATATAAAAATTAGAAAGCTTTTCAAATTGGGTATTGACGAAGTGGTTAAAGCGGCTTTTCTCGTTGGCTTTGTGAACGAACTCGGCGCAACGCATGGGGGTGAGGGTAATGGCCTCCAAAAGTGAAATCATAACCGCGCCTGAAATAGTGACGCCGAATTGGAAGAAAAATTTACCAATAACACCCGTCATAAAGGCGATAGGAAGGAAGATGGCCACAATGGCCATCGAGGTGGCCATGGCCGCGAAAGTGATTTCCCGCGCTCCCTTAAGCGCCGCCTCTACCTGGTCCTCGCCCTTTTCCTGGTGACGCACAATATTTTCCAAAACCATGATGGCGTCGTCGACTACCACGCCGATCGAAAGAGAAAGGGCCATGAGGGTAAAGGTGTTAAGCGTAAAACCGAAAAAGTAAGCCACGATGAAGGTGCCGAAAAGGGAGGTGGGAATGGCCAAGAACACGTTCAGTGTGGAAGACCAGCTCCCCAAGAAAACAAAACAAACCAAAGAGGTCAAGATGGCCGCCAATAGAATGGTGAGCTCCAGCTCGTGGACGTTATCCTTGATGAACTTGGTTGTGTCAAAATTGATATCGATGTGATAACCCTTGGGCAATTGGGATTTCAATTCTTCCGCGCGCTTTTTAGCCGCGTTGGCGATATCCACCGCGTTATAGCCGTCCTGCATCACCACGCCTAACCCAACGGACGGGGTACCGTTAAACCGCGAAAGGCGGACAATAGGAGTCGTAATACCATCCTCAATGGAGGCAATGTCCTTGAGACGGGTTAAGATGTAGTTGGGGTTGCCGCCGCGGGTCAAAATCGGAAGATTGGCGAAATCGGGAACCGTATAAGCTTCGCCCATCATACGAATCGAGTATTGGACATCCGGCGTTTCCATGTAACCGGCCGGAACCTCAGCATGTTGATGCTGAATACTGTTGATGACATCCAAGGCCGTCAATTGACGGTTGTTCATCTTTTGATTGTCGACCCAGACGTTAATCTCGCGGTTCATATAACCGCCCAAGAAAACCTGGGAAACTCCATCCAAACTGGTGAATTTGTCCTGGATATGATCCCGAGTGTAAAGATTCAAATCCCTCAGGGTTAAAGGCGGATCAGCGGTAACCGCGAACCAAATAATAGGAGAAGCGTTCGGATTGAATTTCTTGATGACGGGCGGAAAGATATTGGTTGGGAGCTGTTTTTCAACCGAGAAAATCATGGTTTGGACTTCTTGAACGGCTGTATCGGGGTCCCGGCTTAGATCTAAATAAACCGAAATGCTGGCCTGACCTTGGCTGCAGGTCGTTTGAACGTCTTGTACGCCTTCCACGCCCAAAACGGCCTGCTCGACAGGGTCGGCCACGTCGGATTCAACGACTTCCGGAGCGGCGTTTGGAAGGGAAATGCTGACGTTAACGACGGGAAAAGCGACATCGGGCATTTGAGCCAATCCCATTCGCATGAAACAAATAAATCCGAATAGGATAAGTCCCAGCATGAGCATCCAGGCAAAAACGGGATTTCGAATCGAGACGTCGGATAAAGTCATGGGAATTCCTCTTTGAAAAATAAGTTGCCGTTTTCGCGCGAAAACGGCAAGAGATCTAAGCGTTAACTTAATTTTGAAACTTTACTTTTTATCGTCACCATAAGATGACATTTTCGGCATTTCGCCTGTGGCGACATTTAACCAAACCTGATCGTACAGGGCCTGATACTTCGCTTTAAGGTAGCTGATCTGGGTTGTTTCTAGCGAGGTCATGGTTTGAAGTAATTGCAAATTGGTGGTCAGGTTCAATTTGTAATCGCGCAAAACATCTTGATAGTCAAGCTGATATGCTTCAACCGCTTTTTGGTAAGCATCCGTTTCGCTGATGGAAGCAACCAAGCTTTTGTAGGCTTCCCGGACATCGTCAAAGGCGGTCCGGCGAACAAGGGATAAATTCATTTCGGCCTGCCGTTTTTTGGAGGCGGCGGAATCTTCCATGGCCACAATTTGCCCGCCCTCAAAGATTGGCATTGAGGCGACCAACTCAACATTCCATTCGGCGGTAGGGCTTCCGCCGTCTTTTTGCAAATAATACTGTCCGACGGCGGCAACCGTGGGCAAGTGCTCGCCGTCGACCTGGAGTAATTGAGCGTCCAAAATATCCACGTTGTATTTTGCCGCTTTAACATCCGGTCTTTCATCGACTTTGGCTTCGGCCTCTTGAGCGGTATAGGCGGGAGCGGTGTAAGTCTCCTCCGCTACCAGAGGCTGATCCGCCGCGATATTAGCCAAAGTGGACAGGGTTTCCCGGGCTTGGGCCAATTGGAACTTGTTATTTTCCATATCCCCTAAAACTTGAGCCAAGAGGGCTTGGGTATTGGCGACGTCTTCAGTCTGGGCGCGGCCCATCTTTTGCCATTGTTTTTCAATGACTAAAGTTTGTTCGTTTAAGTCTTTTGATTTTTCATAGGCGGTTTCAAGTTCTTCATAAGTCAAAACATTATAAAAAGCTTGGGCCACGCTTAAAAACAATGTGCGGGATTCGTTGCGGAGATTATAGTTTTGATAATTAATGTTGGCGCTGGCTCCTTGAAGCGCGGCGACTTGGTTTAATCCTGTTAGAAGGTTTTCCGTGACGCCCAGGCTCAGAGCGTTATCCGGAGGGGCAAAAAGCGAATTGGAGCTCCCCGTTATATATTGAGAGGACTGTCTGCCCCAGACGTCGTTCAAATAAACCTGCGGAAGCCAGGCTCCTAGAGCTTGATTGTTTTGCGCTTTGGCTTGTTCCACATTTTCGGCGCTGTTGGCCATAGCTTCTGTGTGTTTCACGGCCAAGGCGAAGACATCCCAAAGGTTTAAAGTGCTTTTTTGGACGGCTTTTTGTACTTCATCCGTTGTTAATCCGGTTACGTCTTGAAGGGACTTTTCCACATGATTATCCCCGATTTTGATCGGGGCTTCCGCGCAACCTGAAAGGGATAAACTCAAACCGCTGATGGCTAGAAGGCTCACAAAAAAATATCGGTTCAAAAGAAACGCTCCTGGAATTGGTCTAAATGACTTAATGCGAATAAAAATCCCGGCTCAAACGTGTCCTTAATTTTCTACGGGTCCGGATAGGACATTAAACGATCCACAATTTGAAATCAACACTTTGCTCAACCGCAACCCAGCTGAAGTTTTCAGGTTAAAAGCAGGGTTAAAAGTTAGTTTCTAATAGGAAACCATTTTAAAACCATCAAGGCTTTTCGGGAGTAGCGCAACAAGTCGGTCGTCCGGCAAAGTTGGGAGAAGGACCGGGGGGCAATCCGGGAATGTGCCATCCCTTATCATTCTTGTTCTCCCGGGCGTCCCATTTCGCTTTTAGGGCGTCGAATTTTTTTTGCTGATCCGCGTCAAGCAATAATCTTATCTTGGCGGAAGTCGAATCCCGGAGCGTTTTTAATTTTAGGTTCGTTTCCTGACGGATGGAATCCATATGGGGGATTTCAGCGTCATAGATGTCGCCGATTTTTGTCTTTTGATCGGGATTGAGACCCAGATCAGCGCTCAAGCGGTCCACAAGATGTTGGTGGTTTCCCCCGTTGACCCAAGCCCGGGTAAAACAGTGGTGGATATAAATACCCGTGGCCGCGACTCCCAGAAGCAAACCCACGATAAAGATAATGACGTTTTTAACCCAAGGCTTCATGAAAAACTCCTTTTACTTTAAAAAGCTGACGACAATTTCCTCGTTGGAGGAAGTGACCGGCACAACGGACCAGGACGAGGTGGTGATATTGGAGGCGTTACTCGAAAAGAAAGCCGGTCCATTGGCGTCGGTGGAAAGGCCGGGAATACCCGGCAGGACGAAGAAGAAAACCCACGCCGCGGCAGTGGCTGATCCCAGGAGGGGAACCAGCCACCGGAGGGCGAGATCCCTATAAGAATAAGATTCGGAAGCCTTGGACGCGGCCGTCGAAACCCGGGCCATGACCTTGGCGACAAAGATATCCTCAGAAGCCTCGGAAAAAGCGGGCTCCGGAAAGAGAGTGGTTGAGACGCTTTCCCATTCTTGAATTGACCTCTTGCATTCAGCGCAAGTGGATAAGTGACCTTCGAACGAAACCCGCTCTTTTTCGGTCAAGGGACCGTCATAGAGGGAGAAAAGTTGTTCTTTTATTTCATCGTGCGTCATGGCTTTTGCTTCCTTTCATTAATGTAGACGTCATTTGGACTAACGAAGTGTCGTAAATTCTCCTGCAATTGCTTGCGGGCGCGGGCCAAGCGGCCCTTCACCGCGTCTAACGAACAATCCAAAACATCCGCGATTTCCTGATATTCCAACCCATCGGCTTCCCGGAGCGTCAGTATAGTTCGATAGTCCTGGGGAAGGGTCGAGAGGATTTTATCCGTCAATTGACGGTTTTCCATCTGGCTGTCCGCGGTACCGGGTGTGGAAAAAACTTTTTGGATCTGCCCCCCCGGCTGTTCCATTAAGGCTTCCAAAGACACGTTCTTGCGGCGGTTGCGTTTGCGAAGGATATCCAGACAGTGATTCGTGGTAATGCGGTAAAGCCAGGTCGAAAAAGAAGAGTCGCCCTTAAATTTGGGCAGGGATTGATAGGCTTTGACGAAAATATCCTGGGCCGCTTCTTCGGCGTCCGTATAGTTCGAAAGCATGGAAAGGCAATAACCCATTACCCGCTTGTGATATTGGCGTACAAGATCGGAATAAGCCTCAATATGACCGCTTCGGATAAGTTCTATCGTTTGGGCGTCAGTAATGGTTCTTTCCTATATATACCGTTGTCTAATAGTTTGGACGGCGGCTAGGTTAAAAAGTGTCAGGGAGCCCGCTTCCAAGGAAGCCATTTTCCAATGGTTTTTCAGGAAAGGAAACAGATTATTCTCTTTCCTTCCCGACCATGGTTTCGGGGTCTTGAGGCGAAGCTTCTGTTCCAGAGGGCTTTTTCCTGATTATAATGGCCGCCTTTATGAAATGGACCTTTCTCATGAATCTTCCCCTGACGCCGCAGGAAAAGAAAGTCCTGGGATTTATCCTCTTTTTGGCCCTTTTGGGGTTGATGGTGTTGTGGTTGAAAGCAAGGTACGGTTTATCTTAGTCTGACGGTCCCCGTCGGGCTTTTGGGATGAGTTCGGACGAGTGGAAGCTCGTTGTTAATCTTTTAGCTCTGAGGTCTTTTCGTGAAACGAATTATCCGAATTCTTTTAATCCTTTGCTTCGCGGCCGCGGCGGTTTGGGCCTATGCCAGCGGTATCCAAATCATCCGGGAAGTGCCTTCCACCTTAGTTTACCCTACGGAGGGATTTCTGCCCTTCAACATTCACCGGGGAACCCAAACTATGCTGTCGCTCATGCTGCCGGGAGCGACTTTTAACGATCCCCGCGGGGTGGCCTGCGCCTTATTGAAAACGGATCATGATCCCCATGCTCCCCAAAATGACGTGGTGGTGACGGTGATCGGGGTCAATTCGGGGGCGGGTGAAATTATTTACAACGTGGGTCTTAAGGATCTGCGCCGTTTTGGGTCCGTCGGCAGCGGCGAGAAGCAATTCATGGACCCAACTGGAACGGCGATTGATTCAGACGGGGACGTGGCGGTGGCGGATACGGGGAATAACCGTATAGCGCTTCTCAAACATGACGGTCTGCGTATGCGCTGGGTAGAAGCGGTTGGAAAAGCGGGAACAAAGCCCGGCCAATTTAATCATCCCCTGGCGGTCGCTTATGATTCCCAAGACAATCTTTACATCGCGGATACGGGGAACAACCGTATCCAGGTCCGTGACATTAAAGGACGCGCCAAAGTTTTAGCCATCGCCAATCTTAAGGCGCCTTCGGCCATCGCGGTCATTGACGCGAAAGAATCCTGGACCTTTTATCAGCAGGGTCCTTACGCCAGCCGTCTGGCGGTGATTGACCAGCAGGGAAGCCGATTGCAAACCTTCACGCTGGAAGGCCAGCCCTTGGACCAAGTGACCGCGGATCAAGTCCCGGACGCTCCCGTTAAACTTTGGGGCTGCGGGTTTGATTTTTACGGCAATGTTCTCGCCACGGATTTCGCCAAGGGCTGTCTGCGCAAATTCGATAAGGATCTTCACTATGTCATTTCCTTTGGAAGCCAGGGCGTGGATGATTTTCAGTTTAATGAGCCCCGCGGCATCGCCATTAACCACCAATTCGGCCAGGTTCCGGCAAGCAGATCCTGAATGCCTCCGCGTCGTCGGACGGCCACAAGCTCTTCGTGGTCTCGGGCGGCCACCGCGCGGCCATCGGCGACGAAGCGCCGGACGAGCCACCTTCCTTGATGGTCATCTCGCCCGGGGACACGCCGCCCACGCGACGCTACGATCTCTCGAACGTGACCGATCCCTTGGCCGGGTTGGCCATCGATCCGGCCGGCCAGCGGGTGGTGCTTTTCCCGGCGAGCGGCGGCAGCCAACCATTCGTCGAGAACCCAAACGAGCTGGTGGTGGTCGATGTCGCCGACCCGCCGAGCACGACGTCGGCCGTTCCGCACACCCTCATGAGCTTCGGCGGGCGTCCGCAGCGGTTCACGTTCACACCGGCGCTGGCGCTGCCGATCGGCAGCCACCCCCTGCTGATCGTCGAATCGGACCAGAGCCTGTCGTTGCTTCAGCTCGACAACCCGGCCAATCCCCCCGAGATCAGCGTGCCGCTGACCAACGGCTCCGACACCCAGCTCCTCGCGCCGGCCGGCGTGACGGTGTATCCGGGGGACGCCGCCGGCGGGGCGCGGGTCGGCGTCCGGCTGGCGAACGACAACGACGTGGTGATGCTGCAATTCGTTCCCGAGAACGACGCCAGCGGCCAACCGATCGGCAACGGCTTTCTGCCGACCATCAACCTCAACGACGTCGGCGGCATCGCCAGCGACGTCGCCTTCGTCCACACCGACAGCGGATTGCGCCTGGCCGCGTTGGTCCCTTCCCTCTCCAAAGCGACGTTGATTGATCCGGTGACCAGCTTGACCGAGGACGTCGCGCTGCCGGCGCCTTACCAGAGCCTGTCGCTGGTCACCAGCGCCACGGCTGCGGCCAATCCGTGCGCCAGCGCGACCACGACCACCGCGCCGGCCGACGTGGCGATTCTCTGGAACGGCT
>CAWKIY010000034.1:0-13243 GCA_963849245.1 candidate division FCPU426 bacterium | reverse complement strand
ATGAGGTTTTATGGCTGGACGGCATCAACCGCCGCATGTCGGACGAGGAATACGATAAGTACCTGATGGACTTCGCCCCCGAAGTGGTCTTCCTGGAAACCAAAGCCCCCGTGGTCAAGCGCCACTGGAAGTATGTCGATGAGCTCAAGACCCGTTTTCCGAATATGAAAGTCGCCCTCATGGGCGACCATGTCAGCTACTTCCCCGAGGAATCCATGTTGAACTCCAACGTGGATTTTGTCATGACGGGCGGCGACTACGACATCGTCGGCCGTAACATCACCGAATATCTGGCGGGCAAAGCCCCTCTCGGTCCCGGTGTGTGGTATCGCGACGCCGAAGGCAAAATCGCCACAACCGGCCCCCACAAACTGACAGAGGCATTGGATTCGCTTCCTTTCATTGACCGGGTCTTAACCCGCTTCCAGGATTACGGCGAGGCCTATCTGCTCCGCCCCACCGCTTACATTTTAACGGGCCGCGGCTGCGGCGCCTCCGACGCTTCCCCAAACAGCGTGGGCGTTTGCACCTTCTGTATTTGGCAGCACGCTCTCTGGGGCAAAACCGCCCGCCTCCGCTCTCCCAAGAACGTGGTGGACGAGATGGAAATCTGCATCAACCAGCACGGCGTCTGGGAATTTTTCGACGATAACGAATCCGGCCCCATTTACAACATTGAATGGCTCAAGGAATTTCATAAAGAACTCGTTGCCCGCAAGCTGCTGGGCCGTTTCCAGTTTTCCTCCAACTGCCGCGCCGACACCTTAAATGAGGAAGTTGTCGACCTGCTGGTGAAATGCGGCTGGCGTCTTTTGAAAATCGGCCTGGAATCCGGGTCCGATTACAGCATTAAGCATTTAGCCAAGTGCGAAACGGTCGATTTAATCAGCCGGGGCGTCAAAATGGCGAAGGATAAAGGCTTGGTGGTTTTGTTGACCACCATGATGGGCTACCCCTGGGAAACCGAGGAAGATGTCCAAAAGACTTACAACGTCACGAAAGAACTACTGAATTACAAGGTACGGGCGGGCGACTGCATGCAGGCTTCGGTGGTCATCGCCTACCCCGGTTCTCCCTTGTGGCGCGAGTCGGTGAATAAAGGTTGGTTGTTGGTCGGTGAGAAAGATTATGAGAATTACGACATGAGTCATCCGATTTTGAAGACCCCTATCAATGCCAGTGAGTGGGCCACCAAAACTTGGAACCTGATGAAAACTCCCAGCTTCGCGTTTCGCCAAATGATAACGGTTCGTTCCCTGCGGGAAGTGAACCTGCTTTGGCGGGGATTGAAATCCCTCTTAGGCCATATCCAAGACTACGGTGATCCTCTCCCAGAAAGCGCGAAAATCAATGCCAAACCACAAACCGTCGAAGTCCGCTAAGAGCCATTCGGTCAGTTCCGATTCCCTTTCCGCCCACGCCACTCCGGGCTGGAAATGGAAGGTTCTCGGTTTTATTTGTTTTCTCATCCTATTAACCGGCGTCTGGAGTTCCGGTATTGTTCAAGACATGCTGGCCGGACCGAAGATTCCCCTGCCCCGCCAAGCCGCGGACTTGTCTCTGGGCATGCCCCTTCAGGACGTTTTGCAAAAGTATCCCGTCCCGAAAAGCAAAATCCGGCCCTTCAATAACGACCCGGAGTTCTCCATCATCGACTTGGATGATAAGAAGGCCCTGGGCGAAAATGTTTCCGGTCTGGAACTTCTCTTCTATAAGGACCAGCTTTATTTTGTTTCCACCATGTGGGATTCGGATAAGGCCGCGAAGATCCCCCTGCAGGAATGGGTGAAACAATTCCGCCGCTGGGGCCATAGCGCCAATTCAAACCCCGAGTCGCTAGGCGACAAGGTATTGCTGAAAGAATGGCATTTCGCCGATAAGCAGACCGAAATGACCCTGCGGGACTTGAACTATCCCGATCATATGCAGCGCTGGCAGGATCTTCGCGACGCCTCCAACCAGCCCGCCCAAGCCGCCTTCGCCAAATACCGGTTGGATTCCGCCAGTTAAAAACGTAGCTTTAGCCCGTGGTAAGATGCACGGGTCAGTCAAAAGGAAGTGTCGATGTCTAAGTTAAGAGTTCTTCTCATTAATCCGCCCCGCGTGAAAGACATGCCCGTCGTCCGCGAAGAGCGCTACGAACACCGGGACATCGGGTCCGTTTATCCTCCCCTCTCCATCCTGCAGGGCGCCGCTTCTTTGCGCCAGTCGGGTTTTGACGTGAAGGTTTTGGACGCCAACGGTTTTGACCTGAGACTGGAACAGGTTGGAAGAATGCTCAGCGAGTACCAGCCCCACTTGGTCGTGGCCCGCATGGCCTTCGACTGCCAGGAAGAGGATTTAAAGGTTTTGGACCTGGCGAAAGCCACGGTTCCCCATTGCGTCACGGTCATCCGCAACAAGATCATTTCCGAAGTGCCCTGGCTGTTGGAGCAGATCGCCCGCCGTCCCGAAGTGGACCTGTATCTTATGGGCGAGCTGGACGCCATCCTACCGACCCTGGCGAAGGTTTTAGAATCCCACTTAACCCCCGACGGCACCATGCCTTCCAAGTCCACCGACTGGTTCACCAACATCGCCGGGCTGGCCTATTTCACCGAGAAGTCCGGTTTCCAAAAGACCCCGCCGCCCTTCCTGATGGATGTGGAAGCCGCTCCTTTCCCGGCCTATGACTTACTGCCCTCAATTGAGCCTTACCACACCGGCGTCTTCCAAAACCATTTCGCCATGATCCAAACTTCCCGGGGCTGTCCTTTCGGCTGTACCTTCTGCGCCTACGCCCTGGAAAAATACCGCCCCCGTCCCCATCAAGCCGTGACTGAGGAATTAAAGTGGCTCAAGAAAAGCTTCGGCGCGAAAAACATTTTGTTCTTTGACGATATCCTGGCGCTCAACTCCGACCGTACCGCCGACCTGGCCAATCAATTGATCGAGGACCAAGTGGGAATCGAATGGGTCTGTTGTACCCGCGCCAACCTCACCGATGTTCCCTCTTTAAAGAGAATGCGCCTCTCGGGTTGTAAAGAACTGGCCGTGGGTATTGAGAGCGGCTCCGAAGTGATTTTGAATAACATCAATAAGGGCGTAACCAAAGACGATATCCGCGCCTGCGCCAAAGCCTGCAAAGAAGCGGACATTCTCTTTTACGGCATGACCATTGTGGGATTGCCCGGCGAGACGGAAGAAACCTGGCGCGAAACCATCGACTTCATCAAAGAAATCGACCCCTTCTACACCCAGTTCTGCTTCTCCACGCCTTTCCCGAATACGGACATGTACCCCTGGTACGAGAAGAACAACTGCCTGAACCACAAAGACTGGTCCCAATATTCACCTTTGGCCCCTGTCCCGGTTGTTCGTACCGAAGCCCTCACCAGCCAGGACTTGATCCGCCTCCGCCAACAAGCCTACCGGGAAGTCCTCTTCCGCCCCAAATACTTGCTCTCCAAAATCCGCATCAATGACCCGCTTTGGACCTTAAAGGGCGGCTGGGAAGTCGCCAAACGCGGCGCGGCGGTTTTGACGGGCCATGACGTCCGATAAACCCCAAGCTCCTCAGCACAAACAAAAAAGCATAAACCGAAATCTATTATCTTGCTGTTTTAGTTGGTTGCCTGGAATTCCCGACAAAAACACCACTGATTACCTCCCTTTCAAATACGCCTTCTTTTCTAGCCTTTATTCTGGAATTATCACAACTTTAATTTTCGGCGTGACCGCAAGTATTTTATTTTGGTTTTTTCAAAAAAACATAGAGAGCTATATTCAGAAAAAAAGAGAATTGGTAAATACAAAAAACCAAATCGATATAAACATCAGAAAAATTAAAGTTATTCTTCGCGAACCCGAGACAGATCTGATCGGACCGGCGATAGATACCAAATCAAGACGAAGCATAGAAATTTATAAGCTAATAGAAAACGAACCCTTGGAATATTGGTTAGAGATTTTCCCAAACGATACACGACTTACAAAGTTAAAAGATTTAATAGATAAAAAAGACGATTTCGATATTGCGGCATCTAATTTAGATATTCTAGTCAATCAATACGTAAGACTGAGAAACGGAAAGGCCGGATTAATTCGAGCTAATGATCCAGGCTATATTTATTATTACATCGGAAGAATTAGGGGAATCGATCCAAATACAATTGCTACTTTTATTGATTTTGGGAACCTTCAATCTTTCGAAGAGTGTTTTAACGCCATAGCAAAAGACGCAAATATAAAAAAAGCGTCGGAAAATTATTTAAAAACAAAAACAAACCTCAGTAACGCTATAAGCTCATTCGAAAAAAGCTTGAACTAGTTTTATTCGAATAAACAACCCTAACTACTTAACATATTTCAAAGTCTGTAAGTTTTCTCTATTTCCTAACCCTCCATTGCAAATCACCATCCCCCGTGCTGGAATAACCTCTGTCAAATATCATAAAAAACATCATCGGGAGGAAATAGTATGCCCAAAATGACAACCTGCCTGTGGTTCGATAACGAAGCCGTGAAAGCCGCGCGGTTCTACTGCTCCATCTTCAAGAAATCTAAGCTCCTGGAAACCACCTATTACGGGGAGGACATGCACAAGCCCAAAGGCTCGGTTTTGACCGTGCGGTTCAACATCTTGGGCCAGGAATTTCTGGCCTTGAACGGCGGAAACCAATTCAAATTCAACCCGTCCATTTCCTTCATGGTGCCCTGCAAGACCCAAAAAGAAATTGATACCTACTGGAAAAAACTGCTGACTGGCGGAGGAAAAGAAATGCAGTGCGGCTGGCTTACGGACAAGTACGGCGTCGCCTGGCAGATCTTCCCTGGCTTCATGAGCAAGATCGTGGCCGACAAGAACAAGGAAAGACGGGGCCGGGTCATGCAGGCCATGATGCAAATGGTCAAAATGGACATCAAAACCCTTCAAGCGGCCTACGCCAAAAAAGGGAAATAACCGACCGGCTTGGGGTGTCATCCTTCACCGCGATTGGGATGACACCCGCCGCCTTCTTCACCCCAACTTTTGCTTCAAACTCAAGTCGCACAACATATCGGAGTGGATGTTGAGGCCAATGTTGGTCATGTTGTAGACGTGTTCGCTGGCCACCAGGTAGACGATCTCGCAGATCTGCCTTTCGGAGTAATATTCCGCCATGCGGGCGAAGACTTTCGGGTTCACTTTCTTGTCCCTCGTCAATTCAGTCACATAGTCCAGCACGGCCCTTTCCCCCTCCGTAAAGAGCGGGCTCGTCGCGTATTCGTGCAGGGCGTCGAACTTGTCCATGTTCATCGATTCCCTAACAACACCCGCCCGGCCGATATCCATACAAAAGAGACAGACGTTCAAGCGGGCTACCTGCTCGCGCACCAACATGACCGTCTCGCGCGGAAGGGTCAGCAACCGGTCCAACTGTCCGATCATGCCGGAGAACTTCGAAAATTCCGCCGGCATGCGGGCCGAATATACCTTCACCGGCGTGATGACCTTGCCAAAAGTTTTTAGGTAAAAATTGTAAGCCTGTTTGGTCTCTAAATCCTTGGGTTCCTCGATGGGGGCCAGGAATGGGCCCTCGTGAATGACGTTTTCCATGGTGATCCTCCTTTTCTGATTGGGCCCTTTGAAGGCCTCTACTAAGACGACGAACAGAGAGAGCGGAAGCGGACATGGTTTTTTGGCGAAATTCCCCGGCCGCCGGGCACAAAAGAGTTCAGTTCTTACCTTTTTAGGGGTGTAGCTTTTTGCCGTTGGAAAGCATCTCAATGAATTGCTTCAAACGTTTCTGGCGCGTCTCGGGCTTCTTGGCGCTATGAAGCCGGTAAATGATGGCATAGACATTGACCCGGTTCAGTGTCTTCAAGAAAGCTTGGGCCTTCTCGTTTTTGTTCACTTCCCTCAGGAAATCCTCGGGTAAGGTCGCCTGACTTTGGGGGTGATAAGCCTTGGCCCACCGTCCGTCTTTCTTGGCGGCCTCAATCTCCTGAAGCCCCGCAGGCTTCATCCGGCCTTCTTGAATAAGCCTTTTGGCATGGGCAGTATTGTTCTTGGACCAAACGCTCTTGGGCCGCCGGGGAGTGAATTTCTGGAGCCACGCCTTGTCGTCAAAGGGGGCCTTTTGGCCGTCGATCCACCCGTAACAGAGGGCCCCCTCCAGGGCCTGGCCATAATTAACCGTTTCCTTGCCCGAACTCTTCTTGAAAAGCTTCAACCACAGGCCCGGGGAGACGGCATGATGCTTCGCCAACCACTTCTCCCACTCCCCCGCGGACTTAAACGCGATAATTTTGAAATTCACCGCCATCGAGAACCTCCGTGATTAATCCAGACGTTCATCTTATCCGACAGGCGTTTAGCTTCCGATCCAAAAACTTAGTCTCCGACGGACTGCGGGCCAGGCGGCGGGCTTCCTCAAAGTATTCCCCAGCCTCTTTCGTCCGTCCCGCCAGCCGGTGAAACTCCCCCAGGGCCGCCGGATAAAAGGGATAGCCCTTCAGTTTTTCCAAATCCTCAATACTGGTAAGAGCGATCAAGCCCTTCTCCGGCCCAAAAGCTTGGCCTAGGGCAATGGCCCGGTTCAAAGCCACAATGGGGGTGGGTTTCATTGGGTAAAGAAGGTCGTAAATCTTTAGGATTTCACGCCAATTGGTTTTCTCGTAAGTTTCCGCCATGCAATGCAGGGAAGCAATCGCCGCTTCCAGATGATATTCACTGACTTCCCCGCCCTGGGCCGCCATTTCCAGATACTCAAACCCCTTGCCGATAAGCTCCCGGTTCCAAAGGGAACGGTCCTGCGCTTCCAGCAGAATTAAACAGCCTTCCGCGTCCATTCGGCCTGTCAGCCGAGCGGCGTGAAAGCTCATGAGCGCTACCAGGGCATAAGTTTTAGGCGACTTCCCCGCCGGGTGTCCGCTTAACAGCAAAGCCAGACGCAGGGCCTCATAGCAAAGGTCTTCCCGAACCATCCATTCGGATTGGCTGCCGTTGTAGCCTTCGTTGAAAAGCAGATAGATCGAATCGTAAATCGCCTGCAGACGCGACTGAAGTTCCGGAATAGTCTCCACTTCCTCCAGCGCCCCCGAAGCCTGAAAAACCTTTTTGGCCCGGCTTAAACGCTTCTCGATGGAATCGGCGCTCACCAAAAGCGCGTTGGCGATTTCCTCCACACCGAAACCACAAAGGGTTTTTAGAATCAAGGTCACTTGAACATCGGGGGAAATGGCGGGCGAACAGCAGGCGAACATCATGCGCAATTGGTCGTCTTTCACCTCATTCTCAAAAGCCAGCTTCTCGCCATCCGGCAGAAGGCTTTCCTGGAGTTTCACAAAGTAGGTCAGGTCAGGCGTAAAGGTTCGAAATCTTTGCTCCCGGCGGATAATATCAATAGCCCGGTTGCGGGCGGCCCGCATCAGCCAGGCAGATGGATTATCCGGAAAGCCCCGGAACTTCCATGTTTCCATCGCACGGGCAAGGGTGTCCTGCACCACATCCTCGGCCAAGGCCAGGTTGTTGAGGCCGAATATTTTTGTTAAATAAGAAACCATTTTCCCCGCCTCACGGCGGAAAAGATGGTCCATCAGCTCCGGTATTTCTTGTGACACAGGGCTCCTCAATCATCAAAAACGAATATCATTTGAACCACAAAGGACACAAAGAGCACGATGCCGACCTTCAATAATATCTTAAAGAAGTCGGTATAGTACCAAGACATCATAATGTTTAAAGAATCATTTTAGTTTTTGTGATTCCTTTGTGCTCTTGGTGCCCTTCGTGGTTCAATAGCCTTTCGCCATTGCCTTACATCGGGCGAATAGGCCGAACCTCAACTTTTCCATTCAATTCCAGAATCGGACAGCCCTTGGACAACTCCACGGCCTCGTCCAAGCTTTTCGCGGTGATGATGCTGAACCCGCCCACGATGTCCTTCGCTTCCGCGAAAGGACCGTCGGTGACGACTTTCTTGGGGCCTTCAACCACCCGGCTGGTAAATTCCAACGGCGCCCCCATATCCTTGACGTGGCCGTCCTTCTTCAAGCCTTCCAGCCAAGCCATCCATTTTTGGGTAATCTTTTGCTTTTGCTCCGGCGAAGCAGCCGCCATCAAAGCCTGATCCTCTTTACGATTCAAATACAAATACACGAAATCCGCCATGTCCCACCTCCCTATTCACTGATCATTGAACTGCTTATACCACTATGACGAACCGGAAGAAAGAAAGCGGACATGGAAAAGGAACAACCTCAACAGGTCTTCCCCTAAAATTAGTTTTTTGTAAGAATTCCACCCTTACGATCTTTCACCGTGATAATTCCCAAGTAATTAAAGGGTTCGGCTTTTTCATTTATAAAATTATCTATTTCTTAAACTATAAAACCGATAATAGTGGCTATTGGCTTACGGCTTATCAGGCGGAACCATAGGTGAAGCTATGAAAAAGAACATAGGGTTTCAAACCACCACGCTCTTCACAGCGGCTGTTTTTCTTTTATGTTCAACAGCTTGCGTCAAAAGAGCAACGGTGGTTCCCGCGCCGGATTCTTCTCAAACCCAAGATCAAATCAAAGCTGATCCGGTTTCCACCAGCACGGCGGTTAAAAAACGCCCTCACCGCCGCCATTCGAGTTTAGAAACAAATAACGTTTCTGCTGGAACTCCGGATTCGGACAATAAACGTTTGGCTGAATTCAACGGCTACTTATCCTCCACCGCCTCGATGAAACCCCAAAAACTAAAAGGGGTGGACCATGCCCTCAATGTTCTGGGAGTTTTCGGTGGATACGCCATCGCCCTAGGCGCCGGCATCGCGTTCGTGACCGCCAACCACCTTATTAAATAAGGGAATAATCCTGAAACTTCCCAGTAGCCCCCGACTATTCAGGGCTTTACAATCTTCCTGAACCAATGAAAACGACATCTCCCAAATCCCTCAAATTTTTCATCCTCTCCGCTAAGGGCTGGGGCACCGGCAGCGCATTACGGGCCTACTACATTGCCGAGGCGCTTAAAAAGCGCGGGCACCAAGTCACCTTCATAAAGCCTCTCCCCACCCTTCCCCTTTGGCTCGACATGGCCCTTTCCTTGCCCTATTACTTCATCCGATCCTTATCGGTTCGCTCTGATGTGGCCTTTGTGGTTAAACCCTACCCCATGGTCATTCCCGCTCTTTGGTGGCAAAGGTTCTTGGGCGCCAAGGTTGTCATGGATGTGGACGATTTGGATTTCGCCTATAGCCACGGGAACTTTCGCCGGTTCCACGAACATCTCCAGCAGCCTTGGCCTCAATGGGCGGATCTGGTCACTTATCACAACCCCAAGTTGAAAGAATACCTTTTAGACTTCTTCCAGGTTCCCGCGAAGAAAATCGTCCAGCTTCCCCAAGGTGTGGATACCAGCCTTTTCAAACCCAAACCGCTGGAACCGCTAAACCTTCCAGTCATAGCCAAAACGCTGGCCGCTGATAAAAAGAAAAGACCTCTTCTCACCTTTACCGCCCATCTGAACGTGGCTTGCGATCTGGAACCCGTGCTTCACTCGTTCCAGGCGATTTTAAAATCGCTTCCCAATGCCCAGCTTCTGGTGGCGGGAGGAGGACCGGACGAGGGCCGGTTCAAACTCACCGCCCGGGAGCTGGAGATCGCCCCTTCGGTTCATTTCACGGGTATGCTGACACCCGCCCAAGTCGCCGCTTGTTTCCAAATTTCGGACGCCGCCCTGGTCTATTACAACGCCACCTCCGCCAACGAACACCGGGCCTCCATGAAATTGCGGGAAGCCCTGGCCTCCGGCTGCCGGGTCGTAGCTACTCACGTGGGGGAAATCGGCCAATGGAAGAAGGCTGTCACCCTTTCCGAACCCGATCCGATCCATTTCGCCCAGGCGGTTTTAAAATCCTTGAGGACAAAAAAAAATCCCCAACCCGGGGCTTTACTGGTAAAAAAGTGGGACTGGACCACCTGCGTGGAAGCCCTCGAAAAGGAACTGCTTAAACCATGAAACGCCTCAGCTCTTTTTCCGCCCTCATCGGTCTGGCCCTCTTCGTTTATATCCTCTCCCGGCTAGACCTGCTCACCTGCTGGGAAAAACTCAAACAGGTCAATCCCGGGCTCATTGTTTTAGCTATCAGCTTCGGCATTCCCGAGGTCTTTTTTAAATCCCTGCGCCTGCGGTCTTTTGTCATGAAGGCCAAAGGCCATATCTCAGTTAAAAACGCCGCCACCTCTTTTCTCTCCGGTCAGCCTTTGGCTTCCGTCACGCCCGGCAAGCTGGGGGACGTGAGCCGCATTATTTTGTTGGCCCGTTACGGCAAAATTCCCATGTCCACCGCCCTCGCGGTTCACGCCGCCGACCGCATTTACGACCTGGCTTCCATTGTGCTTTTGGCGGTGGTGGGTTTAGTTTCCTTCACATCACAATTTTCCCAAGGCGGGCCTGCGGCGGGAACCATTATCGGAATGTTGGCAGGGATGTTCCTGATATTGGCTTTGCTCAATCCCCGGTGGCTAAAATTTATCCTCAAACCCCTGGTCATGAGCCTGCTCTCCAAAAAATTAGCGGGGGATCTTTCCCATCACGCCAAAGAGTTTTATTCCAAACTTCATACTCTTTTGATTCCTTCGTTTAAAATCTTCGGTCCCTTCGTGCTTTCCTTTTTGGCCTGGGAAAGCGCCATTATGCGGTCTTTTATTCTGGCCATGGCCCTGGGGCTGCCCCTTTCCTATTTTAAATTCGCCTTACTTTTGCCCGTAATGATCATGGTAGAATTGCTGCCGATTTCCATTTTAGGGTTCGGTCCCAGGGAGGCCGCTCTGTTCATGCTCTTCACCTCGACTAATCTGCGCCAGGAAGACCTAGCGGTCTTTTCCCTTTTAATGGTCCTGACCGGCCCCATCTTTACGGCGCTGGTCGGCATACCCGCCGCCGCCCGAATGCTCTCCAAGAGGTCCGACGCCCATGACCCGTCTTAACTATGGCGTGGTCGTCGCCATTGACCGCACTGATAAGCCTATTCCCGCGGTGGAATCGCTCCTCAAACTGCCTCCGGCTGAGCGCCCCGCGGAGATCTTCGTTTCGGTCGGACGCAACCCCTCGGTTCAGCGCAATTACGGGCTGAACCAATGTAAAAGCCCCTTGGTTTATTTTTTGGATGAGGACAGCTGGGTGATTCCCGGAACCTCGCCCCGCCTGGTGGCTCACTTTCAAAGCGAGCGGACCGCCGCCGCCGGCGGACCCAACCTGCCCCATCTGGACGCGCCGCCTTTCGAGCAAACCGCTAGCGCGGTGCTGGCTTCCTGGCTGGGAAGCTTTAAAGTACGCAACCGCTATGCCTCCATCGGATCAGTCAAGGAAGCGACTGAGAAGGACCTGATCCTCTGCAATATGATGGTGAGCCGGGCGATTTTCAAAAAAGAAGAGGGTTTCCGTCCCCATCTTTATCCTAACGAGGAAAATGAACTACTCAACCGCTTGATGCATTCGGGATATCAGTTGATTTACGACCCCGCGGCGGCGGTCTACCGCCCCCGGCGCAAAAACCTGCCCGCCTTCTGCCATCAGTCCTACCGCTACGGCGCGGGCCGGGCCCGGCAGATGAAAGTCTATCCCTGTTTGTCTGACCTGGTGCATCTGGTGCCTTTCTTCTTTGTGCTCTATGTGCTGAGCCTTTTCCTGCCTTTGATTTTACCCGCGAACAGCTTCTTATCTCCGGTTCTCTCGTCCTGGCTTTGGCGCTTCCCCATTCTTTTATTCGCGCTCCTGGCCGTGGGCACAGGCGTCTCCGTCGTCTCCTGGTTCCGCCGCCCGATGGACTTATTAGGTGTTCCGGTTCTTATTTTCTTAAGACAGATCTTTTATGGTCTGGGTTTAGCTGGGGGATTTTTCACCGCCATTCCCCGCCCTCAGGGAGATGTCCGGCTGTTTAAAGCGGTTCCTCAAGGCCGCTCCTTTAAACTCATGCCTGTAAAAATTCCTCAAAGGAAAAACGCCCCTCTATGACGGAAGAAACCAAACCCGCTTCTCCCTGGCTGCCGATCGCGCTTTATCTCTTTATCAGCTTCGCGGCCTATTCCCCCTGCCTTATCGGTCAAAAAGCCTATTACGCCAATGATCTTCTTTACTTCTTCGGCCCCATGCGGGCTTTTCTCACCGACCGTTTAGCCCACGGCTCTTTCCCTTTGTGGAACCCTTATATTTTCTGCGGCCAGCCCTTTTTCGCGGATTTACAAAACATGATGCTTTATCCACTGCATTACTTGAGCCTCCCCTTCTCCGTGCCTTACGGCCTTTCGGTTTTTTTCTTCCTACATATGTTTTTCGCCGCCTGCGGCATGCACCTTTGGCTGAAGTCGCTCAAACTTTCGGCGGGAAGCTGCGTCATCGGCAGTCTGGCCTACAGCCTCTCGGGTTTCTTTTGGTGGGAAATGATTCACCCCCCGGTTTTGGCCGGTTTTGCCTGCCTTCCCTGGCTTTTCTACACCCTGGAAAAGCTGTCCCGGGAATTGAAGTGGTACTGGGCGCTCTTCTGCGGCATGGCCTTCGCCCTTCTTTTTTTAGCCGGAAGCCTTCAGGTTACAGGCGGGTGGTGCCGGTATTGTCGCGCACCTGCACATGCATGCTCTGCCGCGCTGGATTGGAGATACGAACTTTATGACCGTCACCGCGGGTACCCGCGTCCTTCCTGAGGCGCTGGACACAACGTGGGAGAAGCTGCGGGCAGTCTGGGCGAAGTAGGCGCACCGGACTGATCGAGCCCTTTCACGTAGAGGCGGCGGCTCCGGGAGGCTTGTTCCCCCTGATCTGGTGCCGCAACGTGATGATCTACTTCGACCAGGTCACACAGCAGCGGGTGGTGGCGCGCCTGGCCGAGTGCCTGGAACCGGGCGGGTACCTGTTCGTGGGGCATTCGGAGAGTTTGCACGCCGTCCGCCACTCGCTCGATTATGTGCAACCGGCCATCTATCGAAGGTCCACATAATCAGGGCCACATGAACCGGGCCACATGAACCAGTAGGTAGCAAAGCCAGGCCGCAGATTCAGCGCGGGGAGAAACACTCGACCGATGAGGGAGATTACCGTGGGCATTGCCGACTGCCGCGTCAGCAACGATCCGGGGAGCGTTCTGGTGACGCACGCCCTGGGCTCCTGCGTGGCCGTGGCCATTCACGACCAACTGGCGGGCGTGGCCGGCCTGCTGCACATCATGCTTCCGGAATCGGCGCTGGATCCCGCCAAGGCCGCGAACCGGCCGTATCAGTTTGCCGACAC
>CAWKIY010000033.1:0-5476 GCA_963849245.1 candidate division FCPU426 bacterium | reverse complement strand
ATTTTCGGACGCCCCTAACGTTGCCCGAGTGGCGGCGCTTATGGCGGGTATTCCTAAAGAATCCACGGCCTATACGGTTCAACGCAATTGTTCCTCAGGAATGCAGGCGGTCGTGAACGCGTTCCAGAATATCCAGTGCGGCGACGCGGATTTGCAATTGGCCGGCGGGACTGAATCCATGAGCCAGGCGCCTTATGTCAGCCGCGACCTCCGCTTCGGAAAACGCATGAGGGATTCGGCGATGATTGACAGCTTAATGGAAGGGCTGACAGACCCCTTTTGCCATTTAATTATGGGCCAGACCGCGGAGGTTTTGGCGGAGGAGTTTAAAATTACCCGTAAAGAGCAGGATGAATACGCGGTTCAAAGCCATAAGAAAGCCTTTAGAGCCCAACGGGAAAACAAATTCAAAGAGGAAATTATTCCGGTGATGGTTCCGAAGAAAGTCATGGGGAAACCGGTCGCTTCTGAACCCGTAACCCAGGATGAAGGCATCAATGCCGCTTTGAATGAACAAACGCTGGCGGCTTATCCGACCATCTTTAAAAAAGAGGGAACGGTGACCCCGGGCAACGCCTGCGGACTCAATGACGGCGCGGCGGTTCTTCTGGTGATGTCCAAAGAAAAGGCGGACGCGCTGGGTTATAAGCCTTTGGGCTATGTACGCTCTTACGCCTTTTCCGGGGTGGAGCCGGAGCGCATGGGCATTGGCCCCGCTCACGCGATTCCTAAGGCCCTCAAAAAAGGCGGTTTGGAATTGAAGGATATGCAATTGATTGAGATCAACGAGGCCTTTGCCGCGCAGGTTTTGGCGGATGACCGGGTTTTGAAAATGAACCGGGAAATCTTAAATGTGAACGGGGGAGCGATCGCGCTGGGCCATCCGGTGGGAATGACGGGCGCCCGCCTTATTTTGACCGCGCTGCGGGAAATGGCGCGGCGTAATATCTCGTTAAGTGTCATCTCGATGTGCATCGGCGGCGGTTTGGGCGGAGCGATGGTTCTCGAACGCAAGTAAGCGTTCGAGAACAGTTAGAAGTGGGGAGTTAGTAGTTAGGAGTGAACTTCTTACATTGAGTTTTGAAAATAGGGCCGATGGTTTAAAAACGCAGTTGTTGTGTGAGGAGTTGGTTTTAACTCCTAACTTCTCACTTCTAATTCCTAACTAAAATGGAGCGCGTCATGTTCATCTATAAAGCGGGTGTTGTCGGGGCGGGAGCCATGGGGGCGGGAATCGCCCAGGTCATTTCTTTTTCCGGTCTTCCGGTAGTTTTGAAAGATACGGATCAGGCGCGGGTAGATAAGGGGCTCGACATGGTCCGTAAGGTTTATCAGGCCCGGGTTGATAAAGGCAAGATGACGGCCTCCGAGATGGACCAGAAGATGAAACTGGTTATCGGCACCACTTCCTATGACGACTTCAAGGACTGCGACTTGGTGGTTGAGGCGGTGTTTGAGAATATGAAAGTGAAACACCAGGTATTTCAAGAATTGGAGAAAGTGCTTCCCGAAACCGCCATTATGGCCAGCAACACTTCGGCCCTCTCCATTACCGAAATCGCCTCAGCGGTTAAGCGGTCTGAAAAGGTGATAGGCCTTCACTTCTTCAACCCGGCCCCGGTTATGAAACTCATTGAAGTCATTCCCGGTCTTCAAACCTCCCCGGAAACGATGGACGACACCGTGGCTTTCGCCGAATCGCTTCGAAAGCTGCCGGTGCGGGTGAAGGAGTGCGCGGGCTTTTTAGTGAACCGTCTTCTGCTGCCTTACTTAAATGAAGCCGCTTACGCTTTTCAGGAAAGCTCCGCTTCTTCCGAAGATATGGATAAAGCCATGAGGGGTTTTGGGATGCCCATGGGGCCTTTCGCCCTTTTGGATATGCTGGGCTTAGATGTCTGCGCTGATGTCTCCATGATTCTTTATGATTCTTTCGGTCCCCGGATGAAGGCCGCGGAAATTCTGGACGAGATGCATAAGGCCAACCGGTTGGGCACGAAGAACGGTATCGGTTTTTATGTTTATGACGAATCGAAAAAAGCTGATTTGAAACCGGTCGTTGACGGAATCCAGGCCAAGACGGGTATTAAAGGAACGCCTTTTTCACCTGAACGGCTGGTGTTTCAAATGATCAACGAAGCGGCCTATTGCCTGGAAGAAAACGTGGCTTCGCCTTCGGATATTGACCTGGCCATGCTGGCGGGAACCGGATTTCCGCAGGATAAAGGCGGACCTCTTCATTACGCCGACGCGATCGGGATTGATGTGGTAGTTCGAAAAATTAAAAGAATTTTCTAAAACAATTAGGCCCCCGGTTCTGGCCTGCGCCGATTTTAAAGCGGATGGTTTCGGCCAACTATTTGGGCCAAAAGACGAAAAAAGGTTTTTTTAATTACTGATAAGGTGGTTTGAACCACAAAGGACACTAAGAGCACAAAGTAATCACGAAAATTAAAATCATTGTGTTTGACTTCGTGTGACTTTGTGAACTTTGTGGTTCAAAGAATTAATGGAGGCATTTATGGGCTTTTTGAATGTGGCGGTCGATAGCAAAGTCGCGACGGTGACGATTAACAACCCGCCGGTGAATGTTCTTTCACCGGATGTTTTGAAAGAATTGGAAACGACCTTCGACGAGCTGAAGGGAAATAAAGACGTGAAGGTCATTGTCCTCACGGGGACGGGGCCTGTTTTTATCGCCGGGGCCGACATCAAGCAAATGGCCAACATCAAAACCGCCGCGGATGGAAAAAAGGCCGCGGGCGAGGGTCAAAGGATTTTTCTTAAAATTGAACGAATGGAAAAGCCGGTCATTGCCGCCATCAATGGCGTGTGCCTGGGAGGCGGGATGGAACTTGTCCATGGCCTGCCATATCCGGATTTGCTCAGACCATGCCCGGTTGGGCCAGCCTGAAATTAACTTGGGGATTATCCCCGGCTTCGGCGGAACTCAGCGTATGTCCCGTCTGGTGGGACGCGGCAAAGCCACCGAGTGGATTTTGACGGGGGACAATATTCCTCCCCAGGACGCGAAGGCGTTGGGGCTGGTGAATCACGTGGTTCCGGAAGCCGAAGTGCTGCGTCAGGCCCAGGGACTGGCCAAAAAAATCGCCATGAAGCCGGCGATCGGCATCGCGCAGATATTGAAAGTGATCAACAACGGGTTGGAACAGCCGTCGATGGACGCGGCCATGGCGGTGGAATTGGATGGATTCGGCGAATGCTGTAAGTCGCCCGACATGAAAGAAGGCATTAAGGCTTTCGTGGAGAAACGCCAGCCTCAGTTCACGGATCAATAAAACCCGGATTTCGTTTGGGACGCTGGTTGTAAATGGAAAACCAAGAGGTATTCAATGCCGAAGAAGGCCAAAAAAAGTAATTCTGATTTCCTGACCCTGGGCGAGCTGAAAAAGACCGCCACCGAAAGCAAATATAAAGTGGGTCTCGCCCTTTGCGGCGGGGTCGCTTACGGCGTGGCCCAGATCGGCGTTTTAAAAGTATTGGAAGCCGAGGGAATTAAAATTGACTGTATCGCGGGCACCAGCGCGGGAGCGATCATCGCGGCGGCTTACGCCTCCGGTCTTCCGGTTTCCCGGATTGAGGAAATAGGGATTAAGACCAGCTGGGGCGAGCTTTTTTCTTTTAGGCCTTCCCGTAAAGGTTTAGTGTCCTCTGGTCCTATTGAAGAGTACATCCATAACTATTTAAAGGTCGCTACCTTTGAGGAGCTTAAAAAACCTCTTGCGGTAGTGGCAACGGATATTTGCTCCGGCGAGGAAGTCATCTTTACCCGGGGACCATTGGACAAAGCGGTTCGGGCCTCCTGTTCTATCCCGGGAATCTACAGCCCGGTCGAGTTGGATGGCCGTCAGTTGGCGGACGGCGGTATGGCGGAAAATGTACCGGTGAAAGCCCTCAAGAGTCTCGGCGCGGATGTGGTGATCGCAGTGAACCTTTTCGGTCATCATCAGGTTTTCCCCCCGGCTTCCAATGTTTTCCAGATTCTTATGCGGGTCTGGTATTTCTTTGTTCGGGAAGAATCGGCCTGGCGTGAAAGCGCGGACGTTATTCTGGAACCAGACTTGCGGTTGTTTGACCTTTTTGATTTTAGCGAGGGTAAAGAAATTATCGCCGCGGGGGAGAAAGAGACCCGGCGCCAGATGCCTAAGATCAAACAAGTCATTCAACGGCGGTTTTTCTTTAGGCCGGAGATCTACCGCTAATCGCGGTTTTGTTTTTTTAGCGTTCTGGATTTTCTCTTAATATTTCTAAGTTTTTCTTTCAATGGCCAGAAAGCCTTATTTTTCAAGGATAAATCCATATTGGGTTTCTCCTTTTAAAATAAGGCTTTTTTGTTGCCAGTGCTAAACGCCTGGGAGCATAATTGCTAACAAGTTTTTTGTTTTTAAAGGTTTTTGCATTACCAGGGGGTGAGTTTTATGACAAAAGATGAATTGGTCGCCAAAGTATCCGATTCCACGGGTGTTAAAAAGGTCGATATTCAAAAGGCCTTGGATGTCATGATTACGACGATTATTGAGACGATCAAAACGGGAGACAAGGTTAATATCACCGGTTTAGGCATTTTTAAAATTAAAGATAAAAAGGCCCGTTTGGCCCGCAACCCGAAGACGGGAGAATCCATTCAAGTCCCGGCCAAAAAAGCCCCGAAGTTTCTGCCCTCCAAAAACTTTAAAGAAGCAGTGAAGTAGTCCTCTTCTTTCTTAATTTAAATCTTTGTAAAAGGCCTCCTTTGGAGGCCTTTTTTGTTAAAGCTCTCTTGACCCTGAGAGGGCCTTCTTCCTATAGTAACGTCCCTTAGCACTCGGCATCAGAGAGTGCTAATTCGCAGTTAAACATTTAAAAACATTAGTCGGCCGTTATTTTTAATCAATTCGCGCTTCTTTGAGGCGCGAGTAATTTTTCAGGAGGTTGTTCCATGAAATTTCGTCCGTTGTATGACCGCATTCTCGTTGAGCGCGTAGGGGATGAGGAAAAAACCAAGAGCGGCATCATTATTCCGGATTCAGCTCGGGAAAAGCAGCAAAAGGGAAAAATCATCGCCACCGGCAAAGGCCGCGTTAACGAGAAGGGCGAGATTTTGAAGCTGGACGTGAAAGAGGGAGACGTGATTCTTTTTGAGAAATACGGCGGCGAGGACATCACCATCGAAGGAAAAGAATTCGTGATTCTCAAAGAAGAAGGCGTCATCGGAATTATCGAAGCTTAATTTTAGAAGTTAACGACTAACTCATAATCAGGAGGAGTTTGAAATGGCGAAGCAAATTATTTACGGAGAAGAAGCCCGCAGAGCTTTACAGCGCGGTGTGGACAAATTGGCCAACGCGGTGAAGGTCACTTTGGGTCCCAAGGGACGCAATGTGGTGTTGGACAAGAAGTTCGGCGCCCCGAACATCACCAAAGACGGTGTGTCGGTGGCCAAAGAAGTGGAACTGGAAGACCCGTTTGAGAATATGGG
>CAWKIY010000032.1:0-15546 GCA_963849245.1 candidate division FCPU426 bacterium | reverse complement strand
GTATCGCTCGTGCAATTAGAGCGGAATCCGCTCAGGTTGTGTCGAGAGCAAGGGGCTCTGCGGGGTCGTAGCCACAGGACTCGAAGTAGTTTTCGCACTGTCCGGGTTTGAACAGTTCGGCGCAGCCCTCAAGAGCGGCGATGAGGCCAACGACGGTGCGCTCGGCCACGGCAGGTCACTGGCCTTGCAACCCTTTCGCGCTAGGATTTCCGCGACTTTGCGGGTTCTGTGCGCCTGAAGATTGTCGAGCACGACGGTGTCGCCTTCCTCCAAGCTCGGCGGGAGATGCTCGACGAGCCAAGCTTCGAAGGTCGCCCCGCCGGCGCCGGCCATAGCGACACGCCATGTTGGTTGTCGCAGCCGTCGCGTCAACCCCAATATTCCAAACAAAGTTGACATTACTTATATCCTGTTCATCTGTCGGCAAGTCCACCACTGTTGCGGTTGTCGCGGTGCCTGTTTGAGTCGTCGCAGCGGCTTTGGAAGTCGATGTTGTATAACTTCCCACTAAACCGCTGGAAATGACTGCCGCTCCATTGTTGACGTTATGATTAAGACCCGCTCCCACTGTCAAACCCAAGCTGTTAAAACTAGTGGTAAATTGATTGTCATAATCCCCAGCATTGGTATGTAGTCCTGAATTTGTCTGATCATTTGTAAAAGAACCCATTGAATTCAATTCGTTCAAATTCGCGTCCGCGAAAAAGCGGGCACTGGTATCCGAGTCCATTTTCTTCTGGGCCAAGGCACCCAAAGTGATCGTGTAAATCCCGTTATCCTTAAAAGTGTCCACCGTAACAGGATTACTTCCAGTAGCCGTATTTGAAAAACTATCCATAAAGGTTCCAAAAGAATAACCTCCATGAATATCGAATTCATCAAAACCAGTATTTTTAATACCTAAACCTACCGTCGCTCCCAGCACTCGAGAATAATTGTTACTCGCAGTCGTGGGTTCAACCGGCGTGGGAGTACTCGTAACATTAGTCAATGTATTTGAATTGGGTGCTTGGCTGTCTCCATAGTTAATTCCAATTCCAAAAGTAGCGTCCCCTAAATCCTTACCCCAAAAAAGATCCAATTTATTGGATGGATTTGAAATAAACCAAAGAACCGGCAGCTGAAAAAAACCTTGCGAAAAAAAAGCCCCCGGAAGCTGATTCTCTCCCAGATTATTTACTGTATTTGCCCAATTACCCGAACCACCCGTTGGAATCCAAGTCGCTGGCTCATTATTATAGATATCCGGAGCAAAGGGACGATTCACATAGGTTCCAATGACTCCCAAAGATGGATTATCTCCATCGATTATTCCGCCCCATTCATCCGTTCCATTTCCAAAAAAATTACCGCCTGGATTACCATTATTATTTAAGCGGTAATCAACCGTGTCCTTGTAGTCCACTATTTTATTGGCGTACCCCAAAAAGATTAAATCCACATCGTCAATCAGGCGGGGATCGCCTTGTTCGGAAGCCAGCCGAACATCGGCTGAAGCCATTTTTGCGGTAAATACCATGACACCCATCAACAACAGCCATAGAACTTTCTTCATTCCTAAACTCCTTGTCGATTTTTGGGGCCCAAATACCCTGGAAAGATACCACATTCAACCCTAACCACTCCACCAATCTTTTTGGCCTTTTTTAACCTAAACGAAGCTTTTACGGCCCTTTTTACATTTCACAGGACCCGCATGACAACAAAAAAGCCCCGCTTCGAAATCAAAACGGGGCTCGGAAAAGCTTAACGGCGCGTCTTAGAAGTTATAACGCAAATCCGCCTCTGAAGTCGTCAGGAGGTTTCCATTGCTATAGAATAAACCATTGCCTGGCTGAATATTGTTGATAGTGTTTTCAAATGAACTTGCGGTAATATCGCCGTCCAAAGTCCAATTTTGCCAATGAATCCCAAAACCCAAACTAAAGGATGTCGCTCCAGCAAAACTGTCACCATTAATATTCGTGATGGCGGTATTCGTAAGCGTCCCGCCAGCGTTATAGGTATAAACCGTGTTCTTTGTTTGATCCCGATCAAACAAATGTTCACTTAAACCCGCCCGTAGGTTCAACCAATTCGTCACCTTAACATCAGCGCTTCCATTCCAGACCACATTCAAATTGTTGAGATCCTGTTTACCCCCATTGCCATTCACCGCAGTGGTCGCGGTTCCGGCTTGGGATGTCTCAGACAACTGATCAGTTGAACTGATGAAATTGGCCACTAAACCCAATGAAAATAAGGCCCCGCCGTTATTGACTTTATGGTTACAACCTAATCCGCCTTCTAAGTTAAGGCTGTTGTGGTCGGTCACCAACTCAAAATCCTCGTCCGCCCCCGTTTGATGAGGCCCTAAATCAGCTTGATATTTCATTAATGAGTCTTTTGAATCCAATTGATTCAAAGAACCATCAACGAAATAATGGAAATTGGTGTCCTGGTCCAAATTGCTTTTCGCCTGAGCTCCCAAAGTAATCGTATAGATGCCATTGTCCTTAAGGCTTCCATTCGTCAAAACAGCGGTGCCGGTTCCTGACTCAATACCGCTATTATTGAACGTGCCGTAGGAATAACCGGCATGGATATTCAACTCGTCAAACCCCGCGTTTTTCAAACCCAAACCCACGTTGGCACCCAAAACCCGGGAGTAGTCGTTGCTCTTGACCTCACCGATCGAATTGGCCTGAACCGGATTTGTCAATTGATCTCCATTGGCAATACCCACAAAACCAATAGGCGGCTGATTATCCGCGTAATTTAAAGACAATCCCAAACTGCTGTTGTCGGAAGCGCGGGCCCAGAACAAATCCAATTTATTAGCAGGCGTGACAATATAATCAACAATTTGCGCGTGCTGACCGTAAAAGTATGGTTCAAAGGGTTCTGGTCCGCCTAACAAATTTAGAAAAACATTATTAACCGTACCCGACCAATTTCCAGAGCCACCTGTTGGCATCCACGCGGAAGTGGAACCGCCGAACAAAGGGGTATTATTGACATTGGCGTTAGTTTCCGAAAAAGGACGATTCACATAAGTACCAATCACTCCTAAGCCCGTGTGCTCTCCATCAATTACCCCGCCCCACTCCCGAGTACCTTGGCCATAAGCGGGAGCGGTTGAGCCACCGTAATTGTAAAAATCATTATCCGTCAAACGAAAATCAACCGTATTTTGATAATCCGCCACTTTATTAGCGTAACCCAAGAAAATAATGTCCACGTCATCAATTAAACGCGCATCCCCTTGTAGGGAATCCAAACGAGCATCGGCAAAAGCGAATTTCGCGCCAAATATGGCAAAACCCATCAGCAAAACTAATAGAACTTTGTTCATTCCTCGGCTCCTTATGCCATTTAGGGCCTCGCTTTTTCTCAGGGAAAAAGCAAAATCCAAATAATCATCAACCACGAAGCTCAAATACCCAAAATCACAACCTCATAAACCGATGTCCGTCTTTTTAGTTTTTTAATCAACAGAATCTGAGGCCATGCACTTTAGTGACCAAACAAAAAAAAGCCCCGTTTCGCTTCCGAAACGGGGCTCGCAGAAACTTACGACAAGACTAGAAGTTGTAACGCAGATCCGCTTCGGAAGTCGTCACAATAGAATTGCCGTTAAAGTACAACAATCCATTTCCCGGCTGAACATTGGCAATGGTGCGTTCAAACGAACCAGCGGACACATCTCCGTCCAAGGTCCAGTTCTGCCAGTGAATACCAAAACCCACGCTGAAATTGGTTCCGCCGGCAAAATCATCTCCGTTATACGAAGTCGTATTCGAACCCGTCGAGGTCGTGCCACCGTTCGCGTAATTGTTTTGAATGTACTTGAAAGAATCGCGGTCAAACACATGTTCGCTGATACCAGCGCGAAGATTCAACCAGCTCGCGACCTTCGCGTCCACGCTTCCATTCCAAATGAAGCTCAAGGTGGAATAGTCATTCTCGCCATTTTCATTGGTGTAAATGGCATTGGTGTCCTGTTGAATCGTATCATTCAACTTAGAAGTGCTGCTTCCGTAGTTGAAAACCAACCCAGAGGAAACAACCGCCGCGCCGTCATTCACTTTGTGGTTACAGCCTAAACCGGCTTGTAAACCAAAGCTGCTGAAATCGCTGCTCACTTCTTCATCATACGAACCGGCGGTATGGAGCCCCGCGGTGTAATCGTATTCTTGATCGAACCCCGTGGCGTTTAATTGATTCAAGTTTGCGTCCACGAACATACGAACATTGCTGTCCTTGTCGAGGCTGCTCTGAGCCAAAGCACCTAAAGTAATGGTATAAATCCCATTGTCTTTCATGCTTTCATTTTCAACATAAGGATCACCCGAGATGTTCGAGTTCAGGTTGCTATCCTCAAAGGTACCGTAGGAATAGCCGGCATGGATATGAAGCTCGTCAAAACCGGTGTTCTTCAAACCCAAGCCAACATTGATGCCCAAGACGCGGGCATAATTGGTATAGGTAAAAGTCCCGGCCGAATTCGCAGGGACAGGGGTTCCGGTCTCAACTTCGTTATATGCATTTTGCGGCGCTTGATTATCCGCATAGTTAAGGCCAATACCAAAATTAGCGCTATCCGAAGAAGTGGCCCAAAAAAGGTCGACTTTATTATTCGGAGTCTGCAGATTCTGAGCCAAATCAAGCTCATTTTCCAAATTGCCACCTTGTTCATAATTCCAAACCGAGCTGATGGTTTGAGTCCAGTTACTCGAACCGCCTGTCGGCAACCATGCCGAAGTTCCAGCCGTGTTGTAATTGGCCTCTCCAAAAGGACGGTTCACATACACGCCGAACACGCCTAAAGAAGTATGTTCGCCGTCGATCACGCCACCCCATTCGGAGTCGCCATCACCAAAGTTACCGCCCGCATTGTTCAAGCGGAAATCGGCCATATTCTTGTAATCAACTACCTTGTCAGCGTATCCCAAGAAGATCAAATCCACGTCGTCAATCAGACGCGCGTCGCCTTGCAAGGAATCCAAACGGGCATCGGCAAACGCGAACTTCGCGCCCAATACCATGACACCCATCAACAGCATCAATAGAACTTTCTTCATTCTTCTTCTCCTTATTGCTTTTTTAGGGCCTGCACTCCTCAGGGAAGAGTGCTAAACCCGACAACAGAGGGCCGTAAAGCCCGCCAACTAGAAGAAAACAACGAGAATGGCTTGCTTCCCAAAAAGTGCCATCCCCGATAAATTCCCCGACCAAACGGTTGTGATCACAATCCGCTTAGGCCGAAGATCGTAAGCTCCACTTTCGCGAAACCCACGGACCCGCTTCCTAGATTCAGGGGAATGCCCCAAAAACCTGGGAATAAGACAAACACAATTGCCAAAATATAAAGGCTGACCGTAACACTGTCAAGGCGAAAGACCCCTCAAACCGGTCAAATAACCCCAGGAGTAGGGTCTTTTGCACAAAAACTTACTAATTCTTGTGTTTTGACGGGCAAACCAAGGCTATTTGAAGAAATCACACCTATAAAATCTATAACTTTTTTAGGATTTAAGAACAGTCTCGATCATTAATTAAGAACAACCCGATATAGCCCTTTCATCAAATCATCCCATCCTATCCCCTCATGAACGGCAAAAATGACAGTCCAAAATTCCCATTTTGAGATACTAAAAAGCGCTTTGAAGACGAACTATCAAAAAGTCCCGAAATCAGTCCATCGCCTGAGTTAGTTCAACCAACTCCTCCAAACTTAACCGCTCCCCGCGGATTTGAGGGTCAATATTGACCTTCTTCAAGACTGCTTCCACTTGATCCAGGGGTTTACCCAGGGATTTCAAGGAATTCGATAGAATTTTCCGTCTGCTTTGAAAGATGGCCCTGACGATAGCAAAGAAACGCTTTTCGGCTTCACCCGAAAGCAGAAACGAGGATTTGATTTCCAGCTCAATAAAAGCCGAATCAACCTTCGGCGCGGGCCTAAAACAACGGGCCGGTACATCCACCCGCTTATGGACCACACTGTAATACTGGGCGCAAAGGGTTAAGGCCCCATAGGCCTTTGTTCCTGGCCGGGCCACCATCCGGTCCGCCACTTCCTTTTGGATCATCAAATAAACCTTCCGCACCTGGGAATGGTATTGGGTTAACAAACGTGTGATGAGGGGGGTCGTCAGGTAATAAGGAATGTTTCCTGCTAGCGTAATACGGCCCGGATCCGGCGGACAATAGGGCGCCAGATCCAGCTTCATAATGTCGGCCTTAATCAAGGAAAGACCCGTCTTTTGACCATACTTTCTTTCGAGCATGGCAAAAAGCTTATGGTCTGGCTCCACAACCATTAAAGGCCGTTCTTTATGGATAAGCCGATCGGTTAAAGCACCGTATCCCCCGCCCACTTCCAACAAAATATCCCCCAGCGGGCATTCAATGACTTGCTCAATTTGATCCAGGATTTTGGAGTCGGTGAGAAAATTCTGACCCGCGGATTTACGGGGCCGGTAAGAAAATTCCTGAAAAAGCGAGGAAATGGATTCCATTAGTTTATTAATAAATCCTTCTTAAAAATAAAAAAGCCCCCTGGAATTCCAGGGGGCTTTTTTCAAAAACTAACTTCTAGGGGCCAAAAGTGATTGTGTCAACATTCACCCAAGCCGAATCACCCGTTGACGAAGCGGGACCCAACACTTTGAAACCGAACTCCAAAACATTGGTAAAGTCCATTTGAGACCAGCCACTCGCCGGAGTACTGCAGGCTCCCGCGCAGCCGAAATAACTCCAATTCGCGGTCGGACCCGTCGGAACCGAAACCAGGGTAAAGGCCGCTCCGGACGGCAGCGTCGTACCAACCGAGTTAATCGTGAAAGGTGTACCAGCCCATTGGAACGTATAATCCGGACCCGTCGAAGTGCGGATGAAAGGAACCAGCTGAAGAGTTGAAAGCGTCGGAGAGGACATGGAAACGTAGAAGTTCACATGTCCTGGATTACCACAAGAAACACTCGTGGTGTTCACCGCGGCTCCGTAACCGGCACCATTTTCAAACATCACGAACGCGAATTGGCCTCCCGCCGTATAAGTGATGGCCATTTGGGCGCTCGAAGCGCCATTCGCGCTCGCGGATTGGTAATTCGAGAAATCCATATAAAAGGTTTCCTGCGACGTATTAAAACCGCCCGCGTTATCGAATAGATAATCCGTCGTGGAATACTGACCCGAACTGTAATCGGCCAGTCCAGTCGCAGCTGAATAGTCGGGCCAGGAATATTCGTCAAAGTCGCTGAAAGTGACAGGGGCCGCCGAGCAAGGCAGCGTCGCCGTCACCGTAGGCGTATTGGTAATAGTAGGCGTAGCGGTAATCGTGGGTGTATTCGTCGGCGTACCGGTTTGTGTCGGAGTCCCTGTTTGAGTCGGCGTCGCCGTGGGAGAACCAACAGTCGGCGATAACGTAGGTGTACCCGTGTTTGAAGGTGTCGCCGTATTCGTCGCAGTACTGGTAACAAGCGGAAGGGTAGGTGTAGCCGTCGCCACAGTCGCAGTCGTCGGAACCGCTAAATTGCGGGTACAGCTGATCACGACTCCCAGCGCAAGAATAAGGGCTAATACTCCAGCCGACATCCAATAGTTCAAAATTTTCACGTCCACCCTCCTGAAATTAAATACCCCAACTTGACACTGACAACGTTTTTTGAATACCCCGCCAGTTTCATAGCAGCGTTTCCAAACCCTTAAAAACCCCGTGGAATTCGAAAACAAACATCTACGGATTTAACGTGCAGGAATTATACCACAAGGCCTAAGACGGTCTAGTCTGTTTAAACCCATAAACTAAAGGTTTTGAAAGCTTAGCTTTTCCGCCAGGTAAACGGCAGAAATCATACTTTGAGGGTTCGCTTTACCCTTCCCCGCGATATCAAAAGCCGTTCCATGGTCGGGCGAAGTTCTGACAAAAGGCAGGCCCAATGTCATATTTACGCCACCATCAAAAGCCACCAGCTTCAAAGGAATTAACCCTTGGTCGTGATACATACAGAGAACCGCGTCGTACTTACCTTGAGCCGCCCAGTAAAATAAAGTGTCCGGCGGATGGGGCCCGGTGACTTGCCAGCCCCTTCTTTGAGCCTTGGCGATAATGGGTTTTAGAACTTCAATTTCTTCCCAGCCAAAGGCGCCGTTTTCTCCCGCGTGAGGATTCACTCCGGCCACCGCGATGCGGGGTTTTTTTATGCCAAACCACTGTTGAAGTGTCCGATGGGTTAATTCTAATTTCTCCCATACCAAATCGGGTTTCACCCTTAAAACTGAATCCTTCAGCGAAACATGGATGGATTGAAGCACGATTTTAAACGGTCCGCCTACCATCATCATGGCAAAGGATTTTGTGCGGGAGATGTCCGCTAATAATTCGGTATGACCCGGGAAAGAACAACCCGACTGATGAATGGCTTCTTTATTGATCGGAGCCGTTACAAGAGCGTTAACCTTTTTTTCAATCGCGAGCCGGGCACCCTGAATAATATATCGAACCGCCGCCTCTCCGGCTTTCGCCGACACTTTTCCCCAGGGAATGTCTTGGGCTCCGCCCAAGTCGAGGACGCCCACACGGCCGGGCAGTTGAAGAACTTCCTCTGCCTCACTAACCGGAACAAACGGTAAGCGAATTTTGAACTTTTTGGCGAGCCGGGTTAAATAGTTATAGTCGCCGATTAACAGATAATTGGAGCGGGAGGTTTTCAAACAGGACGTTACGGCCTTCAAAGCGACTTCCCCGCCAATACCGGCGGGGTCGCCCATCGTAATAGCGATTAAAGGCCGAGAGGCAGCCTTGGAGGCAATTTTGAATTGATGTTGAAAAGATTCGTTTTTCTTCATGCTTTATTTTCTCCAGTCGTTTTAACAATCGACGTTAATATTAAGATGATTTCGTTGATCTCGGACAGATGCGTTGAATAATTACCTTTGACGGTTTGGGATTGGTTCAGTAACCGCGGCCAATAGCGCGTTTCACGCGCTTCTTTCGAAGCGATAGACATCTTCGAAATAAAATCTTTGCGGCTTTGCCCCTCAAGGGCCTCTTCCACATTGGCACCAATACTTGTGCCGCTGCGTAATAATTGTTTAGAAATGATGTACTCGAAAAATTCCTGAAACATTTTAGACAGTTTGATGATTTTCAAGGCAAAATCGAAACTTTTCGTTTGAATCACGTTTTGTTTTAAGACCATGTTTTTAATAAACCATTTTCCGCGAAGCGGAAATTCCTAAATTCAAAATTGCCTTTTTGGGTTTAGAGTATTTTCGCGGCCAAAGCGGCCAAGGGCGACCGCTCGCTCTTGGAAAGGGTAATGTGGCCAAAAAGTTCATTACCCTTAAAACGCTCCGCGAGGTAGACGATGCCGTTGGAAGACGCGTCCAAATAAGGGTTGTCAATTTGGTAAGGGTCCCCGGTCATGATGATCTTGGTGCCCACACCCGCGCGGGAAACGATGGTCTTAATTTCATGGGGCGTCAGGTTTTGCGCCTCATCCACAATCATGTATTGCTTGGGAATAGAACGGCCGCGGATATAGGTCAAAGCTTCCATTTCAAGCTTATGGGCATCCAACAAATATTGAACCTTATCATCGACCTCTTCGGTGTCATTTTGAAGATGGCCCTTATCGAGAATGAATTCCAAGTTGTCAAAAATAGGCTGCATCCAGTTCATCAGTTTCTCGTCTTTGGTGCCGGGTAAATAACCGATATCTTTTCCCAAAGGCACGATCGGCCGGGAAACCAAAACCCGGCGGTATTTCTTTTCGTCCAGGGTTTTCAAAAGACCCGCCGCCAAAGCCAAAAGTGTTTTTCCCGTACCGGCCGAGCCGACCAAGGTCACCATTGGAATACGGTCATTGAGCAAAAGGTTCAGGGCGAACTGTTGTTCCCGGTTCAAAGCCTTAATCCCCCAAGCCTCCGGTTCTTTAAACCAAAGAGGCTGGGCTTGTTTCATACTATCCCTATAAATCGCCAAAGCCGATTTACTTTCATGGATATCGCTCTTTAAAAGTAAAAACTCATTCTCATACAACTTTTGATCGGCGTATCCTTCCAGGGAAAGCTTCCCGGTTTTATAAAACTCATCAATCGCGCCGTCTTTAACTGTGATGGAAGTCCAACCAGGATAAAATTCGTCGATATTCACTTTGTTGGTTTCGTAATCCTCGGAAACAACTCCCAGGGCGTCCGCCTTAATGCGGACGTTAATATCTTTGGTAATAAATTTGACGTTCTCGCCTTTTTCTTTCAGCGCCAGGGCGATGCCGATAATATTGTTGTCGATCTTGACGTGGGAAAGCGCGGCGGGTAAATGACCGTTGGGAGCGCTGATGTCGACCCGTAAGATGCCGCCATTGGCAAGCGGAACACCTTCCTGCAATTTTCCTTTTTTACGCAAGCCGTCCAATAAGCGCGCGACTTCCCTGGCGTTGCGGCCTCGCTCATCCTCATACTTTTTAAAAGTATCCAGTTCCTCAATAACGCCGATGGGGATCACCACCGTGTTGTCCTCGAAAGTTTCCAAAGCCCTCGGATTGTGAATCAGGACGTTCGTATCCAGAACAAAGGTTTTTTTCATGAGGCATAGCCCTCCGGGCGGGAAAGATAGGGTTTTACTAACGAAAAGACGGACAGGGCCAAGCGCCAGGCCCATTTCAGCGTTTCGGAAAAAGCTTGCGGCAGCGGCAAGGCGTGCGGCCAGACGAGAGAGATCAAAAGCATTAACACAATCATATTTCCGGCAAAAATGAAAATCAAGGAGAACACCACCCCGCCCTCTTTTAAATCCGGCTGATGGTGGGAAAGAGAATAAATCGTCAAAGCCAAATGAAAAGCGTAGGTAAATCCGATTAATCCGAGGAGATAAATCTTAAAGGGCTCCGCCGCGATGAGGTAGAGCCCCACGGTTAAAGCCGTGTAAAAAGGAAAGATATAAGGCGCCAGGCTGATAAACACATGCGAACGGTTCACCACCGTGGTACCTCCGGTGGTTGAAGCGTGAATGGAGGTTACCTTTCCTCCCATCAAAATCGCGGCTAGGGCATGGGTGAGCTCGTGCGCCATCACATGGCTCAGAATGGGCTGATAAAGTAAAAAATGAATGAGAAAATAAGCCGTGAAGCTGGCAAGAAACACAAGGGTTTCAGTGGAAGTCCAGGAAACCCGTGAGAAAGCCCCGCCGACAACACAAACCAAGGAGGCGCTAAGCCAAACGAGGAGAATCCCAAAAAAGATTTTTAAAAAAAATCCAAAAAAAAATTTCTTAATCGCCAATCGTGCATGACCTATCGTTCAAGGATAAATAATTCAAAACTATTTTTCACCACAAGCCCCTGCGGGGCCACAAAGATCACCAAGAAAAACTAAAAAATAATTTAAAACCAAGAAATGTTTCGCATTGCTCTGTGCCCTTTGTGGCCCCGCAGGGGCTTGTGGTGAAACATTTTCAGGAAACCTAATCCAATCCCTCGTCCTGATCCATCGATTCCCCATCGTCTTCCAACGATTCCATTTTGATTTCGGTGGCGATTTGATACACCACTTCCCGGGGCAGGTCCCGCATCTTACAGACCGCTTTTACCGCCTCCGTCTTTGAAAGATGCTGTTCTTTCATAAGTTGAATCAACTGATCGGCGATCGAAACACCCACCCACTTTTCCTGGGTCGAATGGTCCACATGCTCCGCCGCTTCCACCATCACCACAAACTCGCCCTTGGGTTCATTTTCTTTAAAGTGGTCGCAAAGTTGTTTAAGACTTCCCCGGACAAACTCCTCATGAAGCTTAGTCAATTCCCGGGCCGCCACCGCCTGCCTTTCACCGAACACATTCAGCATATCCTTCAGGCTGTTGCGCAGCCGGTGAGGCGACTCATAAAAGACAAGGGTTCTTTCTTCGGAGCGGATCTGTAAAAGCGCCTCCCGACGGTCGGCTGGCTTGGCGGGTAAAAAACCGATAAAAGTAAAAGGCGTCGCCAAGAAACCCGAGGCGGGTAACGCGGCCACGAGCGCGCAGGCGCCGGGCACCGGCACCACCTTAAACCCTTTCTCTAAAACAATCTTCACTACATTAAACCCCGGGTCGGAGATGCCCGGCATACCGGCATCAGTCACCAACGCCACCGCGCCGCCTTCCGCGAGAGTCCTAACGATTTCATCCGCCCGTTTGATTTCGTTATGTTCAAAACAAGAAATGAGTTTTTCAGCTTTGATTCCAAAGTGGGTGAGCAGCTTCGCCGTATTGCGGGTATCTTCCGCGGCAATCAGAGAGACTTCTTTCAAAACCTTCAGGGCCCTGAAAGTCATGTCTTCCAGGTTTCCGATCGGGGTCGCTACCAAGTAAAGGGTCGAAGGCTGAATCGCGTTTTTCTCAGCGTTTTTTTCGGACACGTTTTCCCGGACCTTTCGAAGGAATAGCCTTCTTATGGGCGGGCTTATTTTGGGTGAAAGCCCTCAGTTTTTCTATCCCCAGCCAAACACAATAGCCGATTAAAAGACCCAGCGCGTATCCCCCTAAAACATCTGAGGGATAGTGCAACCCCAGATAAATACGGGACAAGCCAACCAAAAGGGCGATAATCACAAAAAGGGGCGTCCAGGGCCGAAAAGCCATGGATAAAAGAAACATGGAAGAACCCATGTTGGAAGCGTGACTGGAAGGAAAAGAATAGGAGGAGCTTTTGCCGATAGGGGTTAAGACCCCGTCCACGACATTACACGGCCTAACTCGTTCAAAAAGATATTTAATGACATGGGCGGAGAGCTGATCCGAAAGCGTAATGCCCACCACCAGGCTCAAAACCAACCAGCGGCCTTTGGCCTTTCCGCATATCAAGAGATAAACCAGCCAAGGAATGAGCACCCAATAGAAATGATGGATGTCCGTGACAAAGGCAAAGAAGCTATCAAAAAAGGGATTCGACCAGCCTTCGTTGATCCAACGGAAGACCGCGACATCCAGGGAATAAAAAAAGGATTCCAAAGGGTTAGACAGCGACAGCCACCGGATCTTCTTCCGGTAGGGATTGATGAATATCCGAAAGGGTTTTCAAAACCCAGGCAGTGTCATTGGAAGTCAAAAGCAACTGCCGCATATCCTTCGCGCCTTCAAAGCCCTTCAGGTAATGGGTCAGGTGCTTTCTCATTTCTAAAAGACCCATACGCTCGCCCTTCACACCTACCGAGCATTGCAATTGTTCCAAAGCCACGCCCACGCGAAACTTCAGAGAGTGGGCTTTCATAGGCTTGCCCGTTTCCAGGTAGTGGTTGATCTCCTCGAAAATCCAGGGAGCGCCCATGCTTCCCCGGCCGATCATGATGCCGTCGCAGTTGGTTTGTTGAAACAGCCGGTAAGCGTCTTCGGCGCACTTCACATCGAGCAGACCTAATCCACCTTGGCCGAGCGGTTCATGGTGGTCGCCACCCAGAACCCGATCGAGCAGCAGGGCACCTATCCGCTGCCCGAGGCCCAGCTCGACCGCTTCCTGTTCAAGCAGACGCTCGACTATCCCGACGCCGAGGAGGAGCGGCGATCGTCGCCGCGCACGGCGCGCGCGCCGGCAGCCGCCGACCCGGCGGCGCTGGGCGTCGGCATGGCCGCCGATCGGCGCCGCGAGATCGCCGCGGCGGTCGCGGCGGTCGGCGACGGTGCGCCTGGCGCCCGAGGTCGTCGGCCTATGTCGTCGGCCTGGTGCGCGCCACGCGCGAGACCGCCGGACCTGGAGACCGGCGCCTCGCCCGCGCAGCGCGGCGATGCTGGCGGCCGCCGCCCGCGCCCGGGCGGCGCTGGAGGGCCGCGACTACGTCATCCCCGACGACGTCAAGGCGCTCGCCCTGCCGGCGCTGCGCCACCGGGTGATCCTGTCGCCGGCCGCCGAGATCGACGGGCCGCACGGCCGACCAGGTCGATCCAGGGCCTGATCGAGCGGGTCGAGCGCGCCCGCGGTGATCTATCCGACCGCGCGCGGCGATCCTGATCGCGGCCTCGGCGCTGCCGCTGGCGCTCGCCGTCGGCCTGCTGCGCCGGGCCTGTGGATCGCCGGCGACCGGCCTGGGTGGTGGCTGGTGCTCGCGCCTGTGCCTGGCCGACGCCGTGCTGGGCGCGCCGCTGCACCGGGTCGAGCGTGACGCCGTCGAGCCGCGCCGGCGCTCGCCGTCGTCGCCGGCGGCGAGCGCTGCAGGCCGCAGGTCGCGCTTCGAGCCGGCCGCGGCGCCGCGCCGCGGCCGAGCTGCGCGCTGGAGACCAACGCGCGGCTGACGCTCGACGCCCGGCCGTCGGCGCGCCGGTGCGCGGCGGCGAGGCCGACGCGCACGCGCTTCGAGCTGACGCCGATGCGGCGCGGCGAGGGCGAGCTCGAGCGGCTCTGGGCGCGCTGGCGCGGGCCGCTCGGCCTGGTCTGGAAGCAGATCGCCCGAGACGCTCGACCAGACGTCGCCGATCACCCCCAACATCGCGGCGGTGAAGGACGAGGCGCTGCGCCTGTTCTCCCGCGACGCCGCCGTTCGGCCTCGAAGGCCCAGCTCGAGACCGGCGACGGCTCGGAGTTCCACGCCCTGCGCGAGTTCCAGACCGGCATGGACCACGCGCACCATCGACTGGAAGCAGTCGGCCCGCCACGGCAAGCTGCTGGCCAAGGAGTTCCGCACCGAGCGCAACCACCCGGTGATCCTCGCCATCGACACCGGCCGGCTGATGTGCGAGCCGCTGCGGCGGCGTGCCGCGGATCGACCGGGCGATCAACGCCGCGCTGCTGCTGGCCTATGTCGGCGCTGAAGACTGGCGACCGGGTCGGCGCTCTTCGGCTTCGACGCCCAGCCGCGGCTGTTTTCCGGCGCCGCTGTCGGGCGCGCAGCGCCTTCCCGCTGCTGCAGCGGCTGGCCGCGCGGCTCGACTACTCGACCGAGGAGACCAACTACACGCTCGGCCTGACCCAGCTGCGGCGCGGCGCTGGAGCGGCGCTCGCTGGTCGTGGTGTTCACCGACTTCGCCGACACCACCAGCGCCGAGCTGATGCTCGAGAACGTCGGCGCGGCTGCTGCAAGCCGCCACCTGGTGCTGTTCGTGATCTTCCGCGACGAGGAGCTGGAGGCGCATCGGCCGGCGCCGAGCCGATCGACGCCCGAGGACGTCTCGCGGGCGGTCACCGCCGACGCGCTGCTGCGCGAGCGCGAGCTGGTGATCGCCCGGCTGGCGGCGGCTGGGCGTGCACATGTCGACGCCCCGGCCGCCGCGTCTGGGCCCGGCGCTGCTCGACGCCTACCTCGACCTCAAGCGCCGGGATCTGTTGTGAGGGGGCGGGCCGTGACGCGAGCTTGTCCTGAAGAGCCACCGGTTCCGCGCCGAGCGCGAGGCGCGACTGGCGGCGGCTCGAGGCCCTGCTGGCCAAGCGGCTCGAGGGCGGCTCGGCGCCGCAGCCTCAGCGACGAGGAGCTGCATCGCCGCTGCCGGTGCTCTACCGCTCGGCCCTGTCGTCGCTGTCGGTGGCGCGGGCGACCTCGCTCGACCAGGCCTGATCGACTATCTGGAGAGCCTCTGCACCCGCGCCTACTCT
>CAWKIY010000031.1:0-12504 GCA_963849245.1 candidate division FCPU426 bacterium | reverse complement strand
ACAAGGAACAGCCGCTCTTTTGCAGCCCAGCGTTGATCAGTCTGTTAAATGGAGCAAGGCCTATGAAATGTCCATCTACAATAAGATGGAAAAATTAGTCAAGAAAGCTACTATTTTAAAACCCGATGTCATTGTTTGGCCGGAAACCGCTGCACCTGATTATTTGTTGATGTCCCCTAAAATTTTGAAAAGAGTAAAAAAGATTATTGCCCGGTCCAAGATACCCCAATTGGTTGGATGTTTAGACGCTCAAAGATATTTGGACCGGACAATTCATTATTATAATGCGGCGGTTTATTTTTCGTCGAAAGGGTCAATGGGAGGAATTTATCACAAACGTCATTTAGTTCCTTTCGGCGAGTTTGTTCCTTTTCAAAAATATATTTCCTTTTTGGGTCCGGTGGTGGGAGACTTAGGGAATTTTGATTTTGGTAAAACTTATCAAGTCTTTAAAACGGATAAGTTTAGTTTCTCCCCCATGATTTGTTATGAGGTCATTTTCCCGGCGGACGTTCAAAGCGCGCTTTCGAACAACGCGGACGCATTAGTGAATATCAGTAATGACGCTTGGTATGGCCGTACCGCTTCGGCTTATCAGCATGCCATGATGGCTGTGGTTCGGTCCGCAGAGGAGAGAAAGCCGCTTCTGCGGGCGGCTAATACGGGTATTTCCTTGACCACCGATCCGTTTGGGCGTGTCATGTCATCGACCGAATTATTTGATGAAAAAGTTTTAACAGCAGATGTTTTTTTGGCTTCGTCAGGCCCTACACTTTTTTCCCAGATGGGAAACTGGTTTCCGTGGTTTTGCTTAGTTGTGACAATTTTGTTTATTTTTTCGGCTTTTTTCAAAAATAAGCCGATAGTAACTAACTCGCAAAATTCTTCGGGCTTAGTTGTTAATTTGATGGGAAATGACCTGAATGTCTCCTAAAAAAAATGTAAAACTTCAAAAAATTTTATATGAAGGGGAACTGCCGGAGGGAAATTCTAAAAAGTTTCTTGTAAAGCTTGAAGACCGCGTTACGGAAGCTTTTGTATTCAGAAAAGGCGACCAATATCACGCCTATTTAAATCTTTGCAGGCATTGGACAGTTGGATTAGATTTTGATGACAATGATTTTTTCTCGGAAGACAAAGAATGGCTTATTTGCAAAAACCATGGAGCTATTTATCATCCAACAACAGGAATTTGCGAAGGGGGACCCTGTGGAGGCGCCGCACTTTATCGAGTACCTTTAATTGAAAAGAAGGGTGCTATTTATGCTGACTTGAAAAAAATTGACTGGGGAGATTAAGTCAAATTCAATCAAATAGGGTGTAAGCCCCGTTTGGTCAGACCGGTTGTCTCGTTTAATCCGAACATCAAATTCATGTTTTGAACTCCGACGTGCGCGCCGCCCTTGCCAATACTGTCTAAAACACTGAAAACAACGATCCGATCCCGAGCCTCGTCTACATCCAAGCCGATATATGAAAAATTAGTTCCAGAAGTACTGTTAACCCAAGGATAGGGTTTGTATTGCCATGAAGCGGATTCCTCTTTTGGAAGATCATAAACCTTTATAAAGTATTCATCTTTATAGAATTCTTTATAAAGCGAAAGAAGTTTTGCGCGCGTAACTTTTTTTGTCGAAAAAGCATGGCAAATGTCCAAGATGCCTCTAACAATTGGAACGTAAACGGGTGTGAAACTTATTTTCACTTTTTTCTTTGAGAGCGCACTCAACTCTTGCTCCGCCTCAAAGGTATGGCGATGCCCAACAACGTTATATGGAATAAGGTTATTTCCAATTTCCGCGTGGTGAGCGGGTCGGGAAAGTTCCGCGCCTACTCCGGCGGTGCCCGAAAGACCGTCAACGACGATTTTATTGGTATCAATTAGATTGGCTTTGATGAGAGGAGCAAGCCCTAAAATAGCTGCGGACGCAAAACAACCAGGGTTCGCGATGACTCTGGCTTTTTTGATTTCTTCCCGATGCAACTCCGGGATGCCGTATATAGCTTCTTTGGTTAAATGCCAGTTTTTATGTTTTTTCTTATAGACTTTTTCCCACGTGTTTCTGTCACTCAAACGGAAATCGGCTCCAAGATCGATAATTTTAGCGCCTTCTTTCAAGAATTTGGGCGCAAGTTCCTGAGGAACACCGGTGGGCAAAGCCATAAAAACAACATCAACTGGAGTGGTTTGTTCTGGTCGAATAAAGTGGAGGTCTTCGCCATATAGATTAGGGTGATAGTCAGAAACTTGAGCATCGCTTCGGCTAGTAGCCCAGGCAATTTCGACATCGGGATGATCCATCAAAACGCGAAGGACTTCGCCGCCCATGTAACCTGTGGCTCCATAGATGCCGACCTTAATCATATGTCCCTCACTTGTCTAAACAGATGGCAGAATTTAGCCTTTTGTTGATAATCATGCGGAAAATGGTGACCCCAACGGGAGTCGAACCCGTGTTACCGGGATGAAAACCCGGTGTCCTAGGCCTCTAGACGATGGGGTCAGCCTAGCCAAAAGCCTAATAAAAGAGAGCAAATTCTAGGGTAGAGAGCTTGGGAAGTCAAGAAATGAACCTTTGAAAAGGGAAGTAAAGCCGAGGGACGCCATACCCCTCTTTATCCATCTGAAGTGTGTGCGTTGAAGACTTATGAATACTTTTGTCAAAAAAAATCAAAGTGGGATGACGAATAAGGTTGGGGGTGGTTATGATAACAGCTCGTTCGAGAATTGATGGGGTTGATATACGTTCGTAGTTTGAGTTTAGCTGTTTATACGATTTATCATTCGCAAGGTTTATACCAACGCTTTTGGAGATACAAGGATGGCTAAGAAAAAGAAAAAAACTGTTAAATCTGCTGTTAAATCAGCAAATCCAAAATTAAAGATTGAAACGACTCAGGGCGAAGTTACGGTAGAACTTTTTGCTGACGTACCAACCACAACCAAGAATTTTATTGATTTAGCTTCTTCAGAGTTTTACGACGGACTCATTTTTCACCGTTATGAACCCAATTTTGTAATTCAGGGCGGTGATCCAACAGGAACGGGAATGGGCGGTTCTGAAAAAAACATCCCGTTAGAAATTACCGCGCATAAGCATGTAAAAGGCGCGATGGGAATGGCTCGTTCGCAGCATCCCAATTCGGCTTCAAGTCAGTTTTATTTTTGTCTGGCGGACGCTTCTTTTTTAGATAACAACTACACGGTTTTTGGGCATGTTCTAGACGGCATGGAGAACGTTATGAAGCTTCGAAAAGGCGATAAAATATTAAAAGTAACGCTTTTGACATCTGTGGCTACTAAATAAGTAGGATTTTTGTCCGGCTGTCTATAAGGGTTATATAACAGTCCATTTTTGAAAGATAGGGGTAAAGCAATGGCCATTACGATTAAGGATGTTGCTTTGAAAGCCGGAGTTTCGGTTGCCACTGTTTCTCGAGTAGTAAACCAGAAGGATATTCATAAAGTTGGAGTTAAAACTCAGCAACGCATTGAGAAGATATTAAAAGAACTGGGCTATTACCCGAACACAATGGCCCGCGGATTAAAAACCCGGAAAACCTATAACATTGGTGTTGTTTTCTTTTGGTATGAAAAGCCTTCCTTGAGCGACTTCTATCTCACCCGTGTTTTAGATGGAATTATTAGTTTCATTAGCGATAAACGCTACAACATCTTAATGAATACATTTAGTCGTCAAATTCAAAATGAGGGAGTTTACGCTAATTTTGTTAATTCGGGTTTAGTGGATGGAGTTTTAGCTATTGCTCCGCCGGTTGAATCTAGATTTTATCAGGACTTAAAACAGGGAACTTTGCCTTATGTATTGGTAAATTATCAGGTTAATGACGCGGACGTTTGCTTTGTTGATTGCTTGAATACACAGGGCATCATTGATGTAGTTGATCACTTGCTATCTTTGGACCATCGAAGAATTGGTTACATTTCCGGAGATGTTCAATATTCAAAAAATGCTTTAGATCGGTTTAATGCTTTTAAATACATATTGAAAAAACGCGGAGTTACTTTTCACGAAGACTTGGTTTATTCCGGAAGTTGGACAGAACAATCTGGAGCTAAAGCGGTAGAAGCCTTTTGGAAAACAAAACACCCGCCCACGGCCATTATTGGTTCGAGCGATATTATGGCCTTAGGAGCGATCAAACAGCTTAGGACGCAGGGTTTACAAGTTCCGCAAGACATTGCGGTTTGTGGTTTTGACGATATTTCGAGTGATTCGGGTCTAACAACAGTTCATCAGCCTGCCTTTGACATGGGTTATGAAGCCGCAAAGATGTTGTGGAATCAAATTGAGAAAAAACCTCTAGAATACACACATCGATTTTTCCCCACAAAACTAGTTGTGCGGGAAACTTGTGGTTATTATTTAAAAAGTTCAAAAGACCAAAAACACTAAAAGGCATATATTGTTGCGTTTTATCGCTATGCATGGCCAAATTGGTCTCTTCATGATTTTTAATCCACAAATGCTGAATAATAGTGCAGTTTTGTTTTTCTTCGAGTTATTTCCGCTCCGATAAAGACCTTGGCCTGGTAAAAAGGCTATGATAAATTGGTTTTTAGCCCAGTTTTTATGGGATATTAACAGTTCATATTGGTTTTGAGTTTTTCCCGAAGGAGCTTTTTCTCGGTGCCAGAAGATAAAGCCGTTCTTATTAAAACTGCTTATTCCTACTACCAAAAAGGTGATTGGAACCGGGCAATCGAAGAATATCACAAGCTTGCGGAACTAGATCCCAAAGATCTAAATGTACACAATATGCTCGCTGATATTCACGCTAAAAAAGGTGATGTAAAAGAAGCTCTTCAACAATATGACTTGGTCGCCCAGGGATTTGACCAAAAAAACCAAGTCGATAAGGTTCTTCAAGTCTATAAACGTATGCTGAAGTTAGTTCCAAACGACCCGCAATTAACTAACGCCGTAAAAAATCTTGTGGATAAGTATATTGGCCGCGCAGTTGACGTTGAAGCTGAAGATATAGAGAAAGCGACTGATATCTACCGATCAATTCTTAAGGCTGAACCGGAACGGCAAGATGTAAATTTGCAATACGCTCGGCTTTTATCTCGAAAGGGGCAAAAGTTTGAGGCCGTTGAGTCGCTTATGAATTTGGCCGCTAACTTAGATCCTGAAACGCAAACTGGCAGACTTGTAGAGGTTTTGCAAACAGCTACTGATCTGGATCCGCTTAATATCGAGGCACGGGAAAGGTTATCTGAGTTATTAATTCAGGCAAAAGATATTCCTCAAGCGATTAAAAGCCTACAAAACTTGATCGAAATATTTATCAGTAAAAATGATCTGAAAAAAGCGGAAGAAACGGCTCAAAAAAGCATTCAGCTAGGGGATCAAAATACTTATTACCATTTGGGCGTTATCTATTTTAATCAACAAAAATATAACGAAAGCCGCGAGGCTTTTGAGCGATTTCTGAGGCAACAGGAAGCGCATGTGGGTGCTTTAAAGTATTTGGCCCTTACTTATTTGCGTTTGAATCAAAGTGCCGAGGCGGTTCAGGTTTATTTAAGGATTTTAGAGGTTTATTTTAATGAGAATCTTTTAGATGAGGCACGAGATGTTCGTCAAACCATTTTGGAGTTGGACCCTCAAAACGAGGCTGTAAAGCGCTTCGCGCTCGATCAACATCTTATAGCGCCGGAGTCGCTTGATGCGGCTTTAAGCGTCTCCACAGCGGATGAAAGTGCGCGATTGGAAGCCGAACAACAGCAGGACTTATTGTCCCAAGCAGCCGCTTATACTGAAAAAGGGTTTTATGAGCAAGCAATAGATGTTTACCTCGATATGCTCAAGCGCTGGCCGGAATGGCCAGACCTGAGAATTCGTCTTCAGCAAGTTTATGCTTTGATGGCTAGAGCTATTGAACCGGTTGAGAAACGTCCCTCATCGGAAGAGATAAAAAGTGAGTTGGAAAAAGAGTTGCGTGAACAAATGAAAAAGGAGCTCGAGGAACAGGCCCGCGCGGCTCATGAACATCAACGTGAACAAGATATGAAAAGGGAACTGGAACAAATGAAGTTAAAACAAGAACTTGAAACCAAGCTCTTGGAACAAGTTCAGCGTTCTAAAGAAGAAGACCTTCGCCATCAAATGACCCGTGAATTTGAAGAAAGACAAAGGATTTTAGCTCTTGAAAGGGAAAAGCTAGAGAAGGAAAAATCTGATTCTTTTAGCCGTCTCAAAGCGGAGTTGGAAGAAACAAAAACCTCTCTTGAACAAAAAATCAGGGAACAAGTCGAAAGAGAGATGAAAGATAAATTCGAAAAGGAAAATCAACGACAGATTCAATTAGAAAAAGATTTACGGGAAAAAGAAGTTCAAAAACAAGCTCAACTCGAAAAAGAAATGAAGGAAAGGCTTGAGAAGGAAAGTTTGCGTCAAGCCCAACTTGAAAAAGAACTAAGAGAAAAGGAAGCCTTACTTGAGAAAGAGCTGAAAGAAAAGATGGAGAAAGAAGATCAGCGACAACTGCAATTAAAAATGGCGCTTGAACAGGAAGCCCAAAAACGTCAACACGAAGAAGAAGAACGTAAAAAATTTATCACTCAACGACAAGAACAAGAGGCGGCGAAAGCGAAAATTAACCAAGAAATTCTCCAAGGAATGGAGCGCTTGCGATTAGAAAAAGAAAAAGAAGTTCGAACTTCGCCGGTGGTTTTGCCAACAAGTAGTGAAAAAACTGTTTTGGTAGAGTCGTCCAATGCACCTTCAGGTGGAGTTTCACAGGAAGTATTAGATGATCCTTTTATTCGGCAAACTTTAGCTGATATTTATGCTAAACAAGGGCTCTACGTTGAAGCATTGAAAATTTATGAGCGGATTTTAAATGATGAACCCCATAACGAAGATGTGCGCGGAAAGCTGCGTGATCTTTTGCGTATGAAAGGTATTTAAGCTCCAGGATTCTTTTGTTCTTCTATGCCTTGAATTGAAGTCTTTTCTATCCCACAATGATCTCATGAAATTTGAAATTGTTTCCGATTACGAACCAACCGGTGATCAACCCCAAGCCATTAAAAAACTGTCTGAAAATATCAAAAAAGGGGTAAGCCATCAGACTCTTTTAGGTGTTACAGGTTCGGGCAAGACATTTAGCATGGCTCATGTTATTCAAAAACTTCAGCGGCCAGCTTTGATTATCTCTCACAATAAAACATTAGCCGCTCAGCTTTACAGTGAATTTAAAGAGTTTTTCCCCAACAATGCGGTCGCTTATTTTGTTAGTTATTATGATTATTATCAGCCAGAAGCTTATCTTCCTCACTCGGATACTTTCATTGAAAAAGACGCTTCTATCAACATGGAATTGGATAGACTTCGTTTAGAGGCCACAGCACTTCTACAGGAACGTCGTGATGTAATCATTGTCGCGTCAGTTTCTTGTATTTATGGGTTGGGATCTCCCGAAAACTACAAATCGATGCATTTAGTGATTCGAGAAGGTCAAGAAACGATACGTGAAAAATTTTTAAAAGAATTAGTCGAAATTCAATATGCCAGAAATGATATTGACTTCAGCCGTGGTAAGTTTCGAGTTAAAGGCGACGTGATTGAAGTTTATCCCGCTTATGAGGAAAATCCTTTTCGGATTGAATTTTTTGGAGATGAAGTTGAAAAAATATCCGAAATCGATCCAGTTACGGGTAAAACGCTGAATCGTCGAACGGTTTTGCCAATTTATCCCGCTAAGCACTATGTGATGCCGGAATCCGTTATTAAACGTTCTATCGGCGATATTCGGGACGAATTGCGCGAAAGACTTGAAGAGTTAAAAAAAGCGGACAAATTAGTTGAAGCTCAACGACTAGAACAACGTACTATGTATGATCTCGAAATGATCGAAGAGATGGGGTATTGTCAAGGAATTGAGAATTACAGCCGGCATTTCGAGGGACGTAAACCGGGAGATCCGCCTTATACACTTTTGGATTATTTCCCAAAAGATTTTTTAACATTTATTGATGAATCTCATGCAACATTACCTCAATTACGAGCAATGTTTAACGGTGACCTTGCCCGTAAAAAGAATTTGGTGGAATACGGATTCCGCTTGAAATGCGCCTTTGATAACCGTCCTCTAAAATATGAGGAATTTAACAAAAAGATGGGACAAGTTGTTTATGTGTCCGCCACTCCCGCAGTGGAAGAATTAAAATTCTCAAAAGGCGAAATCGCCGAACAAATTATTCGACCAACGGGACTTATGGATCCTCAAATTGAAGTTCGCCCAGCGGTTTCACAAGTGGATGATTTATTGGGAGAAGTTCGAAAAGTAGTCAAGAAAGAACAAAGAGTCTTAGTTACAACTTTAACGAAAAAAATGGCCGAGGATTTAACGGGATATTTAAAACAGCTTGATGTTAAAGTCGCTTATCTTCATTCGGATGTTGAAACCCTTGAACGTATTAGTATTATTCGGGATTTGCGTTTAGGAATTTATGATGTACTCGTTGGCGTTAATTTACTTCGCGAAGGCTTAGATTTACCAGAAGTAAGCTTAGTCGCTATTTTAGACGCGGACAAAGAAGGCTTTTTACGATCAGAAGTTTCCCTAATGCAGACATCCGGGCGGGCCGCTCGAAATGTAGATGGCCGGGTCATTTTTTACGCAGATAAAATAACTGAGTCGATGAGTAAAACATTAAAGGAAACTCAAAGACGCCGTAAAATTCAGGGCGACTATAATGAAAAAAATGGAATTACCCCAGCAACGGTTAAAAAACAAATCAGAGCCCTGCTTTCAACGGTTTATGAGGCAGATTATTACACGGTTCCTGTCGCGGCAGAATCCAAAGAAGATATATATTTAATACCGGAAGCTATTCCAAGAAAAATTGTAGCTTTGGAGAAAGAAATGTTGGAATACGCTAAAAAATATGAATATGAAAAGGCAACGGAACTCAGAAATCAAATCCGACAATTGCGTGAACGTATCAAAAATCCATTCTAATGAAGATGGCTTGAAGGTGAATTGTGTCTGAAATTTTTCCGAAGCAAACAGAAACTAAATTTGATTTTTTGAAAAAAACAGTCAGCGGTTTTCCTGATTCTCCAGGCGTTTATCTATTCAAAAACAGTCATGATTCTGTTTTGTATGTGGGGAAAGCCATTTCCTTAAAAAAGCGGGTTGCCTCTTATTTCAACCAAAAGAATCAAGAAAATCCTAAAGTTCGATCTTTGGTGTTTCAAGCAGACCATGTTGATTTTGTGTTAACCGGGGATGAAAATCAGGCTCTTTTATTGGAAAGTAACCTGATCAAGAGGCATCGACCCCGGTACAACGTTGTTTTACGAGATGATAAAAGCTATCCCTATTTGAAGTTAACAACTACAGAAGATTTTCCAAGAGTTTTGATTTCACGCAGACCAATCAATGATGGCTCAAAATATTACGGCCCCTATCCCAATCTTAAACTTCGGGAAATTGTTAAATTAATTTACCGTTACTTTAATATACGGGATTGTAATATTGAAATTGATGGTAAGGCGGCAAGAGCCTGTCTTAGTTATCAGATAAAACAATGTCCGGCTCCCTGTACAGGAGAAGTTGACAAAAAAGGTTACGCTCCCTTGGTGCGGAGAGTTCAATGGTTTTTGGAAGGGAAACACGATAGTCTCGCTGATCATGTCAAAAGTGAAATGTTAAAAGCCGCTGATAATCAAGAGTATGAGGAAGCCGCTAAGTACCGGGATCTTTTGAGCACTATTGACCAAATGCAGGGTACTTATGCCATGATTATTCCCGAGAAGAAGGATATTGATGTGGTCGCTCTGGCTTTTGGACTTGGGAAAGTTCTGGTTTCCTTGGTTCAGGTGCGCCAAGGCAAGGTTATTGATCATATTCGGCTGACTCTAGAAAATGAATTGGAACAACCACTGGTGGAAGTGCTTCCACTCTTTCTTCAACAATATTATGTTCATGGTGTTTTTATTCCCGATGAAGTACTTATTCCAGGCTATTGGAAAGTGGAAATATCGATAGAAAAAATTCTTTCCGAAACAAAGGGGATCCCAGTTTTTTTGACTAGGGCAAAAGATGGATGGCAATTTGATTTAATGGAAATGGCGGAAAAAAATGTATTGGCTGTTTTAAAAGAAGATGTTCAACAAACAAATTTATTAAAAGAATTGAAAGACTTATTAAAACTTAAAGTCATTCCACGCAATATTGCTTGTTTCGACATTTCAACCCTTCAAGGGTCTTTTACGGTAGGATCAGCTGTTTTTTTTCGAGATGGAGCGCCTGAAAAAAACCGTTATCGTAAGTTTAAAATAAAAGAAGTTGAAGGACAAGATGATTTTCGTTCACATCAGGAAATGATGAGACGCTATGTCCGGTTAGTAGAACGAGAAGGAAATTCCTTGCCGGATTTATTTTTAATTGATGGGGGCAAAGGACAACTTAGTTTTGTGAAAGCCGTGTTAGACAAAGAGCTGGAAAGCGGATATGGCCTTGCTTCTCTCGCGAAAAAAGAAGAGGAGATTTTTATTCCCGGTCAAGTTGATCCAGTTGATTTTGCGGGTCACTTGAAAGTTCGGCATTTGTTACAGCGGGTTCGGGATGAGTCGCATCGTTTTGCGGTGGGGTATCACCGGATTATTCGTGACAGAAACGCTGTTACTTCACTTCTTACAAAAGTGAAGGGAATCGGCCCCTCACGATTGAGAGCTTTAATGAATCGGTTTGAATCAGTCAAAGAGATCCAAGAAGCGCCTTTAGAAGAACTGGCTTCAGTTCCAGGCTTTTCAAAGGAATTAGCCCACCAACTTTTTGCCGCTTTTCATCCATAAACCAAGGTCTTTTAAAACGTCAAAAATTTCACAAATGTTCTAACTGGTGTTATTATTTAACCATTCCGTCAATAAAGTGACATCTAAATTCTTTGTTGTCACTTATTGCTCAGTTAACGTGAAATTTTCGAGGTCGTGATGAAGAGTCCTTCTCCTTTTTTTCGCGGTAGCGTTCTCGCTGAGTTGGTCAGCCGAACACTCTTTGTCGGCATCATCATTCTTTTTGTTTACGGTGGTTTTGCGTATTACGTTTCTAAAGGGACTTTTGATCAAGAAATGGGTGACCGCCTCTTGGCGATCGCTCGATTGTCTTCGAGCCAGACAAAATCCCAATGGTTGCCTTATTTAAATAATAAAGGCGACCTCTATTCAAAATTCCAAGAATTTCTAAAAGACAAGAAAAAGGAAAGTCAGGCAAAAAATCTATTTATTTTGGACCCCGATGGCCGTGTTTTGGTTGACGCTAATGAGCAATATGATTTCAAAGAAAATAATTGGCTCAGAGATTTGGACCCGGAACCTTTTTTGGAAGCTCGAAATGGGATATCGGCGGTTTCGAGGCTTTTCACAGAAAGCGATGGGGGAATATATAAAATTGGATATTCCCCTGTTTACTATAACAAAAAGGTAATCGCCGTTTTAGGGGTAGAGGCTGGCGCCAAATTTGTGGATGGTCTCAATCAGTTTGCCCGCGTTCTTTTCAGTTTTGGATTGGTCTGTCTATTGCTGATGGGTGGACTTCTTTACGCATTTGGCAGGCGGTTCATTTGGCCTATTGAGGAAATGGCAAAAGCTTCTCAGAAAATTGCGGAGGGTGATTTTAGTCAAAGGATAAAAGTGACTTCGGCAAATGAATTGGGCGCTCTTGCCTATGCTTTCAACGCAATGACCCAACGACTTCAAAGTCATAACGAGTATATCTTGGAAAGTATGTCCAATGGACTCCTGGTGGTGGATTTGAAAGGAAACATTATTACCTTTAATAGAGCCGCTTCCATAATTTTAGAAATGCCTCAAAAAACAACCATCGGCCGCTTGTATGAGAGTGTTTTTAAAAAATATCCTATTTTTTTATCCGCTATCAATAAAGCGCATAAAAAGCATTTACACTTGGAAAACGAAGAAATAAATCTCTCAGAAGAATTACCTCAATTCATTCGTCTTCGGAGTGCCCCTCTACTTGGAGCGGATTCGCAAGAATTGGGAACAGAAATTATTTTCACGGATGAAACCCAATTGCGAAAATTACAATCGCAAATTAAAAATTCTGAAAAAATGGCGACAATTGGTGAATTAGCTGCGGGAATCGCTCATGAAATCCGTAATCCGTTAGGTGCTATGAAAGGTTTTGCCGAGATTCTTCAAAAAAAACTTATTCAACAACCGGAAGCCAAAGAAATGGTAGCTGATATTGCGTCAGAAATTGAAATTTTAAACAAAATTGTTACAAATTTTTTGGTTTTCGCAAAACCGACTTCTTTGGATACTCAAGAAGTAGATTTAATTGAAGCGATTCAAGGTGTGCTACCTTTAGTTGAAAATGAAGCCAAACAAAAAGAAATTGAAATTATTTTTTTGAAACATAAAAATATTTTTTTACGTTTAGACGTGGAACAGTTTCGCCGTGCTCTTCTCAACTTAGCTTTAAATGCGATTCAAGCTTCGCCAC
>CAWKIY010000030.1:0-5542 GCA_963849245.1 candidate division FCPU426 bacterium | reverse complement strand
AGGAAGTATTCGTAGTTTTAGGCTTGGTTTTGAATGCTTAGGTTGGACTGCCGCCAAAGGCAGACTTGAAGGCCCAGCAAGAAAAATTGAACGTTCATAAATTGGTGGCTAAAAGTATATTCCGTCAACCCCCAGATCAAAATCGAAGTATAAAGACATAAGAATAACCAATTGACCTCCCTGGTTTCGGGTTCGTTTGATTTCAATTTTAGGGCTGCAAAATAATAGCTAGAAATCCAAAACAGGTATGCGCCAAGACCGATCCAGCCATTTTGCGCCGTAATTTGTAGAAAGTTATTATGTAAATGGGGAACGGTCGGTTCGAGATCGGCATTCGGCATTTTGTAACGGGGATATATATTCTCAAGATTGCCCTGGCCGACTCCCCAAGGATAATCTTTGATAATATTCAAACCCGCCGCCCAAATTAAAAAACGGGTTTGAGGGGAGTTTTGAAGCTGATGTTTTTCGTTAAAGTTAAAAGAAATATCTCCGATGCTTTTAAACCTGTCTTGAATGGAGTGGGGAAGAAGAAGAAATAAACTGAGTAATACTGGAATCGAAATTAAAAGCCATTTTCGGCTAAAGCGACTGATTAAGAGGAGGAGACCGACTAAAAAACCAAGCCATGCTCCGCGAGTTTCTGTCAGGATGAGTGCGGTTCCGATCAAGGTTATGGCGCTCCACAAGTAAAAGTTTTCGGGCTTATTTTTGACCAAAAAAATGGCGATTAACAGCGCCAGCATTAGAAGGCCGCCGAAGACCATCTTGTCCCCTGAAAAAGAATCGATCCTGCTTTCATGAAGAATGAAGTGTTTTCCGATTCCGAAAACCGCGCAAACTAGAGCCCCATAGACAAAATAAGTGAATAGCTTTTTAAAATCATTTAAATAAAGCGCCATGGCCCCTATTGGAAAAATAAGAAGTATTGTCAGATATTTGTGAACAGTCCTAAAACTATTCGCGGGATCAATGCCCAAAATGGCGCCCAGGAAGAAAGTCGCCAGAAATAACAGGGTGGCTGAGGGGAATAGGCCTCGAGGCCAATCAAACTTCTGATGGGTTTTGATTTGGTAAAACAGAAAAAAAGCTACAGCGACCCAAATTAAATTTTGGAGCGCAATCGAAGCGACGGCGGTAAAAGCAAAAGCCAATAAAAACCAATAATGGTAACGTTTAAAACCAGGTTTTTTTTCCATGGATCGAATTATAAGGCTCGCTTTAAAAGTGATGAAGGAATTATTCGGCTCAAAATCCCTTTAAACGGGCCCTTGTTCATTGACAGGGCCGGGCTTCAATGTTTAAATAACTCTGCTTTTGCGGAGCCTTTCGGCGGAAATAAGGGCCGGTGGCTATTCTGGTTCTGAAACATTCCCGTTAGCATTTAACAAGGATTCGTGGGTATTCAAGATGGATGACCCTGGATTTTTGTGCCTTTTAAAAAGGTTTCGGGGTGGTTTGGTTCCTTGCGTGGAGGAATTTCATGGCGAAGGTCGTTCTTAAAAACGTCAATAAAATGTATGCGAATAACGTTGTGGCGGTTAACAACGTTAATATTGAAATCGCGGATAAGGAATTCCTGATTTTGGTCGGGCCTTCCGGCTGCGGGAAGTCCACCACCCTGCGAATGGTTGCGGGTTTGGAAGAATTAAGCGGCGGGGAAATCCGAATCGACGATACGCTGGTGAATGATGTGCCTCCAAAAGACCGTGATATCGCGATGGTTTTCCAGAATTACGCTTTGTACCCGCACATGACCGTGTTTGACAACATGGCTTTTGGCTTGAAATTACGTAAATATCCCAAAGAAGAAATCAAACAGCGTGTTTATGAAGCGGCGAATATTCTTGGTATTCAAGAATTGTTAAACCGCCGTCCAAAAGAACTTTCGGGCGGTCAGCGTCAGCGTGTGGCGGTGGGTCGAGCGATTGTGCGCAAGCCTAAAGTGTTTCTTTTCGATGAGCCCTTGTCCAACTTGGACGCCAAACTTCGGGTTCAAATGCGCGCGGAAATTTCCAAGCTCCATACCCGCCTTCAAGCGACCATGATTTATGTTACGCATGACCAGTTGGAAGCTATGACCATGGGCGACCGCATCGCGGTAATGAAAGACGGTTATGTTCAGCAAATCGCTGATCCTATTACCCTTTACGAAAAGCCCGTTAACAAGTTCGTCGCCGGATTTATCGGAACGCCCGCCATGAATTTCATGGAAGGCTCTCTCAACAAAAAACGTACGGGGATTTATTTCAATGAGGAAAACTTTGAGATTAAATTGCCGGAAAGCTTTACCAGCCAGGTGGAAAGCCATGTGGGCCGGGAAGTGATTTTAGGTATCCGTCCGGAAGATATTCATGACAAGATGGACGCGGCCAACGCTTCTCCGGATAATACCATCAACGCTACGGTTGAGATTATCGAGCCTTTGGGTGCGGAAGCCTATCTTTATTTGACAACTGGGAAGAGTCCTTTCATCGCCCGAGTTGCGAGCCATGAGCAGATTGAAATCAACCAGGACATCGAACTTGTATTCAATATGCAAAAGGCGCATATTTTCGATAAAGAAACGGAAAAATGCCTGACGAATTAAAAGCTTTCCGTTAAGTCATGAAGTGCCATAAAAACCGGGGCGGTTATCCGCCCCGGTTTTTAAGTTTATAATGAACCTTGTTTATTCTTTAATTTCAGGGGAGTTTTCATGCGGATCGCGGTAGTTGGAACGGGATACGTTGGATTGGTGACGGGATCTTGTTTTGCCGATATGGGCAATATTGTTACGTGCGTTGATGTTAACAAGAAAAAAGTCGAGGAGCTCAAAAAGGGAGTCGTGCCCATCTATGAGCCGGGCCTGGAAGAAATCATTAAACGCAACCGCAACCAACGGCTCTTTTTCACCACGGATCTTACACAGACGGTTCGAAATTCTGAATTGATTTTTATCGCGGTCAATACTCCCCAGGGCAAAAATGGGGAAGTGGATATCTCGAACGTCAAATTGGCGGCTCAAAGTATCGCGAAAGCCATGAATGGTTATAAAATCATTGTCAACAAAAGCACTGTGCCCATTGGTATGGGTGACATTGTGGCCCAAATCATTCAGAAAAACGGGCCCAAGAGTGTTTCTTTTGATGTTGTCTCGAATCCGGAGTTTTTGCGGGAAGGCGCGGCGGTGGCCGACCTTTTAAAGCCTGAAAGAGTTGTTATTGGCGCGACCCGCCGAGCCGCGGCTGAAAAAGTTTCAGAGATTTATAAATCTCTTAATTGTCCCATTCTCATTACGGATTTAAAAAGCGCTGAGATGATTAAATACGCTTCCAATGCTTTTTTGGCTTCGAAAATTTCATTTATTAACGAGATATCTAACCTTTGTGACAAGGCGGGGGCTGATATTCTTCAAGTTGTGAAAGGGATGAGCTATGACTCCCGCATTGGAGGACAGTTTTTTAACGCCGGGCTTGGGTTTGGCGGCAGTTGTTTTCCTAAAGATGTGGCTGGGTTGATCCATATTGGGAAAAAAAACCGTTATGCTTTTCGATTGCTGCCGGAAGTTCTCAAGGTTAACCATTCCCAGAGATTGATTTTTTTGGAAAAGGTCAAGAAAGCAGTCGGATCCCTAAAAGGCAAGACTCTCGCGGTTTGGGGTCTCTCCTTCAAGCCGAACACGGATGACCTTCGAGAGGCGCCGTCACTAACGATTATCCCGGCTTTGATTTCCGAGGGCGCCAAGGTTCGTGTTTATGATCCCGTTTGCATGAGCAAGGCGAAAACTTATTTTAAAAGGGCTTTTTATTCCAAAAATGTTTATGAGGCTGCCCGAGGGGCGGATGCGGTTTTGATCTTGACGGAATGGAATGAATTTAAACAAGTTGATTTTCAAAAATTAAAGTCCATTGTGAAGAAACCCATTCTCGTCGATGGCCGCAATCTGTATGATTCGAAGGAAATGATAGGAAAAGGATTTGTTTATTATGGAATGGGCCGGGGCGACGTTTCCAATTTTTAAGCTTTTTTTGAACCGAGGAGTTTTTATTTGAAGATCGCTTTAATAGGTTCCACGGGAATGCTTGGTTCGAAAGTTGCCGAGGTTTATAAAGCCAAGGGGTATGAATTGTTGACTCCTAGCCGCGCCGAACTCAATTTGAATTATCCCCACACAATTGATCGTTTTTTTAAAGCAAACAGCTTTGAGGCTGTGATCAATTGTGGGGGTTTTACCCGGGTGGATGCTTGTGAGGAACCCGCTAAGTTTTCGACAGCTTTGACCGTCAATGGAACTTCGGCGGGTTGGCTGGCGAAGTTTTGCAAAAAGGCCAATCGGCTTTTAATTCACTTTTCGACAGACTATGTTTTTGACGGTGAAAAAGAAGGGCTTTATCAAGAGACGGATAATCCGAATCCGATAAATGTTTATGGAAAAACCAAGTGGCAAGGGGAAAAGCTCATTCAAACTGAAAATCCCCCGCACTATTTGGTCCGGACTTCGTGGGTTTTTGGTCCTTATGGGGTTAATTTCGTCAAAACGATTGCTGGACTTTTAAAAACTAAACCAAAAATCGAAGTGGTGACCGACCAGATTGGGGGTCCGACCTATACGGGTGATTTAGCTGAATTTACATTGGAACTATTAGAAAAAAAATGCCCCTCAGGACTCTATCATTTTGCCAATGAAGGATATACTTCCTGGAATGGTTTCGCCTGTGAGATTCAGAAAATTATGGGATCTTCTTCCTGTCATATTGCCGGGGTTTTGAGCAAAGACGTTTTTCGCCCAGCTCAACGCCCGGCCAACTCCCGGTTTGATTTATCGAAGGCCGCTCAGGCAGTGGGGCATATTTCGCGACCCTGGCAGGAAGCGTTGAACGAGTACTTGACCAAGGAATTTAAAAGTGAAACGGTCTGATCTTTCGGTAGTTATTCCTGTTTATAACGAAGAAAAAAGGGTTTCGAATACCCTTCAAGACGTTTTTACTTACTTGAAGGCCAAACGGTTCAAGGCTGAAATCATCGTTGTCGATGATGGCTCGTGGGATAAAACCCTTGAAGTAATAGGAAAATTCAAACGACTGACGAATTCCAAGATTTCTCTTAAGGTACTTCAGCATCGTGTTAATCAAGGAAAGGGCGCGGCTGTTCGAACAGGGGCACTGGCGGCCCAGGGCGATGTGATTGTGTATATGGATGCGGATAACGCCACGCCTCTTTCTGAGTTCGAAAAATTTCGTCCTGCTCTCGAAAGAGGGTTAGACGTGATTGTCGGAAGCCGCGCGGTAGACCGCAAACAGGTGAAAGTCCATCAGCCTTTTTACCGGGAAGCCATTGGGCGAATAGGCAATCTATTGATTCAAGCATTGGTGGTTCCGGGAATCGGAGATACCCAATGCGGTTTCAAGGCTTTTAGCCGCAAAGCCGCTCAAGCGATTTTTCCGCTTCAAAAAATCAACCGATTTGGTTTTGATGTGGAATTGTTGTTTATCGCCAAGAAAAAACGGCTTTCCATTTTAGAGGCTTCCGTTCAATGGCGGGATGATCCGAATACCCGCGT
>CAWKIY010000029.1:0-72617 GCA_963849245.1 candidate division FCPU426 bacterium | reverse complement strand
ATTTTTTTGCCCTCTCCTGGACAGATTACGTATTGGTGTAACGAGTATCAACCGAGGAGGTTTTAGGTAAAGAACCCAGGCGGTTTCCATCCTGATAAAGGCCGTAAGTTTGGGGAGGTCCATCTACGCCCAAAAGGCTGTAGTTGTTTGAAAGATCGATATCTAATCTTTCTGTAAAATCATCCAGAACTAGGTATAGGCCCCGGGGGGAAAAGGTTTTCTCCCGGATTTGGCTGCCTTCCACATGCAGTGGAGGATAGACCGCTTTGTACTCGCAGAAGTCCGCCTGATTTAAAAAGATCACTCCGATTTCGCTTAAGAGAAAAATCACCAAGGCCAAACCGATTCGCTTTCCACGAGAAAGAGGCGACGGACATAACAGGGCCGCCGATAGCAGGAGCGGAAGCCAGGCGGCCATCAGATAAAAAGGATGTATAAAGAACATCAGCGCCAAAAGAAAAAGCGAGCCCGCGGCGGCGCCGACTAGGTCAAAGGCGTAAAGCCTGGAAATTTGACGGGGCCGGGAAATGAAGTTTAAACCGATATAAAGGCCGGAGAGAAAAAAGAAGGGGAACAAGACCAAATAATACTTACCGACATTTAGAAGCTGTCCCAGCCAAAGTTCGCGGTTTTGCAATTCCAACGGATTAAAAGGAACGAGGGTGACCCCGTAAAAGCCCAGGCTGGCGGCGGCCATGAGCGCCAGGGGAATATAGAACATCAACTGGGCGCTGCGGCGCAGGAAAAAGTCTTTCAATAAGCTTAATGTAACGCCGCTCATGGAAAGGCCGACCATTACGATCGAAATAATCCAGTAACCGTATTCGGACCAACTGGCGATAGAAAAAAAGCGCGTGAGTTGAATCTCAAACGCGATAGCGGCGGCGGAAACTAAAAAAAGCGGAAAGAAGGAGGGGGCTGGTTTATTTTCAGGAATCATGGGCCACATTATCAGCGGAAGAATTGAAAATTCAATCGAGAATCATTTGCTTTTGGGGCCCGCGCTAAAGCTTTGCGCCGATGAAAGTTTATTCAGGTTTTTTGATTTTTATTTGATTTAATAAGGTGTATTGAAGGTGAAAAAACCGGGCGTTTCAAACGCGAGGATGTTTAAGTGAGTTTTATCTCCTATCCTTTCTTGGCTCTGTTTTTCGTAACATTGGTCGCCCGGTGGACTTTTGGCCGGGGAAAAAACGAAAAGAGCTACCTGTTTTTTTTATTAACCGCGAGTCTTGTTTTTTACGTTTCGTACCGGTTTTCCTATGTTTTCCTTTTGCTAGGAATTACCCTGATTGACTTTTACGCGGGACTCAAAGTCGCTCAAACCACCAACTCCGCCTGGAAGAGAATTTATCTTTTAATTTCCCTCATTTCGAACCTGGGCCTGCTGGCTTTTTTTAAATACGCGGATTTTTTCTTAGATTGCCTTCGGGATATTCATTGGGCGCTCGATGACAGTTTCGCGCGATCCAACGGCCATATGAACCTTGAATTGCCCCTGGGCATTTCCTTTTTCACGTTTCAAAGCATGAGTTACACAATTGATATCTATCGTGGGCAGCTGGCGCCTGAGAAGCGCTACTGGCGGTTTCTTTTGTTCGTCAGTTTTTTTACCCATCTGGTTTCAGGGCCAATAGTCCGGGCAAAGGAACTCCTTTACCAATTTGACCGGGTCAGAAAGCCGAGACTTACGGTGCTCTACCAGGGATTTTATTTGATGGTGCGGGGATTTTTCTTAAAGATGGTGATCGCCGATAATCTGGCTTATTACGTTAATAAATATTGGAATGACGGAGTCATTCTGAATGGAACAGCTTCCACAGCCCTGCTGTTATCAGGTTTGTTTTCGTGCCAAATCTTCGCCGATTTTGAGGGATATACCAGCATTGCCCGGGGAGCGGCCTATCTTTTAGGATTTCGGCTGCCCATTAACTTTAATTTTCCCTATTTGGCTTCGTCTTTCAAAGAATTTTGGGCCCGTTGGCATATTACTTTGTCCCATTGGATGAGAGATTATTTTTATATTCCTCTGGGTGGAAATCGTGTCTCGGAAGGAAGGGTTTATTTTAATCTCTTATTCGTAATGCTGCTGGCAGGCCTTTGGCACGGAGCGGCTTATACCTTTTTGATTTGGGGCGCGATTCATGGGACAGCCTTGGTTTTTGAAAAGGTATTCGGAATCGACCAATTAACCCGCCGGTTTTCTTCGATAAAAATCTTGTGGTTCCTGATAGTGCAGTCTGTTGTTTTAACCGCTTGGATTTTTTTTAGGGCAGAGAGCGTGGATCAAGCGGTCGATTTAATTCACGATTTGTTTCAAGGGTCTTGGATAGCGGTGAACCCTCAGCTCTTGCCTGGACTGGCGTTTGCTGTTCCGGTTCTTTTGTTTCACTTGTGGGGGTTTTCACGAGAAAACGATTGGGTGCCGACGGCGGGTTATGGTGTGAAGGGGGCGTGGTGCGCCATCATGTTTTATCTTATTTTGTCTTTCTACGGTGAGAACAATGCGTTCATCTATTTCCAATTCTAAAAGGCTTTCCAAACGCGGGGCTCAAGCTTTATGGGCTACCGGTGTTTTTGTTGTTTTCTTTTCCATTAGTTTTTCAGCCGGCTTATGGCTACTTAACGAAAAATCCCCTTGGGTTACAACGGATTCCATTCCCGCAGGCGGCTGGATGTTGGACCAATCCATCTTGTTTCAAACCATTGACCAGCCTTATACGACGGAATACGCTTTTTATCACGGTATCGGTCCGGCCATTTCTTGGGCCCGGCGGGCGGATGTGGTTATTGTCGGCAATTCACGGCCTTTGAACGGGTTGCGTGGTAAAAGCGTTCAGGAAGGGGAAGCCCAAAGCGGTCTTTCTTTTTTTAATTTGGCCGAACCTCGGAATAATGATGTGTTTATTCTTCAGCTTTTCCAACGGCAGCATTTGGCTCCCTCCTTGGTTTTGGTCGCCACAGAAAATTTTTTCGACCCCAAACTGCACCCGACAATGAAAAATACCCTGACTGTCAGTGATTGGCGGGCGGGCTTGGAAGTTTACTCTCATTCCTTTTCCTGGTTCGTACGAGGGTTTTTACAACAGTGGATTCCCAAGCTGACCTTTTTTAGGGCACAAGGGGTTCGTGTACCCCGAGAGCCTCGGTCCGCGAAAGATGGTTTTCTTTTAGATTCGTTGGAAGTGCCACCTTCGGGTCCGCAATCGTCGTTAACATATACACCTTTAATGAAAGTCCAATTGGACCCTCTTTTTTTATCCCGAGCTTTGGAATTTAAGAAACAGATGGAAGAGCGGGGAAGTCGGGTGATTTTTATTTATGTCCCATCTCATGAGGATCCAGCGATTGTTGAGGAGTTGGCTCGGGAGACGAAAACAGGTTGCGTAGCGCCTCACTTGCAAGGAATGACAAGTTTTGACAATATGCATTTGGATCGGGAATCAGCGGAACGGTTTTCGAAAGTTTTTTTTGAACAGTTGTTCCGGCTTCCGGAAGTGAAAGCATTAGAGCGAAAACGTTTAAGACGGAATCCAGTTCAACCTTAAAGTTTCATGATTGTCACCAGGTAAGCTCACGACCTTGATTATCCAAAAAAAGTCCACTGCGATTGAAAGTGAGTTCCTTAAACATTTTGACCATGTGAGCCGATGTTTCTAGCGGGGTAACGGGAGCGCCAGGTCCGCCCATATCGGTTTTAACCCAACCAGGATGGACCGCCACGATGATGATCGATTGAAACTCCGCGGCCAGAATACGGGTGAGCATATTTAAGGCGGCTTTGGAGACGCTGTAGGCATAGTAGCCTGAACCGGTTTTAGCGGAGATAGAGCCCAAATTAGAGGACATGTTCAAGACGCGGGGATTTTTCGATTTTTGAAGAAGAGGTAGAAAAGAACGGGTGATATTAAGAGGGCTTAAGGTATTCACTTCAAGGACGGTTCGAAATTTTTCCAAATCCACCCCGATGGAAAGGGTTCCGGGAGATTCCAGTGAAACCCCGGCGTTATTGAGTAGTCCATCCAGGTGACCGGTTTTTCCCGCGGTTTCCCGAACAGCGGCTTGGATAGAATCGTCGGAAGTGACTTCCAAAGGAATGATTTCTAGCGCGGCGCCATATTTCTTCTTAAGTTCCTGAAGATCGGAGGCGTGGTGAGGGTCCCGGCAGGCAGCAAAAACACGATCGCCTTGGCCGAGGAAAACCTGGGTTAACCCCAGGCCGATTCCGCGGTTGGCGCCCGTGATAAAATAAGTTTCAGGCATAGGTGGCGGCTCCTAGATGGGAATGCCGGAGTTTAATTCTTTTTTATTCAAAAGGCCATCCGCTAAAGGTTTCGAATAAATTGGGCCATTTGAAGAGGTATTATCTATTTAATTGTTTTTCTCCTTTGACTCGAGACTCGAATTTATAATTCCTCCCATGAATTCCGAACCCTTTTCAAGAACTTTTAAACCCCAGTTTAAATCCATTTTTTTTAATCCTTGGGTTTTTTCGATTTGTTCCTTTTTCTTGTTAATGGTTCTTTTTTCATTCCGTCTGATTACCGACGCCGACTTAGGTTTTCATTTAAAGGGCGGTCAATGGATTTTAGAGAACCATCGTTTTATGACCCGGGATGTTTATACCTATACCCGGTCCGGCACCGACTATGTGGACATTCATTGGTTTTATGAGGTGCTTCTTTATTTGGTTTATCGCATGGGAGGATATGGTTTCCTTTTGTTATTTAATACTGGATTGATTGCCGCCGCTTTTTTCATAACCTTTAAACGGCTGCGTTTAAGCGGCGCGCCTCTTTGGATGTGCGTTTTTTTATTAACCGCGACCCTCTTTGCCTGTGAGATTCGTTTTCAAGTCAAACCGGAGATTCTCAGCTGGGTCCTTCTGGGTTTGACCCTTTGGGTTCTGGAAGAAAGAGCAAACCACCAAAGAGACGCCCTTTTTTTACTTCCGATCCTCCAGCTGGTTTGGGTCAATGTGGAGGGTCTTTTTCCATTAGGGTTGGTTTTGATGGGTTTTTATATTCTTTCAAGTTATTGTCATGGCGCTCAGCCGGATAAAAAACTTTTTCTGTTTTCCGGTTTGGCCGTCGTCGCTTGTCTGGCAAATCCCCATTTTATACAGGGGGCGGTTTTTCCATTTCAACTGCTTTCGATCATTGGCACGTCCAATATTTTTAAACAAACCATCGCGGAGTTTCAGCCTTCCTGGTTCATGCCGTTCTCGTCCGCGCTGATGCCGGAAGTCGGCCTGATCTTCTACCGAGTATTTAGCTTTTTTCTTCTTTTGCTTTTGCTGGCCACTTTCCGACACCGGAAAATTCATGAGTTTCTTATTGCCGGCTCTTTTTTTTATCTCTCCGGCACCTCGTTTAGAAACATCCCTCTCTTCATGATCGCGACTCTTCCCTTGGCGGCTATTTGCTGGAAAGATCTGCCATGGGATCGATTCCAAAAAACTCAAAAAATTCTTTTTAACAAGCCGATTTTTGCCTGGGGGTTCGCTTTTCTTCTATTGGGAATGTCCTTGAGAATTATCACCAACGCTTACTATATTTCAGACCGCCGATTGGATCGATTCGGATGGGGTTTGGACCAGGAGTATCTTCCGGTCCGAGCCGCCGAGTTTTTGGTTCAAAACCAGCTGGACGGGAAAATCTTAAACCAAATCGACGCGGGAGGCTGGCTAGATTGGAAAGGTCCCCAAAAGGTGTTTATTGACGGACGGACAGCGGATGTGATGGGCGAGGATTTATATAAAGAAGACATGGCTTCCTTCGCTCCGGGGGGCCTGAAACCGCTGATTGAAAAATATGGGTTTGATATTATCTTCTTTAATCCTATCTCAGCCCGCCAATGGATTTTTGAACTGCGTAAAATGCAAGATTGGCGTTTGGTCTACCTGGATGAGTCCGTCGCCATTTATCTTAGAAACCATTACGCTCCTCAGATTCCCCTTCTGAATGAAAACCAGCTATTGCCGGAAAGAGGAATTGTTTTTTCTTCCGAAGAGGATTTGACGCTGCTTGAGAAGCCTTCCCCGGCAGTTTGGAAAAATTTCTTTGAGGGATTTTACAGGCCTGCTATATTTCCAAGAGGGCTTTTATCCATGGCACTTTTTAATTATCACCTGGAAAATTTTCGTATCGCTGAGCCGCTTTTTTTGGAATGTATTCGCCGGAGCAGGGGACAGTATGATGATTTTTATTTCGAGGCGGGTCTAATGTACTTTTTCGCCAAGAAATATGATTACAGCCGAATTTGCCTGACCCGAGTTTTAGAAGATGATCCACGTAATAGCCAAGCTCAACGGGTATTTAGCTATCTTCCTGTGCGTTAGAAGCCGAAGGATATTCGACTTATATACCAGGGACGGCAAAAGCCTTTTATTTTGAGCTTTTTTAAGACAAGACCTATTGTGAGGGGCAAAAAATTAGCATAAGAAAAGCAGTGGTATAATATCTAACAATTTAAATGAGGCATATCTTCTACACCACAATTCATAATCTGAATTTTTTTAATCACCCGCGACTGAATAGGTTTCCTTGTATGGAGAACCATTGAAAACGTTTTCAGGAAAACAACTTAAACTCACTTCCGTTCTTTCCCCGTTCTTTCTAACGGTTCTTTTCTTTTTAACCATTGGATTTTCCCATGTTTGGGGACAAATCAATATTGCGACAGCCTCCTATTGCCCGCCCCTCTCCCCGACTTTTAGCGGTGACATGACCTATTACCAACCCGTATCTCCTCCGACCGGGGTTTTTAACTGTACGATTCCTTTCTCGGAATGCGCGACGATTCATGGCAGTTTTTATGATGGAAACTTCGCCGCCATTTCAGCCCCGGATTACAACGGAACTGCTGCGGCAGGGGTTTGCGGCGCCTGCGCGCAGATAATGTATAACTCTCAAACTCTCGTTGTTCCGATTGTGGACCAATGCGCCGGCTGCACCAGTACCACGGATAATCATTTAGACCTGAGCACACAGGATTTTATTGACTTAACCGGAGGAACTTCGGCCGGTAATGTGGCCATGACCTGGAATATGGTGCAATGTCCCATGAGCATCCTGAACAATCTCAATAACTCAAATCCCAATGGAACGATTACCTATTATTTTGACCCTGGAGAAAACTCAGGGATCTTTTTTTACGACATGTTGTTCCCCATTCAATCGGTGACAGCCGGGGGTTCGGCGCTCACTCATGAGGTGGATAACCGTTGGCAGGCCGCCGCGGCTTGGGGAACCGGAAATATGCAATTTGTTTTGACGGATGCCCGAGGCGACGCCGTTACGGCGACCCTTCCTTTAGCGACCGGAAACGATCCCTGCTTTTCGGGCACACTCCAACCCTCTTTTTGCGCGGTTACCAATGGGACGGCCATCGCGAACACGGGCGTCCAGTTTCCAGGATGCGTGACAGGTCCTACGAAAACCTTTACGAGTACTCCGACCAAAACATTCACTAATACCCCTACGAGTACATTTACCTCCACCAAAACTTTTACCGCGACCAACACCCCGACCAAAACCGCGACAGCCACGACTAGTTCGACGCCGACTTTTTCGCCGACGAGTACCTTGAGCTTCACCGGAACCTTTACCCCGACGAATACGGCGACCAAGACCGCGACTACAACCACTACTAATTCACCGACGGGCACTAACAGCCGCACGCCGACCTCAACCAATACACCCGCCAGTACCTCGACCTTTACCTCAACGAATAGCCCCACCAAGACCCCGACGACTACGGCCACCAATTCGGCTACGCTTACAGCCACGAATAGTTCTACCCGGACTCTCACAGTGACTATGACTAACACGCCTGCTAGCACATCAACCTTCACCGCTACCAACAGTCCGACGAAGACCCCGACGGCTACGGCCACCAATTCGGCGACGTCTACGACCACCAATAGTCCGACTCGCACCGAGACCTTGACCATCACTCCCTCAACCACCAATACGGGAACTCCCGCGGCGACCTTAACGATGACTAATACTCCGCTTTTTTCCTATACACCTACCTTGACGGGAACGTCCACCAATACAGCCACCCATACCGCAACAGTGACTTCTACCTATAGCTTCACTTCGAGCTCCACGCCGACTTCTACGTTTACTTTGACGACTACCCACACAGCGACAAACACCTTTACAACTACACCTACTCGAACTTCTACGGCCACCATGACGATTACCAATACCCCGCTTTTCTCTTATACCCCTACCTTTACGGCCACAATGACAAGTACAGCCACCCATACGGCCACTGTGACAGCGACTTCCTCCGCGACCAATACTGGAACACCAACGACCACCCGGACTTCCACGTCAAGCCCGACGATTACTCCAACCCCTACGGACACGCTGACGCAAACGCCTACCCGCACTCCCACTGTTACTTCGACGATTACCAATACCCCGCTTTTTTCCTATACACCTACCTTTACAGGAACGGTTACGAGTACGGCAACCCAAACATCCACCCTGACCGCTACTAGTTCCGCGACGAATACGGGGACGCCCAGCGCGACTGATACTCCCACGGTTACGCTAACCTCCACGAATACTTCGATTTCCTCTTCGACTCCGACTTTCACGGGAACGCCCACGTTGACAGCGACTTTGACCGGAACTTCCACATTTACGCCCATATCCACGGTGACCTTTACCTCGACCCCGACTTCCACGAATACTTTAACGAGCACACCTGTTTTCACGTCAACTTGGACGATGACCCCCACTTTCACGATAACCGCTTCTTCCACGTTCAGTTCGACATCAACGAATACGCCCTCGGTGACTCGGACGGCAACGGCTTTGCCGACCGCGACCTCTACTTCGACGGTCACAAAAGTTCCCTCAACCGGGCCGATTATTTATCCTAATCCTTGTAAAGGCGGGCCAGTTTCACTTCATGTTTTGATGGATAGGCCCAGTGACATTCAGGTGCAGCTCTTTACGGTGGCGTTCCGAAAGGTTCAGGATCAGACTTTTCCTCAAACGCCGGTGGGAGAGGATGTGGTCCTTCAGATGAATGACCGGTGGGGAAACCCGTTAGCCAGCGGAATGTATTACGTTGTTGTCACCACTTATAAAGGACGGGTTATCACGAAGCTGTTGTTAATTCGATAAAAGGTTTGATTAGGAAGCTTTAAAAGAAGTTCGGCCGTTTTTTGCCCGGATGGCGGCGTTGAAAATAATTTTTTCGGATAAAATTCAAGATTTGGGGAATGGCAGTTCCTAGGAGAAACCAGTTCAATGAATCGATTCTTTAAAATTGTCCTAACTATAATGGTCTGCGGCTTTCTTTTTTCCGCTGTTGCTTCCGCCGCGCCTCCTTATGTGGTCGTCGCTTATGTTCCTAATGACTACAATTCCAATCCCAATTACCTTTTTAGAATAGAAGATATTCCATGGGGGGACATTTCACATATTTATGAATCCTTCGCTGTGGTCAACGGCACCACGCTTACCTTTCAACGGCGTATCGGAGTTATTGAAGAAGCTCATAACCACGGAGTGAGGGTTTATCTTTCCGTTGGAGGCGCCAGCAGTACTTCCTGGCCGACCAGTACAGCCCAAGCTCAAACTTTGGCGAACGCCATTGTCGCACTCATGAATCAAGGAACGGACACGAACGGGACCGTCGCGAAATATGATGGAGTTGATATTGACTGGGAGTATCCAACCAACGCGGCTGTTTTCACGGCCCTTTTGAGTGATTTACGAACGGGATTAAACGCCATTACCCCGGGTCTAGCGCCTTCCGGTAGTTATCCGGTGGAAACAAGTTTAGCGGCTAACACAAGTCATGTGGGTCTCACCTTCTTCCTTCCTGGGGCGGCCAATATGTGCAATTACGGATTGTCGCCGGGAAGCGGTTCGGCTTCCTCCGCGGACTGGGGTTTTGTCGGCGGATACGATTTCAATATCGGAGTCGGCGGTGATCTTTGCCAAGGGCCGTTAACCCAGACGGGATATTCCACCAATAGCGGCTGTGAGGGCACGTTAAATCTAGACGTCAGTTCGCTTGTCAATGGTTATATCAATTTAGGTCTCCCCGCAGCTCAAATGGTTTTGGGATGTCCCCTTTATGCCCGTGGCGCTGACGGCACTCCTTCCTCGCCCATTGTTAATGTGCTTACCGGTACGGCGGGAGCTCGGGACGCCAGTGGTGATGAAATTACTTACACTTACGGCGGGACGCAATACGGTGCCGATGACGCCCAATCTTTCTGTACCAAGATCACTTGGGCCAAAAACAAAGGAATCGCCGGGATTGGACTTTGGGACGCCGGAATGGCCCTGCCGATCAACGCTAACGCCGGAGTGTCCGCCATTTGGGATACAGTCGGGGGAAATACCAGTTGTGTTACGGGTGGTTGTAAAACGACCGGCTGTACGCCGACACCGGTTCCAACGGCTACGCCCGCCTGCGGTGTTAAAGTGGACGATCTTGAGAGCGGGATGTTCACCAATTATTTGGGAGGTATTTGGACCGCTTCTATGCCTCCGGCGGGGGACTGCGGTGGTCCGCCGACCATGAATCCTCTTTATGTCATTCCAAGCAGCGGGGCTACCCAATGGTTTCCCTCTTATGGTTACGGTTTAGGCGGTTCGGATATTGGAGCCCGTCTTTATGGGACCAACGCGGCCGCGGGAAGTTCAACACTATGCTATGGTTCGCCCGCGCTTATTTGTAGTTTTGGGGCAGGTACCGCGCCCGCGTATAACGGCACTACCAATGGCGCTACGGGGCTTCAATTTAGGATCAAATTGGGCTCTGCGCCTTCTTTTCCCGCGACAGTGACGGCTTTGGTTTATTCCAACGCGGGTCAGAAGGTTACGCCCGTGAACTGGGCCGAGTATTATTACAACGTTGTGGTTACGGCGGCTAATCAAGAGATGCTGGTGACCATACCTTTTACCTCGTTAACAGCGCCCTCCACTGGGACCCCTTATACCTTTGACCCCACCAGCCTGCAATATATCGCCTGGCGTGTGGGTTACTGGGGTGGCACGTATGATTTTACGGTGGATGACGTTTGGTTTACCTGCGCGTCCGCGTCGACCCCTACTTTTACTCCCGTGCCTACGATGACTCCGACGAAAACCGTGACCCCTACGCCAAGCCGGACTCCAACCGCGACCAACTCGCCTACCTCGACAGTGACCCCCACCAATAGTCCAACTAAAACCTCTACCATTACCCCGACGAATACCGCTGTAAACACCGCAACCTTTACCTCAACCATGACCAACAGTCCAACCAAAACCATTACGATTACTCCGACTAATACAATTGCGAATACCGGAACTTTTACCTCAACGTTTACTTCCACAATGACCGCTACTTATAGTCCGACAAAAACAGCGACCGTTACGCTGACATTGACCCCTTCACTGACCAATACAGGTACGCCCACCAATACTAAAACGTTCACGGTTACCTCAACCTCAACTCCCAGTTTTACGCCCACCTGGACTCCGACCAAAACCCTTACGGCTACTTTTACCGGCACGCCTACTTTCACGACGACAATAACCAATACGCCGCTTTTTTCTTATACGCCTACCTTTACGGGAACTTTGACCAATACGGCGACCCATACGTTGACCATGACGGTCACCTCTTCAGCGACCAACACGGGAACTCCAACACCCACCCGAACCCCGACAATGACCAATACTTTTACCCCGAGTTTCACCTCCACTTATACAATGACGAATACGGGAACACCGACTTTCACTGGTACGCCCACACTCTCGTCAACCATTACCAATACGCCGTTTTTCTCCGCAACCCCGACATTCACGGGAACGTCTACTTCCACGACCACCCTGACACCCCCATCGACATCTACGGTGACACAGACTTTTACGCCGAGCCCCACCAAAACGTTTACGACTACTTCGACTTCTACAGCTACGAGTACGAACACATTCACCCCGATATCTACGCCAACGCCTACCTTCACTTTTACGGTTACTTCAACGAAGACCCCCACGGCGACATCGACCCTCACCATGACTTTGACGGATACTCGGACGGCCACCTTTACCGCGACCTCAACTTCGAGTTCAACCCCGACTAGTACGCCTACGATCACCCGTACCTCAACTCCTCTGCCCACCATCACATTTACTTCGACGGCGACGAAAGAGACTATCTCGACACCCGTGATCTATCCCAATCCTGGAAAAGGCGGGCCAGTTTCCATTCATGTTCCGCATAACAAGACTTGTGATGTCCAAGTGGAACTTTTCACAGTGGCTTTCCGAAAGGTTCAAGACCAGACTTTCTCTCAAACGCCTGTGGGAGAAGATGTCGTGGTAAAGATGGATGATCGGTGGGGAAATCCTTTGGCCAGCGGGCTCTACTATGTCGTTGTCACGACGCCGCAGGGCCGAACCGTGACCAAACTTCTGCTTCTTCGGTAAAATTTTTCTTGAAATGAAAATATTTTTAGATCAATCCATTCGGATTCGCGCGTTTTAACCGCTTAAAAGATATTCTTGATCCCGTTAGCCTTGGCGAAAATTCAAAACCATTGATAGACTTTGCGACAGAGAACCTTATGCCAAAGGTTTTGAAATCGCGGTTTTGGGAAATGTATTGTTTGACCCGGGCCGGGGAGATTATTGGGTGCGAATTTTTAAATTACGAACGGGTTTAGCGGGATTATCGGCCGCTTTTATTTGCTTGTTTTTAGGCGCTAATTTGTCCCAGGCCACTCCGCCAGCGGGTTACAGCCTGGTATGGAGTGATGAATTTAACGGCCCTATCGGCAGCGCTCCTAATTCCGCTAATTGGGGATATGACATAGGCGACAGCGGTTGGGGAAACAACGAACTCGAGTATTACACCAATAGCACCAATAATTCCCAAATTGTTTCAGATCCAGGGGCCACGGATGGATCGTCTTTAGCTATTATCGCGATTGATACTACTCCCGGAAGTTCCAGCTACAGCACAGTGGGACGGTATACCTCCGCGCGGTTGAATACTTCGGGCCTTCAATCCTTTCAATACGGCTGGATGGAAGCCCGGATTCAGCTTCCCACAGGTCAAGGCTTTTGGCCCGCTTATTGGATGCTGGGAAGTAATTTCAATACGGTTGGCTGGCCTACCTGTGGCGAGATTGACATTATGGAAAGCGTTGGAGACGGGGGATGGGCTGGCCAAAACCAGGGTTCTCTCCACGCCCCGGGTTACAATGGCACCGCTCTTTATGACCTTCCCGCCGGACAATATTTTTATAATTCCTATCACACTTTCTCCGTTCTGTGGCAGCAGGACCAAGTACAGTTTTACGTGGATAATAACCTGTATGAAACGGATACGGCTTCGAACGCGACATCGTCAGGGGGAACCTGGGAATTTAATCATCCCTTTTTCTTTCTCTTGAACTTGGCTGTGGGTGGAAGCTATCCCGGCTCGCCGAACGCGACGACTTCTTTTCCTCAAACCATGCTGGTGGATTATGTCCGGGTCTATCAGCCCAATACCCCGACACCGACTTTTTCTCCGACGCCTGTACCCACGTCAACGCCGACCCCAACCCCCACGCCTTGCAGCACTTGTCCACCCACGCCGACTTTGACTAATACTCCGTTGGTTGTGACAACTGTGCCGGTTGTTTATCCGAACCCCGCTAATGGAACTCAGCCGGTGAATTTGTATTTACCGCAGAGGACGGGTTCCAGCGACATACGGGTTCAAATTTTTACAGTTTCTTACCGAAAGGTTCAGGATTTATCTTTTAATCAAGTGGCGCCAGGCAAGGATTTAACTTTTTCGGCGATGGACAGCGCGGGAAATCTTTTAGCCAATGGACTTTACTATGTGGTGGCCCAAACAAATCAAGGTCGTTTTATAGTTAAACTGTTAGTGCTCAGATAATTAGGGCGAGATTTTAAAGGTCCTCCTCCAAACGCCTCAAAAAACTCTTTCATCCTAGTTGATTCATTCTTGAAGAAAACGTTAAGCTTTTGCTCATCCAATTTAACGAGGTGTGTCTTGGAAAAACGGAATAGGGTGAGCTCGATGGGCTTTTTGTTTTTTATGATGATTTTGACTCCATCTTTCTCATGGGCGGACGCGGCTTCCCGCCTTACCGTTCCAGCGGGGTTTAAAGTTTCGGTTTACGCTTCAAATCTAGGAAACGCCAGGGGAATGGCGCTCGCGCCTGACGGACATCTTTATGTCTGTGACATGAAGGGCGGGCGTGTTTTGGAGCTTCTAGACCAAGGCTCCATTGTTGCGACGATAAAAGTTGTTATCGAAGGGCTTCATCGGCCGCATAGCTTGGCTTTCAACCAGGGTTTCATTTACGTAGGGGAAACCGATCGAGTTTCCCGGTTTATTCCCGCTGATCACCGTCTGTTCGAGGAGGATGGAAAGACGATCGCGTCTTTACCGACTGGTGGCGGACACTTTACCCGTACGATTTTGTTCGGTCCGGACGGCAAACTTTATATTTCCATCGGAAGCTCCTGCGACCATTGCGTGGAAGAAGATGAGCGTTGCGCCACGATTTGCCGTTGTAACCCAGATGGGTCACAGTTTGAAATTTTCGCCAAGGGGTTAAGAAACGCTGTAGGAATCGCCTTTCGGCCGGGAACTCAAGACTTATGGGCGTCGGTAAATGGACGCGATTGGCTGGGAGACGATACGCCGCCTGAGGATATTGATCTGGTGCGGCAAGGACAAAATTACGGATGGCCTAATTCATACACGGATAAAGGTAAAGCGGTTCCAGACCCGGATCTAGGGCGATTAGGTGTGAGGCAAAACGCTTTCCCTGTTTTTGAATATCAGGCCCATTCAGCGCCTTTAGGTATTACATTTTATGATGGAACCGTTTTTCCCGAAAAGTACCGGCAAGGTCTTTTTATCTGTTTTCATGGCAGCTGGAATCGCAGTATTCCTGTGGGGTATAAAGTGGTATTTCTTCCTTTGGATGTTAAAAATAAACCCGGAAAACCTTTGAATTTTTTAAGCGGATTTCTACAAGGGGCGGAGAGAATAGGCCGGCCCGTGGATGTGATCACCGGGCCTCAAGGTGAGTTGTTCGTCTCAGATGATCATGGGGGAAGAATTTTCAAGGTAACTTATGCTGAAAATTAAAACGAGTTTTGGAAATTGAGAAAGCATTTTAGTTTCAACGAAAATGGCTTATTCGGAATGTAGAAAAATAAGAGGTATAGATACAAGGAGCGTTATATTTAGCAAGATATTGATCGCTTAGTGTCTTTTTCGACTCATAATCTTCCTTGACCTCGAAAAAACCCTCGTCTAAAATACGGCTTGTTTTTCAGCTTTACCCCGATTCCACGCTTCGTCTTAAGGGTGGAATTTTTTTTGTGAGCATCCCTAATTTCTCGTTATTACCGGAGTGTTTTGAATGATCTCTCGTTGGGTAAGGCGATATCGTTTTTCCCTTTTGGCCCTGTCGGCTTGTTTCCTTCTAACCGGCATTTCATTGGCTGATAACGGAGATCTTTCCGCTACAGTTTCCCTCAGCACCGCCATTATCACTACAGGTTTTACGATGCTCGCTTTATTGTCGGTCTACGTTCTTTTTCTAACCATTCTCTTTTTGGTTCAAGCCTTTAAGGAATCCGCCGAAGCCAAAGCGGAACACAAAGCCCATGGGCCTTCTGAGGTAGCCGGAGTTGAGGGACTTACTTTAAATCCGGAAATGAGTCGTCGTTCTTTTCTTTCCTTGTTGGGCTGGGCTTGGGTGGCTTTCACGGCCGCGACCATGGGCGCCCTGAGTACCCTGCTTCGTTTCGCTTTCCCGAACGTTACTTTTGAGCCGCCTCTAAAATTCGCCGCAGGGTTACCGGATACTTATTCCATTGGAGTAGATGAGCGCTATAAAGAGGGACACCGGGTTTGGATTGTCCGTGATACCCAAGGCTTTTACGCTCTTTCGACTATTTGCACCCATCTGGGCTGCACTCCGAACTGGTTATCCGCGGAACAAAAATTTAAATGTCCCTGCCACGGTAGCGGATTCTATATAACGGGCATTAACTTTGAGGGGCCCGCTCCGCGGCCTTTGGAGCGCTTCCAAATTACCTTGGCCGATGACGGTCAAATTCAGATCGATGAGAGTATTAAATTCCAACAAGAGTTGGGTCAATGGGGATTGCCGGGATCCTTCTTAGAATATAAAGGTTAATTGAATAGCCGAACGACGCGAAAGGGGCTTCAAGCATGTTGGACAAACTGAAAAAAACAATCGCTGAGTGGCAAGCGCAACAGCCTTCGCCCGAAGCGGTTAAAAAAGCCATCGCGGAAGGCCAGGTTTGGAAATCCATTTTCCGCCACGGTTACCCGGATACTCCCCGTAACCGCGTTATGGCGGTTCTTTCCAACGTGTTTCTTCATTTGCATCCGGTCAAGGCCCGCCATTCGGGCGTGAAGATGAGCTACACCTGGTGCATGGGCGGTCTTTCCTTCTTCTTGTTCCTTAAACCTCACGGTTACCGGCATCCTTTTGATGTTTTATTACCGCCCGACGGCGGAATACGCTTATTACGATATCGTGGCTTTGCGGGAACATGTGCCGCTGGGAATTATGCGTGAAATTCACCGCTGGGGCGCCCATGCCATGGTCATTGCGGTTTGGCTTCATATGTTCCGTGTTTTCATGACCGGTTCCTATAAACCGCCCCGCGAATTTAACTGGGTGATCGGTGTACTTCTTCTTGGTTTTAACCTTAATGCTTTCCTTCACCGGTTACTTGTTGCCTTGGGATCAGCTGGCCATGTGGGCTATCACGGTCGGAACCAACATGGCCCGCGCAACTCCTTTCATGGGATATGAAGGCCCTGGTGCCTCGATGATTCAAATCGGCGGAGTTCATTTGGTGCACGGCGGTTCGGACATCCATTTCGCTCTTGTTGGCGGGTCATTTCGTTTCGGAAGCCACGCTTCTTCGGTTCTACGTGCTTCATTGTGTGTTTATTCCCATCGTGGCCGCGACTTTGATGGCGATCCATTTCTGGCGCGTGCGTAAAGACGGGGGCATTTCAGGGCCGCTTTGATCGGTTATTGAGCGGAAAATACGTTAAGTTTTGAGGGATCATGCATTATTTAACTGACGCGATCGATTTTATTATCCAACCTTGGTCGTACTTCATTTTCTCTGTTATCGCTTTTTGGGCGATGATCAAGTACCGGGATAAGTGGACTGAGCCGAAGTTCGCTCTGAGAATTCTTTTGGGCGCCCTCGGGGTTCTCGCTCTTTCCATGTTTGATGATCACTTTCGCGACATCTCAACCAAAGCGGACAACGTTCCGATTTTCTTGATGGTCTTTTCGGTTGGTTTTTTCACTTGGCTCTCTTTCCGCCAAGGCGTGATAAATGACCGGCGTTTGGCTCAGGGCCAGCCTCCGGTTGAAAAAGAAACGTCTGACAAGAAAGTCTATGTTTGGCCGGATTTGGTTTATGTTGAATTTCTCGCGACGATTATTGGGGGTGTGGCGCTTCTCGTTTGGTCTTTGTGCCTGCACGCCCCGTTGGAAGAAGCCGCGACGCCCGCTTGGACGCCGAATCCTTCGAAGGCACCTTGGTACTTTTTGGGCCTGCAAGAAATGCTGGTCTATTACGATCCCTGGCTGGCCGGAGTAGTTTTCCCCAGTATCATTATTGTCGGATTGATGGCGATTCCCTACATCGATAAAAATCCTAAAGGTTCCGGTTATTACACCTTTAACGAGAGAAAGTTCGCGCTCATTCCTTTCCTTTTTGGTTTTTTTATTCTTTGGGTCACGCTTATCTTCCTGGGAACTTTTCTTCGTGGTCCGGGCTGGAACTTTTTCGGGCCTTTTGAGAACTGGGATCCGCATAAGGTAGTGGTGTTGAATAACATTAACTTGTCTGAGATTTTCTGGGTGAAAGTGCCGGGATGGTTCGGGCTTTACCCTGGTCTTCCGAAATTCTTCCTATTACGTGAATTGCCCGGATTCTTGATTCTGGGGCTTTATTTAATCGCCCTTCCGCCGCTTCTAACCAAGAAAGTTTCACAGCTACAGGAACTGCTGGAAAAACTGGGTGTGGTTCGATACGGCATTTTGATGTTTTTGATGCTGACGATGGCCGCTTTGCCCATCAAGATGGTTTTGCGCTGGGTTTTCAATTTAAAGTACATTGTGGCGATACCGGAATTCTTCTTTAACATTTAACGTAAGGATAAAGCCTTGGCGGACTTCAAAGACGAACGAGCTTACGATAGCAATAAGTTGACCAAAGTATTTCTTTGGTCCAGTTTGGCCCTTTTGGTTTGCGTAATCTGGATGGCCTATAAAGACTATCACCGCCCTTGGAAAGGCTATCAACGCCAGTTTATGCAAATGGAGCGCTCTCGCGCGATTGAGAAAAAATCTGAAGTTGTCTCCGATTTGGATATCGCCCAGTACAAACAATTAAAGGCTGACTTAAAAGAAGCCAATCAAGATTTGAAATCCCGCCAGGATCAAATCAGCGATTTGGAATCAAAAGCCGCCAAGCTAGACGCCCAAATTTTTAAAATTAAATCCGATTATCAAATGGTGAAAGCCAATGTTGACGCGGACAAATACACATATTCCGAAGAGAATAAAGAAGGCAAAAATACCGCGGACTTCAAAAAGAAATTAAGCGATGAGATCGACAAGGCCAGCGCTTTCACGCAGCAGCTTTTCGATTTAGGTCAGCAAAAAGATCAGACCACCAAAGACTTGGCGGATATTTACGCCAAACGGGATGAAATCAACAGCAAGATCACCAAAATGTTGACGGATTATAATCTGCTCAAAACCAAGATTCAAAAGATGTCCTTTAATTTCCTCTTTTATTTCCGCAACGCCATGCTCTTGGATTTTATGGCGCCCACTATTCAAATTCAGCAGGTAGTTTTGAAGAATTTGCCGGAAGATCTTTATTTCGCCAAGTCGATGCGGGTTGACCGTTGTATGACTTGTCATATGAGTATCGATAAAAAGGGTTACGAAGACGCTCCGGAGCCTTTTAAAACTCATCCCCATCTGGAGCTTTATGTCGGCTCCAACAGCGCTCATCCAATGGATAAAGTGGGCTGCACGATCTGTCATGGCGGTATGGGAGCGGCGTTGGACTTCAACACCTGCGCTCATATGGCGAATGACGAAGATCAAGCTAAGAAGTGGGCCAGGAAGTATGGCTGGAGCCATCCGGAGGGCATGCAGAGCATGATGCTGCCTTTGAAATATACCGAAGGTTCCTGCTTAAAGTGCCACGGAACGCAAGAGCAAGTTAATTTCGCACCGAAGTTGAACCGTGGGCGTGAACTGATGGTAACTCGCGGCTGCGTGGGTTGTCATAAGGTCAAGAATTTGGAAGGCTTAACTAAGGCTGGTCCGGACTTAGTTCGCGTTAAGGGTAAGTTGAAAAAAGAATTCGTGGAGAAATGGGTGTGGAGCCCAAAATCCTTTAATGCCGCTGCCCGTATGCCCAGCTTCTTCCAACAAACCAATAACTCGGATGACGAATCTTTGGCGAAGACCAAAGCGGAATTGCATTCTATCGTGGAATATCTCTACGAACATTCGGGTGATTACACACCAAATGAAGCGCCGGGTGCTGGTAGTGTTTCCAATGGAAAGAAACTTTTTAAAGAGACCGGCTGCTTGGCCTGCCACGGTATTGATGATGTAACGTCGCATCACGCGGACTTCGCGCCGGATTTATCCGGGACCGGAAGCAAGCTCTCAAGCGCTTTTGTTTATACTTGGATCAAGAATCCGCGCCACTTTAACCCGGATACCCGTATGCCTTCTTTGCGCTTGTCTGATCAGGAAGCTTCGGATATCACCGCTTATTTGATGTCCAAAAAGAACAAAGATTTCGAACAAACTTCTGTGCCGGAATTTGATGCCGCGGTTCGGGATGGTTTGATTGAGGACTATTTGAAACCCCAATATGGTCTTGATGGCGCTAAAACGCAGTTGGCCCAGATGGACGACAAGGCCCGCGATCAATTCTTAGGCCAGAAGAGTTTGACCAAGTATGGCTGTTTTGGCTGTCACATGATTCAAGGGTTCGAGACGGCTCAAGGTATCGGGACGGAACTTTCTGATTGGGGAACCAAGCAGGTCAGCCAATTGGATTTCGGATTGACTGATTTGGAACATTCTCACGAAACCTTTATCAACGCCAAGCTGGAGAACCCGCGCCAATTCGATAAAGATAAAATGGTTGCTTTCCAAGACCGTCTGAAGATGCCGAACTTTAACTTGAGCGAAGAAGACAGGGAAGCGATCGCGACCGCGGTTTTGGGTTTAACTAAAACCTATATTCCTGATGACATGACGGCTGGATTGCATGGATATGGTCCGCTCTTGGAGAAGGGCCGCCGGGTTATCGCTAACTACAACTGTCGCGGTTGCCATTTGATTGAGGGTCAGGGCGGTAAAATACGTGAGATGTACGAGAAAGATGGCATTGACCTTTCATTGGCTCCGCCGAACTTAAACAAAGAAGGCGCGAAGGTTCAGATCGAGTGGCTCCATAACTTCCTGCTGAATGTTCATCCGATCCGTCCTTGGCTGCATATCCGCATGCCGAGCTTCCATTGGACGGATGAGGAAATCAGCAACGTGATTACTTATTTCAACTATAAAGAAAACCAGGTTTATCCTTTCAAGGATATCAAAGTAGAGAAGCTTAATGGCGCCGATTTAAGCCAAGCTCAAGCGCTCTTCAGTAAATTGCAATGCGCGAAATGTCATATCGTGGGGAGTAAGTCTCCTGCGGATCTGGCTTCTGCCGCGCCGGACTTGCTCAAAGTTCATGAACGCTTGAAGCCGGATTGGATTGTGGAATGGCTCAAGAATCCGGACGACTTAATGCCGGGGACCCGTATGCCGGGCTTTTGGCCCCAGCCGCAGGATGTTTCGCCTGTGCCGCAGTATTTCCATGGCGACTCCGTGAAACAGCGGGAAGTTTTGCGCGACTATCTCTTCATGATGGGACAACAAGCCAACTAAATCCTCCCCGCTTGCTTTTCCAAAGTGAGCGGGAGTAGATTGACGTATCGATTTCCATTCTAGAAATTCAGTGGATTTTATCCTCGAAGCTGAACCAGTTTTGGAAATCCTGTTTTCGACGCCGAAGAGGGTCTTTTGAAGGCTTTCTTTTTTCTAACTATTCTTTTAAACCGAAGGAGACATGAGATGGATTTCAGAAAGTATTTGGCTTTGATGGCGATCGCGGGACTCATCGCGACGACCGGTTGCGGACAAAAAGACGATGACGATTTGCTAGCGGGCGGCGGGGGTTCCAAGACTGCGGCGGTGATGGGAACGGCCTCAGTGGCTGGTAAGGTCACTTTGATGGGCAAGGCTCCGGCGCCTTCTATGATCAGCTTTGATGCCGATCCGGTTTGTAAAGCCCAGCATTCGGGCACCATGGCCGACCCGACGATCGTGGTCGACGCCAAGGGCGATTTGAAAAACGTTCTGGTTTACGTTAAGGACGGCGCTGGCAATTACCCGGCTCCAGCGACTTCCGTTTTGCTGGACCAAAAAGGCTGTATGTACAACCCGCATGTGTTCGGGATTCAAGTCGGGCAAGCTTTGGAAATCCAAAACAGCGACGCGACTCTGCATAACGTCCACGCTCAGCCAGTTACTAATGAAAGCTTCAACGTTGGTCAGCCGAATCAGGGTATGAAGACCGAAAAGAAGTTCACCAAGGCGGAGATGCCGGTGAAGTTCAAGTGCGACGTCCATAGCTGGATGCATTGCTTCGCGGGGGTCTTTACCCATCCCTTCTTCGCCGTGACCGGCGATGACGGTTCCTTCAAAATTTCCGGCCTTCCCGCCGGCAGCTACACGATTGTGGCCTGGCAAGAAAAGTACGGCGAATCCGCTCCGCAAAAGGTGGATATCAAGGACGGCGAAGCCAAGAGCCTGACTTTCGCTTTTACCGCCCAGTAAGTTAAAGATTTTATTCGAGATTTTGATGGCTCCGGGGAAAACCCCCGGGGCCATCTTTTTTTAAACATCTTGAGGGACTAAAAGCCAATGATCGGTGCCCCTATCCGTTTTCAACCCACTCTTTACCGTTACGCTCTAATAACGGCGGGCTGTACTTTTGTGTTGTTGTTGGCGGGGGCTCTGGTCACCAGCACGGGTTCGAGTTTGGCGGTTCCGGACTGGCCGCTTTCATTCGGAAAGTTTTTTCCACCCATGACTGGCGGCGTTTTGTTTGAGCATGGTCACCGCATGGTCGCTGGTACGGTGGCGATTTTAATGCTAGGTCTGGCCGTTTATACCCAAAAAGTGGAACAACGCTCCTCAGTTAAAAAATTAGCCTGGTGCGCCATGGGAGCGGTACTGCTTCAAGCGGTACTGGGAGGAGTGACGGTGCTACTGCATCTGCCCACAGCGGTTTCAGTGAGCCACGCGGGGCTGGCCCAGATTTTCTTTTGTCTTATCATCACTTTGACGCTCGTAACTTCAAGGTTGTGGATCGAAGAGAAACCACAAAGGCTTTTAGCGCCTGTTCCTTTTATTCCTAAGATCGCTCTCGCGGCGACTCTCGTTATTTATTTTCAAATTGTGGTAGGGGCCGTGACCCGCCATAGCGGAGCGGGACTGGCGATTCCGGATTTTCCCCTCTCTTTCGGCAATTTTTTACCCCAGCAATGGTCTTCTTTTATCATTTTGCAATTTAGTCATACCCGGGTGGGGGCGTTTATCGTTCTCGTTCTAGTAAACTTTACCGCGTTTCGCGTTTGCAAATATTATCCCGAGGAAAAGAGCCTCTTTTGGCCGGCGGCTTTGGCGGGATTATTGGTTTGGCTGCAGTGTTTTTTGGGAATTTTGGTAATTGCTACTGAAAAATCAATCATCCCTACTTCGGTACATGTGATTACGGGCGCAGCCCTTTTGGCTTCTATGCTAGTTCTAACCTTGAATAGCTTTCATGTTTTTAAGAAGGGAAGCCCCGTTTGAAGAATTTTAGGGACTATATCACTCTCACCAAACCCCGGTTAAATTCCGAAGCCATTGTCACCACTTTAGCGGGTTTTTATTTGGGAAGTCCGAAACCGTTGGATGGGGTTTTACTTTTTTTTACCCTTTTAGGTTCCACCGCAGTGGCCGCTGGCTGCGGAGCGCTGAATCAATGGCTGGAAGTGGAAGCCGACCGTAAAATGCGCCGAACCCAAAAGCGGCCTTTGCCCTCGGGACGAATCTCCAATCTGAAGGCCTTCTGGTTTGGACTCAGTCTTTCCGCCGCGGGAGTGGGGCTTTTATTTTGGAAGGTGAACGATCTTTCGGCGCTATTAGGTTTGGCGGCTTTGATCAGCTACGTCATTATGTATACACCGCTTAAAAGAATAACCTCGCTTTGCACGGTGGTGGGCGCCATTCCGGGGGCGATTCCTCCATTAATGGGATGGGCCGCGGTACAAAATGAAATCGGGCCAGGCGGCTGGATGCTTTTTTCCATCCTTTTTTTGTGGCAGATGCCACACTTCTTAGCTATTGGCTGGATCTACCGGGAAGATTACGCCCGGGCGGGCTTTCCCATGCTGTCGGTTATTGACCCCCAAGGCGAAACCACCGGGCTTATGGCGGTGGCTTATGCCATGGCGCTGGTGCCGGTTTCCCTTTTGCCGACCTATCTTCACCTTGCCGGGCCCCTTTATTTTTGGTGCGCTCTGGTGCTAAGTTTGGTTTTCCTCGGCTACAGTTTGGCGCTGGCCCGGTACAAAACCATGCGCTACGCGAAGGGTTTATTTTGGTTTTCCATTACCTATTTACCCCTTCTTTTTCTGGTGATGGCGATCGATAAAAAATAAGTTGAACTGAAAGTGAAGGCGTGAAGTGGAAAACCTAGTTGAAGTTGAAAATTTGACCTACCAATATGGCGCCAAAACCGCCCTGCATAACCTTACCTTTTCAGTCGAGAAAGGAGAAATTTTCGGTTTTTTAGGTCCCAACGGCGGGGGCAAAAGCACCACCTTTAAAATTCTCTCCACCCTTTTTTCTCCCCAGCCAGGCCAAGTCAAACTCTTTGGCCTTGATTTAACCAAAGATAAAATGACCATCCGGCGGAAAATGGGGATTGTTTTTCAGCTTCCCGCATTAGATAAAAAGTTGAAAGTTCGTGAAAACCTTCAGCATCAGGGTCACCTTTACGGATTGATGGGCCGAGATTTGAAATACCGTATCGACCGGGATTTGGAACGGTTAGGCTTAAGGGACCGGGCTAAGGATAAGGTAGAAACTCTTTCCGGTGGGTTGCAGCGCCGGGTGGAGTTAGCGAAGGCTCTTTTAAATGATCCCGAACTGATGATCTTGGATGAACCCTCTACCGGACTTGACCCCGCTGCCCGCAAAGAATTTTGGGGTCATCTGGAAGAACTTCGAAAATCCGAAGGCATGACCGTTTTGGTAACGACCCATTATCTTGAGGAAGCGGACCGGTGCGACCGGCTTCTTATTCTGGATCAGGGAGAGAAAGTCGCTTTAGGCGGGCCCGAAGAGCTCAAAGCTCAAATTAGCGGCGAAGTTTTAAGGGTAAAGAGCCGCCAGCCGGACAGGCTCTCCGTTCAAATTGAAACGAAACTCAATGTGAAAACGAAGCTGGTCGGCGATCTTATTCAAATTGAGCAACCGAAAGTACACCGCCTTATCGAACCACTGATGGAAGCTTTTCATGATCAGATATTGTCCCTGACGCTGGGTCCTCCTACGCTGGAGGACGTTTTTATCCATAAAACCGGACGGCGTTTTTCGGAGGACAAGGAATGAACTTTGGGATGGCGGTTTATACCTTATGGCAAAGAGAACTGGTCCGGTTTTACCGGGTTCCCAGCCGTTGGTTCGGGGCTTTGGGAACGGCACTTTTGTTTTGGGCGGTGTTGGGGACAGGCATCGGCGGAGCGGCTTACCGGGCTTATTTTTTTCCGGGGACTATTGTCATGAGTATGATGTTTTCCTGTATTTTTTCCACGGCATCCATCATTGAAGACCGACAAGCGGGTTTTTTACAATCGGTCATGGTCGCGCCGGTCAGCCGGGCGGCGATTGTGATGGGTAAGATACTGGGAGGCGCTACGTTAGCGACCCTTCAAGGGCTCCTCATTTTGGCATTCGCCTGGAGCGTTGGAGCGGTTTTTGTGGTTATTCCCTTTTTGGGACTTTTGCTTTCGCTTTTTTTAATTTCCTTTGTTGTCACGGCGATGGGCTTTTGGCTGGCCTGGAAAATTGATTCGCCTCCGGGATTTCACGCCATCATGAACATGGTTCTTCTGCCGATGTGGATGGCCTCGGGCGCCATTTTCGCGGTGAGCGCTTCTCCTTGGTTGAAAGCCTTCATGTTCGTGAATCCCTTTACTTATGGAGTGGCGGGAGTCCGCCGGGGACTTTTCCCCACATCGGATTTGAGCCAGGTCCCTTCTTTATCCTTGTGTTTGATCGTGTTGCTTGGTTTTTCAATTTTCTTTTACGGACTATCTTCTTGGGTTGTCGCGAAGAGTAAGGAAAGGCGATAAGTATGAAAGTTTCTGCTTGGAAGCAGTGGCTTTTAGCTCTTCTGGCCCTCTTGGGGCTGGTCTTTTTAAGCTATCGCGTTTGGATGGGCCGGCCTTCGGACAAACTTCAAAAGATGATCGCAAAAGCGCCGGATTTTTCTTTTGAGGATGAAAATGGAAAAACCTTCACCAGTGCTCAGCTTCAAGGCAAGGTTTGGGTGGCCGATTTTATTTTTACCAGTTGTGCCGGTCAATGCCCCCTGCTGAGCCAAGAATTAAGACTTTTACAGGATGACTGGAAAAATAACAGTGAGTTTAAACTCGTTTCGTTCAGCGTCGACCCGGAAAAAGACACCCCCCCGGTTTTAAAGGAATACGCGGGTAATCTGCAAGCGGATGAAAACCAATGGTTCTTCCTAACCGGAAAGAAGAAAGACCTTTATCAGGTTATTCGGGAGGGATTTAAGCTGACCGCCCAGGATGACCCCCAAGGCGGGCCGGGGTTTGATTTTATCCATTCCACCCGGCTGGTTTTGGTGGATGGGAAGGGCGTTATCCGCGGTTTTTATGACGGGCAAGAGCAGGATGAGGTGAAAAAGCTGAAGCAGGATATCCGTTATCTTATGAAATTCAGGAGCAAATCATGAGTCTTTCTTTTTTCCCCACCTTGAACGCCTGTTTAAACGGGGCCAGCGCGTTTTTTTTATTACTGGGTTTTTGGTTTATTAAAAATAAAAATCAAAAGGCCCACCGGTTTTGCATGATCACGGCCTTTTCCATTTCGATTATTTTTCTAGGCTGCTATCTTTATTACCACGCCAACGCGGGCATTGTTTATTTTCAAGGCCAGGGTCTCATCCGTATTCTTTATTTCACGATTCTTTGGACGCATACCCCGCTGGCGGTTTTGGTACCGGTTTTGGCCATCATGACCCTTCGGCAGGCTTTAAAGGGCAATTTCGCGAAACACCGAAAACTGGCCCGGATCACTTTTCCTATCTGGCTTTATGTCTCAGTTACGGGTGTGATTGTTTATCTCATGCTTTATTCCGTGTAATTTTAGGAGGGTTCCATGCTTTCTGAACAAGAAGCGCTTCAAGCCGCCAAAGACGCCAAGACCGTCGCCGTTTACGGTATGCAGGATGAGGCCCATATGGACCGCCCCGCTTTTCAGATACCGGCCATGCTCCACGAAAGGGACATTCAGCTTTATCCCGTGAATCCGAAGATTCAATCTTCTATGGGTCAAAAGGCTTTGGCTAGCTTGGCCGATTTGCCGGTGAAGGTGGATATTCTGGACGTATTCCGCCGCAGCGACGCCATTCCGGAGCTAGCGGATGAAATTATCGCCCTCCCTGAAGAAAAACGGCCGAAAGTCGTTTGGCTTCAAACGGGCATTACCCATCCGGAAGCGGAAGCCAAACTGGAAAAAGCGGGATTCAAAGTCGTCGCGGACGCTTGTTTAGGGGTTTATGCCGCCCGGGTTAGGCCCAAAATTTAGTCAGGGGATTCTACTGAAAAGAACTCTTTTTCTGATCCTGCTTTTAGCGGGCTGCGGCCCGAAGCCTTTTTCTTCCGCTGATTTCCTTCCTTTTGACGGGGAAGTCCATCCCAACAGCCGCGGCCATTTTTTGATGGCTGAAGCTTTTTTAGCCCAACTACAAAAAAATAAACGGGAGGTTTATTGCGCGTTGGGTGATAGCGTCACCCATTTTACGGGGGACAAATTCCACCCGACTTACGCGGAAATTCTAGCGAATCGGGCGGGTTTTAAAGATAAGAAGATTTTGGGTATTGGATTCGCCAATACGCTGGTGGTGATTGACCGTGAGCTACCCGAAGTTCCTGACGGCGCCGACTTCGTTACCCTTTTTGTCGGCTTGAATGATTTAGTGAAAACCAATCCGTCCGGTCCGCCAGACGCGCTTCATCCTTTTGGCTGTAACGCTTCCGAAGGAATGATTTACTCCCATCAGTTTAAGAAACGGATTCAGATTATCTTGAAAGCGTTAACGAGAAAAAAGTCAAAGCAGATTTTAATCGCTAATCTTTACGATTTTACCAACGGCAGAGGATTTACTAAGTGGGGCTGGCCGGACGGGCTAAAAGTTTTGGAACAATATAACGATCGTTTAGCGGAACTCGCCAAAGAAAACCAAATAGGATTAGTTGATCTTCATCGGATTTTTTCGGTTCGCACGGAACGCTACTTTAATAATCCCCGCTGGGATCAGCCGCCAAGAAGATGGACCTCTTCTTAGTCGCAAGTTCTTACAAAGCGTTTTAATTGGGTTATTCAGACGCTTGTTTTTGTTTTTCGAGATTTAAAATTTAAATCGCCTGGGTTCGACTAAGATGAGGCATCTTCCTTTTAGGGGGGAACAATGGCCTTTCGAGTGACGAGCCGGGTTTTTAAAGATGGAGAAATGATTCCGGCGCACTACACCGCGGATGGGGAAGATGTCTCGCCCCCCCTGGATTGGGCTGACGCGCCGGTGGGAACGAAAAGTTTCGCGTTGATTTGTGAGGATCCGGACGCGCCCGGCGCTGTGTTTACCCATTGGCTTGTTTTTAACATTCCCGCGAGTATCAATTCTTTTCAGGAGGCCTTTCCTTCACTCAAGGCGCTTCCCAATGGAACGAAACAGGGTGTTAATGATTTTGGGCAGTCTTATTACAAGGGTCCGGCGCCCCCGGATGGAATCCATCGCTATTATTTTAAACTCTACGCTTTAAGCGCTCTTTTAGACCTGGAGCCGGGCGTCGCCAGGGCCCCGCTTGAAAAAATGATGCAAAGACGACTTGTGGCCCAGGCCCAACTAATGGGAAAATACCAGCGCTCAAGTTAGTCCATTTCCTCGAAAGCTCATCTTTCATCTATGAAAAAAATTATCGTTTCGTTTGTTTTTATTTTTTTTACCGCTTTACCTGTTTTCTCCGCCGCTTCGTGGCCTTCGCCCTCCGGCTACGTTAATGACTTCGCCCATGTTATTCCCGCGGATCAAGCCCAACTCCTTGAATCCCTTTTAACCCAGGTTCAGCTCAAGACTGGCGCCCAAATCGCGGTGGTGACCACGCCCTCGGTGGAGGGTGGAGATGTGGACGGCGCGGCGGTAGATCTTTTTAAAACCTGGGGTATCGGTAAAAAAGGAAAAGATGACGGGGTTCTGATTTTCGCGTCCATTCAAGACCGCCGGGTTCGTATTGAGGTGGGTTACGGCCTGGAAGCCGTTATTACAGACGGCCAGTCGGGAAGTATTATCCGTCAATACATCAGCCCTCTTTGCAAGCAGGGCAATTACGGCGCCGGGCTTAGCAATGGGGCGGCCGCGGTCGCGCAGCTCATCGCGGCCAGTGAAGGGGTTACTTTGAACGGCGATGCTCCCGTTGCCTACGGCGGGCAGGAGCAAAACGGTTTGGGTTTTTGGGGAACACTGATTTTATTTTTTGTGATCTTCTCTCTGATTTTTTCCCTCCGCCGCAGGGGTTATGGGGGCGGCGGTTTTTACGGAGGCGGCTGGGGCGGCGGTTTTGGCGGAGGTGGCGGCGGCGGGGGATTTGGAGGTTTTGGTGGCGGCGGATCAGGCGGCGGCGGGGCCAGCGGCGGCTGGTAGAAGAGGTTATTCATAATAAAGCGGGGAGATGTCGAGATGGCAAAGTGGACAACAGAAAAAATGGTGAAAGAACTCAAAATCCTTTTAGGGGAACGGTTGGTTTCGGTCGTCCTTTACGGGTCCATGGCGTCCGGGGACCACGCGGGTAAAAATTCCGACGTTAATCTTTTGGTCGTAACACGGCATTTAATGATGCCCGAACTTCAAAGTCTTTCCAAAGCGGTGATGCCTTGGGTCAAGCAGGGTAATCATCCGCCCCTCTTTTTAACCCAAAATCATTTGAAAGAATTCGTCAGCGTTTTCCCGATAGAGATATTGGATATTCAAAACAGCCACCAGGTTCTTTTTGGAATCGATCCAGTGGAGGGCTTTTCGGTTTCGAACGATCATTTAAAGGTGCAGCTGCAGCACGAACTTCAGGCGAAATTGATCCGGCTCAAGACTCATTACATGCTCACCGAATCCAGGCCGAGCCTGGTTCAAAAGCTCATGGTTGATTCTCTCTCCTCTTTTCTGATTTTATTCAAACATAGCCTTTGGCTTTATGGTGTTAAACCCCCTTTAAAAAAACTGGAAGCGCTTCAAATATTAAAAACCCATGTGGCTTTTGATTTAGAGGTTTTTGAAGTTGTGGATCGGTTAAAACGAGGCGAAAAAGTTCCGGGTTTGGATGTGTCGCAAACCTTCCAAAAATATCTAGGTTCAGTCGAGGCCATCGTCAATAACGTCGATCGATTAGGTTAAGGAGAAGGGCATGAACAAGTTTGTTTTGATCCTAACGGCATCACTGGGCGGTTTGATTTTTTCCGCGGTTTGGGCGGCCCCGAAGGTCAAATCGACGCTTCATTTGGAAAGCACTTCCTTTAAAGATGGGGGAATGATTCCCAGTCTTTATGCCTGCAATGGTAAAAATGAGTCCCCGGAGTTGAACTGGAAAGGCGCTCCGCCGAAAACGAAAAGTTTCGCCTTGGTCGTGGAAGACCCGGACGCTTCCATCCAAACCTGGATTCATTGGGTGATTTACAATATCCCGGTGAAACCCGCGGGTATTTCTGACAATACCTATGAGCTTTTAGAGGCTTTCCCCCGGGTGGATAAGATGGATAACGGAATTCTGCAGGGGTCGAATGACTTTAAAAAAGTGGGTTATGACGGGCCTTGCCCTCCCAGCGGAATGCACCGATATTACTTTGAGCTTTACGCCCTGGATTCGACTTTAAGCTTATCCGCGGGGATGCCGAAAGATCTGTTAGTGAAGGCGATGAAGGGTCATATTTTGGCGAAGACACAGATCATGGGATTGTACGGAAATTAAGAGATGGTTTTTTAAATTCAGGTATTAGATGAAAAATTAAAAACGGGGGTTTTTATGTCGTCGAAAATTTGGCTGTGGGCTTTACTCGGATTTGTCGCGGTTTTTTTTCTCATGTTGATTGGGTCTTATAACGGGTTGGTTTCCACCAGCCAGGCCATTGACGCCAGCTGGGCCCAGGTTGAAAACGATATGCAGCGCCGGTATGACTTGATTCCGAACTTGGTCGCGACGGTTAAAGGCTACGCGAAGCATGAAAAGGATGTGCTGGAAGAAGTCACCCGCTTGCGCAGCCAATGGGGAGCGGCGAAGACGCCGGCTGAGAAGGCCAAGTCCTCCGACGATTTGGGAAGCGCCTTGAACCATTTGATGGTGGTGGTCGAGCAATATCCGGATTTGAAAGCTAACGAAGGGTTTCTGCGTTTGCAGGATGAATTGGCCGGAACGGAAAACCGCATCGCGGTGGAACGCAAACGCTACAACGACGCGGTTCTGGAGTACAACGTGAAAGTACAAAGCTTTCCGACCAACCTGATCGCCTCCATCTGTAACTTCAAGGTGAAGGACGCGTATTTTAAGGCGAAGGAAGCGGCTCAAGAGCCTCCGAAAGTTGAGTTTTAAAAGCTTATAGTCCTCAAAGCCGCGGTCATCTTAATTGACCGCGGCTTTTTATTTTATTGAACCTAAGGTCGAAAATTATTTTTAAGGATTTTTATGGGTGTTGGTGGAATTGTTATTATCATTCTTTTGTTTCTTGTGATCGGGTATATCCTGTTCACCGAAAAGCTATTTCGCCCTAAAAATGCTATCGATGATTCTCCGTTCGCCCATCTTCCTAAAATTTCAGTCAATTTAGTCAAAGCCCCGCAAGACATGACCGAACGGCTGACCCCCGCTTGGCAGGCCCAGTACAGCCAAAAGCTGCAAGAACAGGGTTATGTTTTTATCGGGGATTACTCTTACGCCTCTACGCTCTTCTTTTGGGCCCGGGTGTTCATCGCGCCAGACAAAAAATCAGTTCTTCTTTTGGTGAATTGGGTAGAAGGAAAAGAAGCGGGTAAAGTCGTGATCAGTAATCTGGAGATTTACTCCTTTGATGGAAATTCTTTCATTTTGACCGCCTGTGCCCAGGACGGGGCCGCCAAGCTTTTAACAGGTCCGAACCGTCCCAGCGAAAAACAGCTTTCCCTTCATCTTAAGGCGGTTTATGCCGCCGTCGCGGCCCAGCCGATTATTGAGGAACACCAAAATCGATTAAAAGTATGGGAAAACGAAGGCGCCCAAGTGCGTGAACTTACCCCCATCAATGTTTTGCCCAGTCTTTCCAAGGTTTTCACCTAAAAAGATTCATTTTCAACCTACATTAAATTCCCTGTAAAACTCCTTATCACCAAATAATCCTTTTAAAAGTCCCCATTTTCAGGGTTTAAAAATGGGGTTTTTCTGATATTTTCATGAATATTTAAAGACTTAATATTTTTTTGGAATAAATAACGAGCTTCCCACCCTTAGTAGATAGAGGGGAGGGATTATGGCGATGGGGGATCACTATTGGATGATCGTGACTTGGTTCGGGGGCTCCTGGAAAAGGACAGCTCCGCCGAGCGGTTTTTCTTTCGTACCTACCGCCCTAAACTCTACCGCATCGCGACTTTCATTCTGGGAAATGGCGACCCGGAAGTGGAAGACGTGGTCCAGGAAACCTTCCTGGCGGCCCTTCAGGATCTCTCGAAATTTCAATTCCGTTCCACTTTTTTACATTGGCTTCGCCGCATCTGTGTTTACCGCTGTTATGACCGAATCCGGCGCCGAAAGCGCCAGGTCGCGAACGCTAACGAGGAACTGGAAAACCTGACCAACGGAATCGCGGTGGAAAAAGCCGCGGAAAAGGTCAGGGAAGGGGACAAGCGGGATCTTCTTCAAATTGTGAAGTCTGAACTTGAGGCTTTGGGGGACCGTTGCCGTGAAATTTTGGACCTGAGGGACCGGCAGAACAAAAATTACGCCGAATTATCCAAATTCCTGAAGGTTCCCATCGGAACGGTGATGTCCCGGCTGGCCCGGTGTAAGGACGAGTTGAAACAGAGGGTGCTGAAGACGGCCCGGAGAAGGGGGATTATCGATGGCTGACCTGATCGAAAAATTCTTCCGTTCCGAATTGACCGAGGCCGAAGACCAGGCCCTGGCGAAGCTGTTAGCTTCCTCTGAGGACGCCGCCGAGCGCTTCGCCCAAAAGGCGGAGAAGGTTTATTTTGGATTCGGATTACCCGAACCCAAGGCGCCTGGAAAGCTGGCCCGGTTTCTGAAATCGTCCTGGGGCCGATGGGCGCCAGTTGTGGTTTTGAGCGGAGTGGGTGTTTGGCATTATTGGCCCCAGGTTGAAAGTCAGCCTTTGCCGGTGGTGGTTTCGTCACCGGTGATGGCGCCTGTACCCGCGCAGACGGAATTGAAAATCATCGCTCCTGTTTCTAGGAAAGCGGAAAAGCCGATCGGGCCTCCGCCGGTCCCGACGGAAAGCGTGGTGTTGACGCCTTCGATACCGAATGGAGCCACGCCGGTGCCAGCGGGGATGGATCAGGCTCCTCCTAACCCTGGTTTCGATACGGATTATCGAAACCTCAGGGTGGTGGTGGATCAAGAGGCGGCAGGGTCAATTTTGGTGCGGATCACGGGCCCGGATGGAACCGAGGTTCGGCGTTTGTATGAGGGGCCGCTGGCCGTGGGGAAGTGGGCCTTTACATGGGATGGTTTATTGGATCAAAACCGGGCCGCGACGTCCGGGATATACCACATCGAGGTCAAGGGGAACGGCAACTCGATGAGTAAAGAAGTAATGATTCGTTAATTTGAAAGTTTTATTTGAGGGAGCATCATTAATGACACGTCGTTTATTCAGTACTCTTGTTATCCTCCTGGCCCTTCCTATGTTCTTGTTTGGTTTTGGCCCTTCGGGTAACGTCCTAACCAATAAATTAAAACGTGCTCCTGTTCCTACCAGCCAACAAATCCATCTCAATCAAAACTATGGAAAACTACCTTTGGCCTTTGAGCCCAATGAAGGCCAGACTGATTCCCGGGTCCAATTTTTGAGCCAGGGAGCCGGTTACACTCTCTTTTTAACAGGTTCGGGCGCTGTGCTGTCGCTTCACAAGACGGAAGCCAAATCTTCAGGCGACCCCCAGTCTAAAGGACAAAAGTTTTCGAAATTCCACCCCAAGCCAGGGTCCCACGACGTGGTGCGGCTTACCCTTTCCGGTGTCCAAAAGAATCTGTCCTTCCAGGGTCTGGAAAAACTTTCTGGTATCAGCAATTACTTCATCGGTAACGATCGTTCCAAATGGCATGCCAACATTCCCCAATACGCTAAGATCCGGGCCTCGGAAGTTTATCCGGGCGTGGACATGATCTATTACGGCCACCAGGGCAGGTTGGAATATGACTTCACGGTCAAACCGGGAGCGGACCCTGGCGCGATCCGCATGAAGGTGGAGGGTGCGGATAAGGTAGAGGTCAGCGCCGAGGGGAACCTGGAAATTTCGGTGGGAGCCCGGAAGTTGGTCTTTCACGCTCCCACTCTTTACCAGGAGGAAGGGGGAACCCGGACTCCTGTGGAAGGGAAGTTCTCCCCGAAGAACGAAAGTATGATCGGTTTTGAGGCTGGAGTCTATGATAAATCCAAGCCACTCATCATTGACCCACAATTAGATTATTCCACTTATTTGGGTGGGAATAATCTGGACGTTGGACAGGGTATTGCGGTGGACGGAAGCGGGGACGCCTATGTGGTTGGCACGACCACTTCTACCAATTTTCCGACGACCTTGGGGGCTGAACAACCCAACGATCCTACCAGCGGCACTTATCAAATTTTTGTGAGTGAAATGAATTCCAGTGGAACGAACCTGGTCTATTCCACCTATTTGGGTGGAAACGGTTATTGTGATGGTAATGCTTTGGCATTGCATGGTGGAAACGCTTATATCACGGGGGACTCTTCTGCCGTCGACTATCCCACGACGGCAGGGGCCTTTGAAACCAACGCTACCGCAGTTAATTTCCATGGTGTTGTGACCGAACTGAATTCAACCGGCTCGGGGTTGGTTTATTCGACCTATATTTCGTTGGACGGTAATTATGAAGACGGCAGTGCCATTGTGGTGGATGCCAATGGAGATGCCTATGTGGCGGGATACACTTCGAACCATGATTTCCCGACTACGACGGGGGCCTACGAAACTAGTTATCCCGACGCCCCTACCAGTGGCAATGAACATGGTTTTGTTCTTGAATTCAACCCGGCGGGAACGGCCCTCGTCTATTCCACCTTTTTGACGGGGAGTTACAGTGGAACTGATACTGAGGTGGATGCCTGTAATGGGATTGCGGTAGATGGGAGCGGAAACGCTTTTGTGATAGGGAGCACTCTCGCCAGCAATTTTCCTACGACCTCCGGCGCCTATCAAACCAGTGATCCAGCTGTTGGAAAGGACCATGGTTTCATAACCGAGTTGAACCCAACAGGAACTGGCTTGGTCTATTCCACTTATTTAGGAGGAAGTAATGATGACATATTCCGTGGCATGGCTTTGGATGGGAACGATGATGTTTATGTGACTGGAGGCACCGGTTCATCCAATTTCCCAACGACTTCCGGAGCCTATCAAACGAGCTTTCCCTCAGGAGGGGTTCCTGCGTTCGTCCTCGAGTTGAACCCCTCGGCGAGCGGTAGCGCCCAGTTGGTCTTTTCCACTTTCCTAGGCGGAAATACCTCTGATTCAGGTTATGGCATCCTACTGGACGGGAATGGTGATATTTATGTAGGGGGGCAAACTTTCTCCACTAATTTCCCGACGACAACTGGGGCCTTCCAAACTATCGGTCCTTCCAGCGGTAATAGCTATGCTTTTGTCACTGAATTGAGTCCCCTGGGTACGAGTCTAGCTTATTCGACCTATTTGGGCGGGAATAAATCCGATTCGGGTTCAGGTTTGGCGATGGACGGAAGTGGAAACATTTATTTGACTGGGAACGCTTATTCCAGTAATTTCCCAACGACCTCCGGCGCCTATCAAACTAGCGACCCTACTAGCAGTTATGGACATGCCTTCGTAGCTAAATTCGACGCGTCGGATTTTTATACACCTGGCCCAGGAAGCTCTCCAACCGTCACCAACACTGTCACGATTACACCCACCAACATTCCGACCAGCACTCCCACGAATTCGATTACGAATACTCCAACTAGTACATCTACCAATACTCTTACAGCCACAGTTACCGGTACTTTTAGCCCTGTTCCGACTAATACACCTTCTATTACTTCAACAGCTACTTTAACCAGTAGTCCTACCAATACGATTACGCCAACGGTTTCCGTTACTCCCACACCGACCCTGACAGCTACGCCTATCATTTCGTCCGGCTTTCCCCTGAAAGAACTGCCGCCAACAGGAGGTTCTTATATAGCCCCTGAGCCGGTGACGGGAACGACGGGTACCTTGGCCTATTGGATGGCCAATTCGGGAACCGTGAAAATTCGCATCTTTAACGCCATCGGCCAATTGGTTTGCACTCAGCAGGAAACCAAGTCTGCCGGAGCCCAAACCAGCACCCTGAATTTCGCCGGTTACGCGCCGGGGGTGTATTTGTACTTGATTAACATGAACTATGACTCAGGCGGTGCCGACTCGGTGCCCGTGTCGAAGTTCCTGGTGGCGCGTTAATGCGCCCCGTCATGAAGTGCCCGCAAGGGTTAGCGATGAAAGTTATGCTAGGCCTCTTCGTGTTCTTGGGGACAGCCTCTTTTAGTTCAATAGGGGCGCAGACACTTTCCACCTCTTCTATTCAAGATCCCTTCGAAAGCGCCGGGGCCTCGGCCCGGGATGTGGCGATGGGGAACGCTTTCGTCGCGGTGGCGGATGATTCCTCAGCCCTTTTTTATAACCCGGCCGGATTGGCGACTTTGGGCGGAAATGATTTGGGGTTGGATCACCTTATTGGCTTGGATGGGATATCCCAGGATATTTTCACCATGGGTCTGCCCCTGATGAAGGGAATGGGGTTGGGATTTACCGCCCAGATGGTGAACTACGGAACCTTTCAGGGTCGTAACGCGGATGGGACCTTGGCGGCCTCGAGTAGCGCCAATCAGTTTGGTTTGGGCGCGGGCATGGGCCTAGAGCTTTTCAAAGGATTTTCTATCGGGCTCGATTTGCGGGGCACTTCCCAGCAATTGGCTTCTTATACCTACAATCTCTTTGACGCGGACGCGGGATTTCTCTTTGCTGTCCCCGGGGGATGGCGCTTTGGGGCTTCTTTTGAGAACTTCGGTACGACGACCAACAGCGCTTCCGCCTCTTCTATCTTGAGACTAGGGATTTCGAAACTTTTTTCGAGCAAGGGCCCTTTCTCGGTATTAACGGCCGTCGCTTATTCCTATGAACCCCAATACGGGAGCGAGTTCAATCTGGGTGCGGAAGCTTCCTACAAATCCACCTACTTTATCCGGGCAGGCTATCAGGGAGTCTTACAAGATACCGGACTCAACGGTCTTCAAGGTTTTAGCGCCGGAGGCGGAGTGGATTTCTCAGGGCTGTGTTTGGATTATGCCTTTGTGCCCTTCGGCGACTTAGGCGCCACAAACCGGATCAGCCTGACTTATCGTTTCGGCGGACCTTCCCAGCCGACATCCACTGCGACTCAGTCGGTGAAAGCTTCAACGGCGCAGTCTGTAACAGCCGGGGTGAAGCCCGAACCGGTTACGGGGTCTTCCGCCGGGGCTGGGGGACAATCCCTGACTGTCCACTTTGACATGCTGTCGCCCCAAGTGGCTAACGGTGAAAAATTGGAACAGGACGGCCAATGGACTCAGGCCTCGGAAGCCTATCGAGCCGCAATCAAAGAGAATCCCCAAGACGCTAAGGCTTGGTGGCAGCTGGCGAACTTGTATTACCGTGTCAATCAAAAGGCTTATGCCATTCAATGTTTTGAGCAGGTTCTCAAATTAAAACCTGAAGCCAAGTCCCTGGCGGATTGGCTTGAGAAGTATAAAGGCGTGGTACCGGAGGCTACACCCTAGTATGAAAACGATGGCCAGTGTGCTTGGAGATAAATGTTGAGGAGTGACGCGGTTGGGGTTAAGAAGCTGTAAAAAATTGAATCAAGAAATCGCTTTTTTCGCCTATTTCAACTGGGCGGGGACAAACGGGATATGCTTTTAGGGGTTTGTGATAAAATCCTTTCCCTGTTGGTTCTATGAATAAGAAATAACCGCCGTGGGCGGGGTATTGTTTTAAAGGAAAGTTATATAAATGAGAGCGTTTGGAAATAAATTTTTGTTTTGGAATGCCGGCATTTTTGCCTGCTTCGTGGTTGTTTTTTTCATGGGTTGGGCCTTGCCTGTCTTTGCCACCAATACGCCTACCCTCACTTCAACCAGTACGTCCACCAATACCCCGGGACTTACCGCTACCCCGACGGCTACGGGTACGGTGACTTATACTTCCACGATTACTTTTACGCCTTTCAATACGGGTACTCCAACTGCGACTTTCACCCCTTCTCCCACGAATACCTCGAACGGAAGCTATACGCCTACCTTCACCAATACGGTCGCTTTGGCCAATTGTTTTAATTTTGATGATTTTGACGAGAGTCCATGGATTGGCGGGGGCTTCCCATCTTATTTGTGCCAGCCAATTAATACTTCCACGACTCAAGCCGTTACATTGGACACCAATAGCCTTCAAACCTATGGTGGTTCCTTAGGAAGCCTTCAGGACGCAATTACTTTCACGGGTGCTGGTAATCTGGCATTGTTGGGAGTGGGTAACGGGGCTTCTTTTGGCGGTGCCGTTAATGTGCAGTACCTGGGTTCGAATCCAACCAAACTTAGTTTTTATATCAATCCTTCCCAAGTGATTACCTTATCGAATGTGGGTGTTTATGACACATCCTTACATACGGTTCCCGTGAACCAAACCCTTCCGGCCGGTGTATGGACTAATGTGGTTGTAGACTTGAGTTCGATCACTTACAACGGCACAGATGTTGTGCAGGTTTATTTCGGCATCACCAGCCCAGGATCGGTGAGCACTTATCCCTATTCTTCGACGGTTCTTTTAGACAACTTTAATTTTTGCTTTGCGGCGCCTACTCCCACGTTAACGCCGACGAATACGGCGACCTTTACCCCGACTAATACTTTCGCCCCTGGAACTTACACCCTCACGCCTCTTCCAACAAGCACTCCCACACCTACAACAACAGCGACTCCTACGGCTAGCAGCACTCCGGTTTTGACTAATTGTTTTGATTTTGATGATTTTGACGAGGCGCCTTGGACGACAAATCCCTCGACCGGTTATTTCGTCGTCAGCTCTTCTGTGACACAAACGGTTACGTTGAACACGAATACCCTTCAAACCTATGGAGGCTCGGTTGGCAGTCTTCAGGACGCGATTACTTTCACGGGTCCCAGCGGTTTGGCCCAATTGGAGGTTTATGACGGGGTTGCCGGTGGAGGCTCCGCCGTTAATGTCCAGTCTATGGGTTCCAATCCGACTCAATTGAGTTTTGACATCAATCCTTCCCAAACGATCAATTTATCCTACGTGGTTATTTACGATACGACCAGTCATGTAGTGACCATTACCCAAAGCCTGCCAGCCGGACAGTGGACAAATGTTATAGCGGATTTAAGCTCCATTACCTATGACGGCACCGGCGTTCGTAGTTTAGATTTTGAGATGATGAGTCCCGCGTCGGTTACTACATTCCCTTATTCTTCCACGGTTCTTTTCGATAATTTAAATTTTTGTTACGTCGCCCCCACGGTGACCTCCACCCCGACCAAGACGCTTACTTCTACCAACACGGCGACTGGAACCACTACGGCTACTTCGACCACAACCCTAACCAGTACTACGACGCCGACCTTTACGCCCACCCTAACCAGCAGTTTTACGCCGACTAATACGGGTACTTTCACGGTTACTTTTACCTCAACGAACACCTTCCTTCCGGGAACCTATACCCCGACGGCGGTGTACACGGCTACGAATACATCCACGCCGCCCGCGCCTACGGCAACACCGACGATTACAGTCTCTCCAACAGTAGGATCGCCTACCGCCACGCCAACGGTAACCCCTACTCCCACTGTGAATTTAACCGGGACAGCGACGATGACCCCAAGCGCTACCCTGACATTGGTAAACACATCGACGGCGACTTACACCGTTACGGATACATTCACTCCGTCTCTACCGACGGCAACACCGACCATTACGATTTCCCCAACGGCAGGATCGCCTACGGCCACTTCAACCTTTACTTTGACTGCGAATTTAACCGGGACGGCGACAATAACCCCGAGCGCTACCCTGACAGCAGTGGAAACTTCGACGGCGACGTACACAGTTACCGATACATTTACACCGTCTCTACCGACGGCAACACCGACGATTACGGTTTCCCCAACAGTAGGCTCGCCTACAGCCACGTCAACAGTGACTTCCACGGCTACGAATACATCTACGTTTGCCGCGCCTACGGCTACTCCAACCTTTACCTTTACTTCGACTTTGAATTTAACCGGGACGGCGACAATAACCCCCAGCGCCACGCCGACAAATACCTTCCTGCCGGGAACCTATACCCCGACGTTGGTGGTTACGGCGACGCTTACGCCTTCACTGACTAATACCGTGGTTCCAACAGGTACATCCACGTTTACGATGACATCCAGTTCCACATCAACGATGACGTCGACAGCCACGATCAGCCTGACTCCTACGAGTACTTCCACTTTTGCGGCTACACCAACTCCTTCGATTTCGGGCATGGTGTTTGAGAACTGGGAATATCCGAGTTATCCCGAGGGAGGAGATCCCTACGGCGATACGAATGGGGCAGTCGTCTCTTCTAGTATGGATCAAACTTTTGGGGAAGTTAATTCTGCGGTAACAGGGTATTTGGAAAATACCCAAGTCCATTCAGGCAGCTGGGGAATCCAGATGGCCGTAACATGGACCGGGTCTAATGGTACAGCGGCATACGCTTTCGAGTCCGGTTACGCCCAAATCAATAACTATGGGGACGCGGTAAGTATCGCGCCTTCAGCCCCAGCGTCCTTAAGCTTCTGGATCAATACGAGTTCTCCAGTCACGTTCAAAGTATTTATGCAAAGCGCGACAAGTAACAGTAGTTACTCAGTGGCGGATACGAGCTACTACACCGGGGGAACGGGTTCGCCGGTTTTATATTCAGTCACAATGCTGAATACCTGGGTGAACGTGGTATTGCCGATCAACTCGACGAATTGGGATTCGAGTATCGGCACGTTCAATTGGGCGGCCGTTTTGGATGTGGGCTTTTTAGTGGCCGGCCCGGCTACAGGCGGATCGAACGAGACGATTGATTATGATGATATTTATTTTGAGAACGCGCCTCCGACCGCCACGCCGACTTTAACTAGTACGGTCACTCCGACCCCGGGAAGCCCAACGGCTACTCCGACTTTCACCTTAACGGCGGTATCTACGTCGACGGTGACATCCACCGTTACGGGTACATTTACCACGGTTGTGCCTACGGCCACCCCGACGATTACAATTTCCCCAACGGCGGGATCGCCTACGGTTACATCAACCTTCAGCTTCACTCCGACTGTGAATTTAACCGGAACGGCGACGATGACCCCAAGCGCTACCCTGACAGTGGTGTACACGGCTACGAATACATCCACGCCAGCCGCGCCTACGGCCACCCCGACGATTACAGTCTCTCCAACAGTAGGATCGCCTACCGCCACGCCAACGGTAACCCCTACTCCCACTGTGAATTTAACCGGGACAGCGACGATGACCCCAAGCGCTACCCTGACATTGGTAAACACATCGACGGCGACTTACACCGTTACGGATACATTCACTCCGTCTCTACCGACGGCAACACCGACCATTACGATTTCCCCAACGGCAGGATCGCCTACGGCCACGCCAACGGTGACTTCCACGGCTACGAATACATCTACGTTTGTTGCGCCTACGGCTACTCCAACCTTTACTTTGACTGTGAATTTAACCGGGACGGCGACAATAACCCCGAGCGCTACCCTGACGGCGGTGTACACGGCTACGAATACGTCTACGCCAGCCGCGCCTACGGCCACCCCGACGATTACGGTCTCCCCAACGGCGGGATCACCGACTTCCACGTCCACCGTTACCTTGACTCCAACCTTTGATTTAACGGGGACAGCGACAATGACTCCGAGCGCTACCCTGACGGTGGCGTACACGGCTACGGATACATCCACGCCAGCCGCGCCGACGGCCACCCCGACGATTACGATTTCCCCAACAGCGGGATCGCCCACGGCTACGCCAACGGTGACCTTCACCCCAACTTTGAATTTAACGGGGACGGCGACGATGACTTTGAGTATTACACCGACAAATACCTTCCTGCCGGGGACCTATACCCCTACGGCGGCCAATACGGCAACCAATACTCCCAGTGCTACGGCCACGTCGACTCAAACCCTGACCGCCACGGCTTCGGATACGTTAACGCCGACGGCCTCCAGTACTTCCACGATGACGCCGACCCCTATCGCGACCAATACGGCCACCCCGACTTATTCTTCAACGAATACCCCGACGAATACGTTCACCGCTACTTTGACCAATACGCTTACGGCTACAGCGACTTCCACTCCTTCGAGCAGCCCTACCTCAACGCTTACCTTGACCTTAACGCCCATCCTCACCTATACCTCCACACCGACTTCGACCGCGACGGCTTCGTCTAATCCAGGCTCGACTGTCGTAATTGGGCTGCCCTATCCTAATCCGGTCCATGCGGGGCCGGTGTCTATCCAGTTACAGATTCCCGCCGGTTCCACGGTTGAATGGACTGTTTATACGACCGCCTTCCGAAAGGTTCAGGATCATACGGACACTAATTTCGGAAATAACGCGGTTCTCGATTGGAATCTAAATGACGCGTGGGGAAATACAGTAGCCAACGGTATTTACTATTTAAAAGTCCAGGTCACAGGCCCGGTGAAATCCAGTAAAATCCTTAAGGTCTTAGTCCTCCGCTAAAAGTGCTTGTGTTAAAGAGAAATAAAGGGATCCATTTGAATTTTTCATGGATAAGGCCGGGCTCTCACCCGGTTTTCTCCCTCTTTTCAAATCAAGTTCCCATGAAAATTCTGGTTTCAAGAGCGAGTTCGTTTATGATTTGTATTGAATCTTGAGCCAGTTCTTTTCAGGAGAATGAATGCCAACCCTTTTGCCCGCCTCCAAACGATGGATTGTCTGGTTTTGTTTTTTCTTTTCCGGTTTAAGCGGGCTTCTTTATGAGGTGATTTGGGTAAGACAATTTGAGGTCGTTTTTGGGGCCAGCACCTACGCGGTGGGGGCGGTGTTAACGGCTTTTATGGGGGGATTGGGGCTGGGGAGCTGGGCCGCGAGCCAGAAAGCCGATGGGTCTAAAAATCCCCTGAGAGCTTATGGTTGGTTAGAAACGGTGATTGGTCTTTATGCCTGGGTTTTTCCTTTCCTTTTTCATCTGGCTTATCAACTTTATATTCCGCTCGAGATTCATTTCGCTTTAACCCCTTTCGCCTCCCTCATGATCCGCTTTATCGCGGCGGTTTTATTACTTCTCATTCCAACGGCTTGTATGGGCGCGACTCTGCCTTTTTTATCCAAGGTTATTGTGCGGGACGAACAGCAGGGCGGATGGGATGTGGGCAAACTTTACGGGGTTAATACGGTGGGAGCCGTGTTAGGGGTGCTTTTAGCTGGATTCGCCTTAATTCCGCTTCTAGGAGAACTCAAAACCACTTGGGGAGCGGCATGTCTTAATTTAATCTTGGGCGCCGCGGCCCTTTTTCTCAGCCGGGATCTTTTCGCGAAATCGAAGCCCGAATTAAAACCGCGGTTTGTTCCAAAAAGTAAAAGGTCCCCTTGGGTGACTCTGGCGATTTTTCTCACCGCGCTTTCCGGTTTCTCCGCCATGGTGTATGAAACCTGTTACAACCGTATTCTGGCGATGACCTTGGGCGGTTCGGTTTACGCCTTTTCCACGATGCTGGCGACTTTTCTTGTCGGCATCAGCTTAGGCGCTTTAGTGGTTTCATCTTGCGGAATCCTTTTTAAAAAGAACTTAGAAACCAAATTGGCGGGTGTTTTGGCGGGAGCGGGACTCACCGCGCTGGGGACGGGATTTCTTTTTGACCGTCTTGGCTATTTTTTCTTTTGGCTGACCGAGCTTTTAGGCCATTTTGGATGGGATGTGGGACAAAGCCAGAGAACCATTCAATTTTTTGTTTCGGCGGCAGTGATGATGCCGACGGCGTTATTTCTGGGAGGCGCTTTTCCCCTCATTCTTAAACTCGGGACCGTTTCTCTCAAAGAGGGAGGCCGATGGGTGGGCCGGGTTTATTCCTGGAATACGCTGGGGGCTATTTTAGGCTCTTTTACCGCGGCCTTTTTGTTGGTGCCTTTTGTCGGCCTTCAAACCGCGCTGACTTTGGGGGCTCTTCTTCATTTGGCGGGCGCCTTAATCGTGGTGCTTTTTAGAATTAAAATCTCCTCTTTTTTCCGCTTGTCCTTTTTTGCCGCGGGTCTTTTGGGGCTATTTATTCTCCTCTCTTTTTTACCTTCTTGGAACCGGCACCGGATGGCGATTGGGCCTTATGTCCAAGTGAGTTTTCTTTCGGAAACGGCGCCGATTCATCCGGCGATTGACGGCCGGGTAGACATGACAAATTTATTGTTCTACCGGGAAGGCGTCGCTACGACAGTGACGGTTGAGAAAAATTTGGCCCGTAATACGTTGTTTTTGTCCAATAACGGAAAGCCTGAGGCATCGACCTACGGAGATTTACCCACGCAGCAGCTCATCGCTGAACTCCCACTTTTTTGGTTTGAAAGCACCCGGCTTCGACCCGCCCGTCAGGGACTATTGATTGGTTTGGCCAGCGGGATTTCCGCGGGAGCGGCCTTGCAGCATTCCCTCGATCAATTGACGGTGGTCGATATTGAGCCTTTTATGCCCCAGGCGGCGGCCCTATTTCAGGACTATAACTTTGCCGTTCTTGCCGACCCGAAGTTCAAGTTTGTCTCGGATGATGGACGGCATTATTTGAAGACCCATCCCCGGCAATTCGACGTGATTATTTCCGAACCGAGCAATCCCTGGCTTTCCGGTGTTTCGAACCTGTTTACGCGTGAAAGTTTTGAGACGGCGCAGGATTCCCTGACGCCGGACGGAGTTTTCTGCCAATGGGTGCAGATCTATGAGATGAAACTTGAGGACGTGAAAACCATTGTCCGCACCTTTCACTCGGTTTTTCCCAATACCTATGTTTTCGCGACGCCGCCTAAAAAAGGGGAGAAGACGCCGGGCGCGGATCTCATTTTGCTCGGGTCTTCCCGTCCTTTGAATCCCCGTCTTTCGGCGCTGGATCAGGTAGTCCGAGAGCCGAAAATACAGGCGGCGATCAAGCGCATCGGTTTGGAACAGAGCGGAGACCTCTTGAGCCTTTTACGGCTGGGGCCTTCGGACGTCAGCTCTTTTGAGGGGAAAGGTCCGCTCAATTTGGACGACAACGCCTTGATTGAGTTCTCGGCGCCCTTGAGCTTTTACCGCAATACCTATTACGAGGATTTGATGGAAGTGCGTAAGTACCAAACGGATCCGACCCAATGGGTCTCCACCCAAAATCACGCGGAGTTGAAAAAGCTTCTTTTGCGGATTTCCAGCGATCTTTATCCCTATTGGCGCAGGGATTTGGCGGTGGAATACCGTGACCGGGCAAATCATCTGTAACCAGTGGTAGGATTGATTTATCATTTGTTGTCCGCCGCTTTAAGCGGAATCAGGTTTCAAGTCATTCGAGGCCAGTGAAGGGAATTTTTGAATGCCCGAGCCGCAGTCTCCCAATCCGTTTGATCTGCAAAAAATCATGGAAGGCGATTTTGTCGTCGCCTACTTTCAACCGATTGTCTCGGTTTCAAGGCAGGCCATTGTGGGTTATGAGGGTTTATCCCGGGCGCTTGATCCCCGGGATCTGCAGACCATCAATCCTTTGCTTTTGTTTGATAAAGCCGACCTGGTTGGATTGACCCGCGAATTGGATCGTCTTTGCCGGAAGAAGATTTTGGATTGTTACCTCACGGTCGATAAATCCCACCCCGATTACTTTTTATCTCTCAACTTTGACGCGGCGGCGATTAATTGGGAAATGGTGTCCTCGGGCAAGCTGATGGAACAAGTGACTTCCTTGGGATTAAAACCCTCCAGTATTGTGTTGGAAGTGATCGAATCTAATTTTAAAGATATCAAACTGCTGCAAAAGTTTATTGAAGTTCATAAAAACAATGGTTTTTTAATCGCCTTGGATGATATGGGAGCGGGGCGCTCGAACCTCAATCGAATCGCTCTTTTAAAACCCGACATCCTCAAAATCGACAAGGCTTTGGTTCGGGATATCTCAAAGGATTTTCATCAACAAGAAGTTTTCAAATCACTCGTCGGGGTCGCCCGTGAGATGGGGGCCTTGATCATCGCCCAAGGAGTGGAGAGCGAAGAGGAGGCTGTGACGATCCTGGAAATGGGAGTCGACCTGATGCAGGGTTTTTATTTCTCCAAGCCTCTGCCGGTTGAACAGTTTAAGCCGCAGGAAGTCGAGTCGAAACTTCAACCGCTTTCGGTTCGGTTTAGGGAAAGGATTCTTGAAAAAAACAAAATTAAGAATCTTGATCTTGAGAAATATCAACTCATGGCGGCTGAAATAGCCAAAACGCTTTCTCAGGTTCCGTCGGAGAACTTTGAGCAAAAGTCGTTGGAAATGATTTCTCATTTTCCTTCCGCGGAATATCTTTTTATCTTGGATGAGAAGGGAAGGCAGGTTTCGGGAGCGATCTTCGGCCCTTCGGAGGAGTTCTCGAAAAAGCGTTTGATTTTAAGACCGCCCCCGATGGGATCGGATCATCAGTTTAGGGATTATTATTCGCGCTTGAAAGAAAGCGGGGATTCAAACCTGACTTTTACCGGGGAGCCCTATGTTTCCCCATCGACGGGCCATTTTTGCGCGACTTTCGCGCGTTCCTTCAAGGATGTTCATGGAAAAAATCATATTTTATCCCTAGTTCTCCATCTCGATACCCTCAAGTCCGCTCCTGGGTTGTCCTAGAATAAATCCAATTGATGACGCGTGAATTCATTCACCCAAAGGAACGACAATGTCTTTTAAAGCGGGTTTGTTTCAGAAACTATTGAGTTTAATTTTGGGTGCCGGGTTCGCGCTGGGCCTCTGCGGCTGCGCGTTAACTTTTTATCACTATCCGGCTACGGCCCAGACGTTTGATCCCGAAGCTTCTTTTGCCGCGTTGAAGCCGGATGAGGTTTACTTTTTTATCTCGAAAGAAGCTTTTCCGCCCGGCCTTCAATCGGTTCCGGTGGGATATCTTTTTTCGCCCCTGAATACCAATTGGTCTTACCAGGACATCATCCAAGAGTTTCAAAAGAAAGCCGCTGAAATCGGCGCCAACGCGGTTGTCTTTGAAAAACTCAATGTTGAAGGCGGTGGAATTGGTTACGGGGTTTATAAGGGCCGGGCCACCGCCTATCGGCTTTTCAAACAAAATCCGTCAGAGGATGTGGATTTAAGCTCGACCCAATACGGAACCCAAAACCCCGACCTGACCTTCGTTAAATAAAAGTTTGGATTTTAAGATTATTTATCCCCTGGACGAAGCGCGAGGGGAAGTATACGCTAGTATACTATGCAGCGTTTAATTGCCCATATCGACATGAATTCCTTTTTTGTTTCCTGTGAAAGACTGGTGAATCCGGCCTTGAACGGAAAGCCGGTGGTCGTAGGGGGGCGAAAAGGCGAAAGGGGAGTCGTCGCCTCCGCTTCCTACGAAGTGCGCAAGTTCGGCGTGAAATCGGGCATGCCGATCCTGACCGCTGAAAAACTCTGCCCCCAAGCCCTTTTTGTCCCCGGCAATCATAAACTCTATTCCAAGTATTCCCGTAAAGCCTATGTTCTGCTCAAACGAGTCGCGCCGGTAGTCGAATACGCCTCCATTGACGAGTTCTATTTGGATTTCACGGGATGCGAAGCTCTTTACGGCCATGACTTGATGGCGATGGCCCGAAAGGTGCGGGACGCGGTTTGGGACCGCGCGAAGCTTTCCTGCACGGTGGCGATCGCGTCCAATAAGTATGTGGCGAAGATCGCGGGGAAGACCGTTAAGCCGGATCCCGCGATGCTCGGTAAAAAATGGACCGCGGATACGGGGATTGTGGTGGTGCCCGAGGGACAGGAGCAGACTTTTCTCGCCCGTCTTCCGGTGGAGCGTTTACATGGGGCCGGGGAGAAGACTCTGCCGAGACTCAAGGAAATGCGGATCCACAAAATCGGGGATATTCTTTCTATTCCCCTGCCCAAACTACAAAAAGCTTTTGGGCCTTCGGCGGGGACTTGGCTTTATGAAGCGGCCCGGGGAATGGGCGATACGGAAGTTCATCCCTTTCACAACGCCAAGAGCATTGGGCATGAGACGACCTTTGGAACGGATACGGACAATATCGAACAAATCCGACAAACCCTCGCCTGGCTTTCCGAAAAGGGCTGCTACCGTTTGAGAAGCATCGGCAAAAAAGCCAGGACGGTGACTTTAAAACTTCGATACGATGATTTTCAAACCATTACTCACGCTAAAACCATTCCGGAAACCAATGATGATACGGCGGTGATGCAAACCGCTTATGAGCTTTTTAAGGAATCCCATGTTCGAAAACGAAAGATTCGGCTTTTGGGTGTTTCTCTTTCTAAATTCGAGAAAGGGGAAGAAGCCAGCTGGTTGTTCCCTGAGATGAGCTCTCAAAAGAAAGACGCGCTTTATAAAAGCGTTGACGCCATCAAACGCAAATACGGTTTTCATAAGCTGGAAAAGGCGGCTTCGTTAGATCCCCATGAAGAATCCCGCGCTCAAAAAAGCCAGATGTCTTCCTTCCAAAAGCCAAAGATTCAGTAAGGCCTGTCTTATAGAACCTCGTTTGGGATGCCAGTTTGTTGGTGTAACATAGTCTTCTCATGAAACCTTTTCTCCTTCAATCGTTCCTTCGGCGGGTGCCTTGGGAAAAATTTTTTCTTCTATGGTTCCTCGCTTTATTAATGGGAACCAGTCTTTTGTGGTTGAACTATGGTCTGAGCCTGCGGATATTAGAGCCCATGGGCTTGTTGCTTTTGGCGACCGGGGCAGGACTGCTTTGGGCCACGACAAGGCCCCGCTGGGAAAAGGCCCATTGTTCCTGGTGTATGGCCCGGGTAACGGCCCACGAGATGAAATACGACGAGGCTAAAGCCAGTTGGATTGTCATTTATGCCTGCTCGAAATGCGGCCATATGACAGAAAAAATAAAAGTTAAGAAAGAGGATTGAAATGGGTAAAGACCCCGTTATTTCCAAGCCGCCTTCTTTCGCCCGGTTTATTCTTTGGGAAATTTTAGGAGTGGTTGGATTTCTGCATATTCTTTATTACGGTCCGGCAAATGACCCGGTTCCGCTCATTTTTTTAGCCAACGCCGTGATTTTTGTCCTGACTTATCCGGTTGTTTATTTTTATCAACAGCTGAAGATGCCTGTTTTTTTAAAGTTTTTGATTTCACCCCTGCACGCTTTTTTACAGGTGCTGCTGCTTATCAGCACTTATATTTGGATTACGGATGTGCTTTACGCGACGGGTTATTCCCTTGATCACGTTTATTGCTATCAAGTTTTCGCCGATTATTATTGGGCGGTCTTTCCCCTTTTTATGATGAATTATTTCTTCTTTTTTCAGCACTTATGGGGTGTCAGCGGGCACGAGCACACTTTCTGGTCAACCGCGGCCATTCTTTCCGACGCGGTCAGCGGAGTCGTCGTTGGTTTTGGACTTGGCCATACTTTAGACACGAAATGGGGAATGTTTTTCGGCGGGAATGAAGTGAGGGTTTTAGTTTGGGTTATTTTCGTGTTTATCGGGGTAGGGGTTGTGGTGTGGTTTAACGCCCGTACCCGGAAAGGCTGACCTGTGGGCAAGAAAGCCGCCGCTGAAGACCGGTCTTTTTTCAGATTGTTATTCTGGGAAGCGTTGGGAGTCGCCGGTCTTTTGCATATTCAAATTCATCCAACCGCCAGCGAATTGTTAGGTCTTCATTTTTTCCATAACGCCTTATTTTTCGTCGTGGCTTATCCGCTGCTTTATGTTTACCGTTGGAAATTGCCGGAAGGTTGTTTGGGAACGATTCTTTGGCCCGTGAGTTTTGTTTTGAGCTGGGCTTTAGGCGTCTGCGCTTACCTTTGGACGGTTTATCTTCTTTATTTCACGGGAAATCCTTTTTCAACCGCTATGCGCCAGCACGAGATTGCCCTGGGGTTTTTATTTATCTTCGTCTATTTCCCCTTAATTCAACCGCTCTGGGGGATCAGCCGAAAATACTATTCACTGGGTCAACTTGTTTGGGTTCTTCTTTTTTCCGCTTTTGGCGGGTTTATCGGTTTTTTAATGGGAAGGTTTGTCGACCAACAATTTGGGATTCGATTTGGCGCGGGCAGCGGGCGTTTTTTGGTATGGCTTGGATTGATTCTTGTCGGGGCCGCGGTTGGGGCTTTTGGGGCGAAGAGCTTGGTTAAAAAATAACAGCGTTAAGGGAAGTGAATTTTGAGATTTATCAGTTTAAAGACCAAAATCACCCTTTTGACGGTTCTTCTTTCCACGGGTACTACCGGTTTTTTGGGCGGCTATTTGGTTTGGAAATCGTATCAATCCCTCCGGCTGCAAGCACAACAAGCCCAGTTGACTTTGGCTAAAACCCTGGCCTGGCAGGTGGATCAAAGTCTTTCCAATACTTTTCAAGCGATTGAGGTTCTTTCAAAACGGCCTGAAATAACCCTTATGGTCCGCTCTTCCGTCATCCGGGAAATGACCCTTGTCACGAACGCGACCGAACTCATTGATGGTTTACTCCTATTCACGCCTCAGGGCCACCTTTTCGCGCAGGGCCAGCCCAGTGTCAATCCTCAAAATCTACCACCGTCCTCTTTTTTTATCGAAAACATTAAGCGCGCGGAGGAATTGAAAAGCTCGGTTTTGGTCGACGTTTATAAAACCAAATCCGATGAGGTGGGGGTCGCGGTCAGCGCTCCTGTTTTCCGGGATGGGCATTTGGTCGGAGTCTTGGTGGGAGTTACTTACCTGCCCAATCACAGCATTAAAAACTTAGAAACCGCGCATTTCGGAAAAACCGGCTACGCTTATATGGTCAATCAACAGGGATTTGCCATTGTGCATCCGGATAAAACCCGGCTGCTGGGAACGGTCAATGGAAGTCCCGCGGTTCAAAAACTTAAAACCCAAAAAGAAGGCGTCATCCAATTTAAAAACCGGGCGGGCGAAGAGGTCTTAGCGGCTTTCGCCACGGTGGAATCCGCGTCCTGGGGTGTGATTGTGCGCCAAACGGCTGAGGAATGTTATGAACCAGCGGCGCGAATGTTGAAGTTTATGTCCCTTTTCTTAGCCTTGACCCTCATTGCGAGTTTACTTTTAGCCTTAACTCTTTCCGAGAGAGTCGTTCGTCCTATTTTAAATTTAGCGACTCAAGTGGGCCGGTATGAATCGGGTCAATTGGATTCTAAAAAATGGGAATCCTTGAAACCGACCGACGAGGTGGAAATTTTAGGACAGGCGATTGGGCGGATGGCCCAAAATATTAAAGCCCAAACCCATTCCAGGGAAAGAGCCCACCGCCGAACGCTTCAAGCCGAACGAAAGCTGGCGGAGTCAGAGCGTTTGGCGACTATTGGACAATTTTCAGCCGGATTGGCCCATGAGTTAAATAATCCATTAACGGTGATTTTAGGGTCGGCCCAAATGGCCCGGAACGCCAAAGGCGTCAAATTCAAAAATTGGTTGGATGAAATTTATCAGGAAGCCAACCGCTGCCGGAGACTGGTTTCAGATCTATTAACTTTTGCCAAGCCGATTCAATTACGGTTTCAACGTTTTGATTTGACTTTTTTGGCGAGGGAAACTTGGGCTCAAATTCCCAAAGGAGAGCTGAAATACCAGTTAAAATGTGTGTCAAAGCCCTTTATGGTCTCCGCGGATAAAGACCGGGTGAAGCAGGTGCTGTTGAATGTCATGCGGAACGCGGTGGAAGCGATGCCTCAGGGAGGAATTGTTCTTATTGAATTAAAGAAAAATAAGGGATCGATTTGGGTCCGGGTAACCGATACGGGAAAAGGGATTTTGAAAAAAGACGCGGCCCAGCTATTTCGGCCCTTTTTTACCACGAAACCCAGCGGGACAGGTTTAGGATTGGTGATTGCCCGCTCAATTCTTCAAGCCCATGGGGGCCGCATCCAAGTCAGGGCAAACAGGCCTCACGGAACGAGAATTATTTTAGAATGGCCCAGCGCCTAATTGTCTCAAAGGGATCGAAATGACTAAAAAACAGAGGATACTCGTTGTCGATGATGAAAAGGGGGTCCGCAATCTTTTAAACGCCATGTTGGATCAAAAAGGTTATGACGCCTTTTGTGTGGAAGACGCTGAAAAAGCTCTGGAAGTATTGAATCGGGAAGCTTTCAGCCTGGTCATTACGGATTTACGCCTGCCCGGATTGTCCGGCGAGCATTTTTTAGAAAAACTGAAAAAAGTAAGCCCCCATCTGCCGGTTGTCGTGGTTTCCGGTTATGGAAGCACTAAAAATGTCGTGGATGTCATTAAGAAAGGAGCGGAAGACTATCTTCCAAAGCCCTTTACGGCGGAGGATCTGGAAGTCGTGGTTTTTAAGGCTCTAGCGAAAGGACGCTTACTTGAAGAAAATGAGAGATTACGCCAAGAGGTTTCCGCTTCCCTGAATGGTCCGATGGTAGGCGGATCTTCCGCGATTCAAAAAGTATCCCAACTCATCCATAAGTTCGCCCCGAGCGACGCGCATGTTCTTATTGTGGGAGAATCAGGGGTTGGAAAGGAATTGGCGGCCCGGGCTATCCATGAGGCTTCACCGCGAGCGAAAGGTCCTTTAGTTCAAGTGAACGCGGGGGCGCTTCCCGCCAATTTATTCGAGGCGGAGCTTTTTGGCGTTAAGAAAGGCGCTTATACCGGAGCCCAAGAAACCCGCGACGGACTTTTTCAAGCGGCGGATGGAAGTACTTTATTTTTAGATGAAATCGCGGAAGTTCCCTTGGAATCACAGGCCAAACTTTTAAGAGTGTTGGAATCCGGCGAGGTTCGTCTTTTGGGCGACGCCCGCGCCCGAAAGGTGGATGTGCGGGTGATCGCCGCTACGAACCAAAATTTAGAGGAAATGGTGGAGCAAAAAAGATTTCGTAAAGATTTATTTTACCGGCTTTCTGTTTTACTTCTGCCGATTCCCCCTTTGCGGGAAAGAATGGCTGACATTCCCCTTTTGGCTGACTTTTTTCTAAAACGATTCTCTAAAAATACCGAGGACATTAAAAAGCTTTCGCCTCAGGCTCTCAAATGGCTGATTTCTCAAAGCTGGCCTGGAAATGTCAGGGAACTTAAAAACATTCTCGAGCGTGCGGCTTTAATGTCGAGCGGGTTTGAAATAGGGCCGCAAGATATGGCGCTGCCCCAAAGTTCTGAAAAGTATCAGCCCGAAGGACCTTTTCGGGAGGCCAAACGCCTTCAAGTTCAAGCGTTCGAAAAGAATTATCTGGTTCAACTTTTAAAAAAATCTCAAGGGAATGTTTCGGACGCGGCCCGTCAAGCGGGACTTGCCCGTCGAAATTTTCAACTCCTTCTGAAAAAATATCGTTTGAAAGCCGATTTCTTTCGAAAAAAATAAATCTTTTTTCATTCTGCCGATGATACTTTCACAGCAGTACCTTTCTGGGATCAATGCATAAGAAAGGTTCCACTGCATTCTTTTTGATGCAGATTGGACTGTCCAATTGCCTGGAATTTAAGGAAATCATTTACCTTTTACTGGCACAGTTCGTGCTTTTACTTATTACAGTAAATTAAATCTGTATCCGGAAAAATCAATGAAGTCTTATTTTTTATTAATCTTTCTTGGGCTTTTGGTTTTTGGTTCTATTTTCTGGGTCGCGGGTGAACATCCAAAGTCTGTTTCCGAGGGAAACACATGGGCTTCGGATTTTACCGACAACACCCGGAGAATTGATGTGAAGTCCCAAAAGATCGAAATAAAAAAGCTGCCTGAAAAAGGACATTGACGTAGACGGGTATAGTTTATTTTCAACATCGACTGCCTTTGGGGTCACAGGCAGCGTTCGGTTTAGAAAAAACGGAGGACTAAATGATTCGTTTGAAAGCAAAAGGATTTACATTAATTGAGCTGATGATCGTTGTCGCGATTATCGGTATCTTGGCGGCTATCGCGATTCCGCGGTTCGCCCAAATGTTGGAAAAATCAAGAGAAGGGTCGACCAAAGGAAATCTGGGCGCGATCAAGTCCGCCGCCTCGATTTATTATGGAGACTATCAAGGGGTTTGGCCGCAAACTCTGCAATCTTTCACTGGTTACGCTTTTAGCCGTTATTTGGATAATCTCCAAAATGTGAAAGTAACTGGAGCGTTTACGGTTGGTTCAACGAGTCCAGTTGGGAATAAGGTGACTATGACAAACCAAAGTTCGGTCCCGACGGGCGCTGGAACTGGTTGGATGTATGACAGTAACCTGGGAAGCGTTTACGTCAATAGCACGGTTAAGGATTCGAAGTCGATTCCTTACTCGTTCTATGGCTTTGAATGATTTAGTTTGCCTTGAAAAGGGGGCTTCCTGAAAAGGAGCCCCCTTTTTAGTTTTTGAGCTATTTTCTGAAGACGATAAGATGCCAATTTTTGTACAAAAAGTGGCCGATTTTAACAGGATCGGGCGGACTGTTTTTGGAGAATGCGGCACCCATACAATAAAAGCCGATGTTTCGATCAAAATTTCATCTCCAAAAGAAAAGGCATTCCGCAGCCAAGCCTGGGCAAATTCAAACGGCTTTCGCGGCGGTTTGGTAACTTCCAGTCGATCTCTCTGATTTTTTTCTTTATTCCTCGGAAAATGCCGTGATTCAACAGTCCCTGGAAGCCTCTTAAAATATCATGAATCAGCTTTTTGAAGTCTTGCCGGTCGTGACTTTTCGAATCGGAAGGCCGAGGTTGGTGGGAGTCGCCCCTCGGGTCATTTTTTGTTGTTAAAATGGGTTGCGGCAGGAGTAGGGTACTTGAAAGACTGATTTGCTGCTTCTCCTTCCAAGGGAAGTCTGGTCAAGAAATGGGATTTATGGATTGCCGTCAGGTTCACCAACTTTATAACGCTTTTTTGCAAGAAGAACTTCTGCCGGCTCAGATGGACTGGATTTCGAAGCACGTTCAGGATTGTCCTGATTGCTGTCTTTTAGATCAGCAGATGCGAAAGGCTTTTATTGAAGATAAGGACGCCCCGCCGACAGCTGATTCGAAAATTCCCTAAGGCTCAATTTTTCACCGTCGTTTTTTATAATCCCTTCCGAGTGTCCCGTTTTTATTCATTTCCGCATTCGTCCATTGGGTTTTATTTACCCAACTGGGTCATTTAGAGCCGTTTTTCCAACCTTTACAAATGATTGGAAAGCGCTTTTTTCAAGGTTTTTGCCCTTTTTTTCTTGGCACTCCGGTTGCTTTTACTAATAGAACAATACGATGAACCCCGCGAGGGGAGAAAAGGTGAAATATGAAAAAGGGACTTTTAAATCTGGCTTTGATTCTGGCTCTGGTCGAAATGACCGGTTGTGGAAAGGGACTTGCCCCGCTCGCTCCGACGGCGATGGCCACCTCCTCCACGCTTACCCTTCAAATGGTTTCCCAATGGAATCAAAGCGGAAATGGGGCTCTGGTAACCCCGGTTGGAATCGCGGTTGACAGCAGCAACAACATTTACGTCGCGGATGCCGGACTCAACATGGTCATCAAGTTCGATTCGAACGGAAATAGCCTGGCTCAGATGAGATATGCCGATGAGAAAAGCGCCTCATTCGCCACCAGCCGCCCCACGGGGCTGACGGTGGATACCAACGGCAATATTTATGTGGTGGACGCTGGAAACCTGAGGGTTACTGAAATGAGCTCTACGGGGATCTGGTTGAACCAATTTACACCAACTTCCAACGGCGGTTCGCCCTTTGTCTCGCCCCAGGGAGTCGTGGTGGACGGCAACGGAAATGTGTATGTTTCGGATAGCGGCAATAACAAGGTTTGGAAGTTTAGCGCCGACGGGAATCCCATCACCCAATTGGGAAGCCAGAGCAACTTTTCCGGACCCACTGGCATGGGTAGTGACGGGAACGGGAACTTACTGGTCGCTGATTTCGCCGGGAACAGCATTACGGGACTCAACCCAACTCAAAACAGCACGATCACCTGGGGCAACAGCTCTACCGTTAAGTTAAACAAACCCAATGACGTGAAGTTAGATAAAAACGGAAATGTTTACATCGTTGATTCGGGAAACAACTCGATCAAGGTTTTTAATCCAGCTGGAAACACGCTGGCCGCCCAATCCGATAGCAATCTCTCTGCCGCGGATTCGGTGAAGAACCCCTACGGAGTGGCTGTGGATTCCAACGGCAACATTTATGTGACGGACACGGGAAACGCCCGGGTTGTTAAATACTCCTTATAAAAAAATCGGGATTTCCTGATCCAATTCCGCGCCTTGGAGATCAATCCTGGCGCGGAAAGCTTGAAGACGGACCTGAGTTTTAGAAACCAAGCGCAAAGTTTTTCCAAAAATGGGGTCGGTCTCATCCTTGGGAGCGACTCCCCGGCCGTAAGGATTCTGCAGGATAAAAAAGACATAACATTTAGTTTTGGCCTTATGAGACAAAGTTTTTAATTCCCGCAAATGTTTGGAGGCCCTTTCCGAGGGCGCGTCGGGGAAAAGTCCCGCGCCTTTCTCATCCACCAGGGTCACGCACTTCACCTCAATCCAAGCTTTCTCTCCGGTTTTGGAGTTACGGGCTTGAAAATCAAAGCGGGTGTGGGTATTCAATGGGACTTCAGCCTGAAGTTCATCGTAACGGGATAAAGAGGGAACCTTGTGCTTTTCCCAGGCTTCTTTCAACAACTTCGGGGCGATATTGGCCTCAATGCAAACCCACTTTTTCCGGTAATAGGCTAGGCGGACGGCGTAACGGGTTTTGCGAGGGGCTTTGGAATTGGCGAGGGGATCATCCCGATGATCGACGAGAGCCACCTTGGCGCCGGGACATAAGAGTTCCCGAAGCCGGCCTGAGTTGGTCACATGGCAGTATTCTTCCCGGCCTTTGACTTTTACTGTCGCGCCAAACCGGTGGAGGCGTTCAACAAAGGTGCCTAAAACCAGTGAAGACTCAGGCCATTTCAAAAGCCGCTCCTGGAAAGAGGTGTTTTCCGTGGATTTATGTAAATGCTTTTCATTTAGAACGACCTGACTTAAAGTAATTGAAACGTTTTTCCATTTAACCTGATGTGAACGAGGAAAAGAATGGCTTTTCGAAAAACTTTTTGGACCATTTTATTTGTTTTAGTCTTGGGGGCAGTCTCAACGAGCCCGGTTAAGGCGCAGACTCCGGCCCAGGATTTTGTCAATCAAGCCCAATCCGATTATAAGACCCTCGCTAATTTCATGAATGGACCCTTTTCTAAAAGTCTTGGATTTTTCTCAACCTTGGGCTGGGATAATCCGCCGGGCGTTTTTGATTTTGTGATGGGGCCTCATTTTGAGATAGGAGTCGGAGCGGGAGCGGATTTCATTACCCTGCCGAATCTGAATAGTCTAAGTTTGCCGGCGATTGTCGCCAATTCGAATATCAGTTTTCCCTCAGGTATTCCGCTTCCTTTTCCGATCGCTACCGCCCGATTGGGTCTGATGAACGGATTGGATATCGGATTTCGGTATACGACCCTGCCTTCTATTAGCGTTGCCGGTGTGAGCGCTAATTATTCCGGATGGGGTTTGGACTTACGCTACAAGATATTGGATGGAATACAACTTCCGACGGTGACGATGGGTATCAGTTGGGATCAAATGAACGGAAACGTCGGTCTCGCTTCTAATATCAATCAAAATTCCATTTATACGGATTCGGGGCAGCAATATAACGTGAATGTGAGCGGGAAGACGGCTTATGACCTGAATTGGAACAGTAAGAGCTTTGGCGCTAAAATAGAAGTCGGAAAAGATTTGGGAGTTGTTTATCCTTTCGCGGCTATCGGTTTCCAACGAAATTCCGGAGTTATTTCCACAACCTTAACGGGCAATGGTAACTACACCTTGACCACAAATCCGGGCGGGGTGCCCTCAGGCAGCGGATCCCTTAATTTATTAGCTGTTAGCGCCGCGCCCCCGACCCTTTTGGAACCGAAGTTTGTGGTGGGGTTGGATTTTGGCGTCGGGCTCCATTGGGCCATCGTGGGCGAATCGAACGGCACGGACATCGCTGGCAGTACCAGCTTCCGGGTTCAGTTTTAACAGAAGCGGGCGATAGGGAATCTATGGGTGAGACCAAAAAGTTAAATCGAATTTCTTACGTGGACCAGAACGAATGCACCGGCTGTGAGGCCTGTGTGGTGGAAACACCTAAAGTTTTCCGGATGAACAGCGACGGGCTTTCGGAAGTTTATAACGCCCAAGGGGACAGCGAAGAACATATCCAGTCGGCGATGCACAGCTGTCCGGTTTCTTGTATTCATTGGAAGAAGTAATCAGCGAGGTTTGGTATGGCGGTTCACAACGGATGGATGGAAAAACGGCAGTTTGAGCGCATTGACGCCTCCATTAAAGTCACCTATTGCCTAATTCCCAAGGCGGACCTGGTGACAACCCTTTCCGACGCTTCTTACCGGGAATCCATGGCCGATCAATTACCCGAACTCTCCAAAAAATCCGTAGTGATGAACGCGGTGACCCGGGATATTTCCATGGGGGGCATGTCCCTGGTGGGGCAGGAATCCTTTCCCGAGGACTCAGCCCTGGAAATCCACCTTTATTTGCCCGGCTATCCGGCGCCGGTCACCCTGATCGCCGAGGTTATCCGGGCCGTATCAGAAAACTCGGGAAGCGCCACCGGCTCCACTCATCGGGCGGGTATTAAGATTCTCGCGATCAACCGCAAAGACGTGATCCGGCTTGACAAGTTTCTTTTGGCCGAGAAGATCTCGAAGCGTAATGGCGGCAAGTAAGCTCAAGATTCTTTCCACCCCTAAAGTCGGGCAATACGACATCCCCGGCCATCCCGAACAGCCGGCCCGGGTGCTCCGCTCCCTGGAACATTTAAAATCTATCCTCCCCGCGGACCAATTCGCCGAACCCGCTCCGGCCCCCCTGGAAAAAATTTACGCCGTCCACGGACCTAATCTGGTAGCGGATGTGGAGCGGGAGGTTTACTTTGACCCGGATACCCCCGGCGCTCCCGGCATCTATGACGCTTCCATGCTGTCCGCCGGCTCGGCGCTTCAGGCGGCCCGGGAATGCCTGGACGGCACGAAGGTTTTCTCCCTCATGAGGCCGCCTGGCCATCACGCCCGGCCGGACAAGGCCATGGGTTTCTGCTATTTCAACTCCATGGCCGTCGCGGTTCAGGATGTGGCGCGCGGGGAGAAGCCCCGAAAGATCGCGGTCTTCGACCTGGACTGCCACCACGGCAACGGCACGGAGGACTTCTGCTTCAGCAAAAAGGAATTTCTTTACGTTTCACTGCACCAGTTTCCGGCTTATCCGGGAACGGGAAGGTCGTCCCGGGAGAACTGTATCAACTACCCCCTGCCGCCCGGCACCGAAGAGGGAGACTATTTTCCTGCCATGGAAAACGCCATGAAACGAATCCGGGATTTTCAACCGGACCTGGTCGGGGTTTCGATGGGCTTTGATACTTATGAGAAGGACCCCCTGACCCAATTCGGCCTCAAGAAAAAAGACTACCGGAAAATTGGTCAATGGCTGAAGCAGATGGATCTGCCGATGTTTTCACTTTTGGAAGGCGGATATGACAATGATCTGCCTTTTTTGATTGAGGAGTTTTTGAAGGGGTGGGCGGAGTAGTAACGCAGAGAGCTGGCTCGAAGCCAATTGGGGAGACGATAGTATTTTGAAAAATACGCAGAATAAAAAGAGATATGAAACTTTTTACGGCAGACATTTTTTTCATTTATCAGTGTTTTCCTTAATCTTGATTGTTTATTGCATGCCACCTCAGAAAAATATTTCGCTTTTTATTTTGTTACCTTTTTTTGAACTAGTGTTTTTTTGGATTTTTTTTACTTATCATTTGATTAAGCGGATAAGGAATGGTGTTAACGCCGCAAATGATCGAACAGTTTATAAATTCTATAAATGGATGATGGTTACTTATGTTCCGTTGCTGATTTATATGTGTTTTAAATTCCTTTCCTTTTAGGAATTGTCCACCATTGGTTCTATAAACCCATCCAAATCTTGCGTGGAACTTAGAACCTTTTAAACAATAAAAGCTAACCGGGAATTTTCCCGGTTAGCTTTTTGCTTTTTCCCTTCGACTTTATTCCAGTCCTGAAATTTGCATATCTTCCGGAAAGTTCACATGATAGGCGAAGGTCAGTTTGGTTTTTTCCTTTGGAGTTAGCTCCAGTTTCCAACAAACTAGGCCGGGCTTGTCGGGGTTTTCGGGTTGGGGTTTCGGGGAAATGTTGTCTTTTTCCACGGTGATCTGTTTTTGATGAGACCGGGGAAGCTGTTCCCTCACTTCCACCGTGCGGACGCCCGAGTGATAGTTCACCAGGGTTGTCACCCAGTCGTATTTGCGTTCGCCCTTGGTGAAAAGGAATCCCGCTTGGCCGGTCGTTTCGTTCACCATTTTTCTTTCCACGCGGATTTGGTCATCCTGGCCAAACCCTAGGTCAAAGGCCTCGCCGGGGGCTTTGGCTTCCAGATAAGTCGTTCCCACGAAATCACCGTCCCGGAAAAGCTGGGCTTGGCCGGGGAGCAGGGATTGCTCGCCGCCGTAGGTGATCTTGGCTTCTAGGTAGGCGGCTTGGGACAGGCGGGGGACCGCCACCAGGGTCAGGGCGACGGGGTGGGAGTTCTCGGCGATCTCTACCCGGTGGTCGGACCCGTCGGAGGGAATATCCTTGTGGGTGGGGATGGAAAAGGACATAGCGTAGGGGGCTTGAATTGTTTGGGCCGTCTCGACTTGGGCTGCCTCGAGGCTCGCGTCCTGGCTATCGTCATTTTTTTCCTCATAGAGGGCGGCATTCGAGCTGGCGGGTGCGGGAGCATAGGCGGCCATGCCCATTAGTTTCTTGGCCCGGAATACTTCGTGATTGAAGAAGTCCAGCCACCAATCGGTGGGGTCGGGTACCTGGGTGCCTTCGGTGGGCCGGGAGGTGGAAAGGGTTAAGGCGACTCCGTTCCAATCCTCGCCAGTCTTCTGGCGAACCCCGGCGTTGAAGACCAGGTCCATTTGGGGTTTTTCAGCCGTCGTATTCAGCCGCAGATCGTAAAGAGGAGTCCAGCCGGCTTGCGAGACCTGATAGGTGAGCGTAAACCGGGCAATACCGGGTTGGGCTAATTCCAAGTCCGCGGAGGCGGTTTTCTTTTCCCGGTCGGGGGATCCGCCTTCGGACAATTGTTTTCTCAGGGCGGCGAGTTTCAAATCCAAATTCCGGATGCCCCGCTCGTCTTTGCGGGAAGCCAGCATGAGTTTGGCGATTCGGGCGCCCACCGCGCCGGCGGAGCGGGTGAAGTCCACAATGGTTCCGGCATGGGTGGCGCCTTGGCAGGCGGCGGTGGAGGCGCTTTCTTTGGCGAGTCCCTTCAAAATGTCCATTTCGGTTTTACGCGCGTCGACCCGGTCGGTAAAGGCGGTGCGTTCGTCTTCGAGGGATTGGATTTGGTTCTTCAACACCCGGGTCCGCTCCTCTGCGACTTCCGGGGTATATTCCTTGCGCAGTTCGACGCCGAAGAGTTTGGTGCCCGGGGGGCCATCTACCGTGAGGCGGATGGAGGATTCAATGACGGAGGCGGGTAGGTCGGGGAAGAGAACTTTTTCCGGCCCCGCCTCCAGTTTTAACGAGCCTTCCCGAACGACCCGGGCGCTGTCGGGAAATACCGTAACCTGCCGGGGTTGGGTTGAAACAGTGACTTCCCCCCAACCGGCGTGAACTCCCAGAAACAATAAAACCGACAGAAACCCAACTTTTCTGAATCTCGCTTCCATGTGACACCTCCGGTGATTGACCTTCACCTGGTAAGACACAGGAAAAAAGAAAAGGTTCCAAGGAGGAACCACGAAGTGACACCAAGAGCACAAAGTAGGGAGGCCACAAAGTAAATCAGGAACAGGAAAATCATGGTTTTATAACGATGTTTTAGGAAATGCTTTTTACTTCGTGATTTCTCTACTTTGTGCTCTTGGTGTCACTTCGTGGTTCAAAAAGGTTTAATGGTTTTTCGCCCAGGTTTTTTCGTCTTGGCCGTTTTTCAGGATTTTGAATAAGTGGTTGTGGATTTTGCCGTTGCTGGCCAGGGCGTTTTCCTTGAACAAGTCATAGGGCTTGCCTGTGAGATCGGTAACTTGGCCTCCGGCTTCCCAGACCAGCAAAACACCCGCGGCCATATCCCAGGCTTGGATGCCCCTTTCCCAGAAACCGTCAAAACGGCCCGCTGCCACATAGGCGAGATTCAAAGCGGCGGAGCCGTCCCGGCGCACCCCCTGAGCTTTTAAAACGAATTTCTCAAAGTTATCCAGGTTGTAGCGGGTTTCGCGGACCGCATAGGCGAAGCCGGTGCAAAGAAGGCTTTCCTCTAAGGTCCCGATTTTGGAAACATTCAGCCGGCGGCCATTCAAGAAGGCGCCGCGGCCTTTTTCCGCGGTGAAGCACTCGTTTCGGAGGGAGTCGTAAACCACCGCGGCCACGGGCTTCTTATCTTTCAGAAGGGCGATGGAAACGCAGAAGAAAGGATAGGCGTGGGCGAAATTGGTGGTGCCATCCAAAGGGTCGACCACCCAGGTGTAGCGGGAGTTATTTTCCTGCCCGCCGCTTTCTTCTCCTAAAAAGTTATGGGCGGGAAAACGCTTTTGGAGGAGGGAGAGGATCGCTTTTTCCGAAAGTTTGTCCACTTGGGTTACGAGATTCTGGTTGTTTTTGGATTTGAATTGGATATTCAGAGTTTTGCCGTAGTGTTTTTTGTGGATTTTTCCGGCGGCTTGAGCGGCCTGGACCGCGGCTTTTAAAAAGAGGTTCATCCTTCATCCTTTGAATTAAATTCCGTGGATTGTAACAGCGTTTAGACCTTCGGAAAGCTGAAAAAGTTCGGGGGAAAGCCCGGCTTTTTTATTTAATTCATGCTAAAATCCATTTCAGCCGCAATGAATTCCGTTCGTTGAACCATTCAACAACGGTGAAAGTTTCGTTTAGAAGAATTATTTCTCCCCGCTAGTTTTAACGAACGGGGATTCGTGTGAAGTGTGATGAAAGCGCTTTGAAAGCGATCTTAAGGAGCCGCCATGTCCGTCACAATTTATGATGTCGCGAACAAAGCCGGGGTTTCGATCTCCACTGTTTCCCGGGTTCTCAACAAAAATCCAAATGTTTTAGAGGAGACCCGGCAAAAGGTCTTGAAAATCATCGAAGAACTGGAATTCAAACCTAATCCCATTGCCCGGGGGTTAGTGGTGAACCAAACGAATCTCATCCAAGTCTTTTTTTCCTGGTTTGAAACTAAGTGCGATTTTAAAGCCCATTGGTATGTGGAACTTTTAAACGGGATTAACGAGACAGTTCAAGAAAACGATTTCGGTCTTCTGGTAAATACGATCGCCGGCGTTTTCGATCCCGTGGAAATTTATAAAAAGATGTTTCATAACGCGATGGACGGCATCCTGCTGGTTTCGCCCATTTTGTCTGAAAAAGATATTTTACATATCACTGAAAATAAGGTTCCGATCGTGTTGATCGGGCACCGCACGGAAAGCCCGGACATTGATTTCGTCGATTGCGACAACCTAAACGCGTCGGCCCAAATGGTGGATTATCTGGTCGGCCTGGGCCACAAGAAAATCGCTTTTATCGCGGGTCCGGTGAAAATGTCCTCGGACGCCATGGATCGCCTCACAGGGTATAAAAACGCGATGAAAAAGCACGGCCTAAATATTCCGGAAAACTATATTGTGGAAGGTTCCTTTACCCGGGTTTCGGGAACGGCAGCGGCTAAAAAATTATTGGCTTTATCCGACCGGCCTACGGCGATTTTCTCCTCGGACGACTTGATGGCCTTGGCCACCTGGGATGAGATTGAAAAAGCGGGATTGAAAGTGGGGAAAGATATCGCGCTGGTGGGCTTTGACGATATCGCCGAGGCTTCCAAGCCGCCCTATTCTTTGACCACGATGAAACAGGATTTCCGGGGACTGAGCGTGGAAGCGACGAAAATTTTAATCGAGAAAATTCATCATTTAGATACCTGGAAAACCCGCCAGGTGTTTATGCCGACCCTGCTGGTCGTCCGTGAATCCTCTGGGGTGAAAAAATAAGTAGTTGTGGCCGGTTGGGCTTTTAATCAAAACTGCTTCCACCGCCAAGACGCCAAGTCCGCCAAGAACACCAAAAAAAGTTAAAATTCTTTAAAACTGATTGTTTATTGCCTTTCTTGGCGGACTTGGCGTCTTGGCGGTGAAAGCAGTTTTACTTGGGATTCTTGTTTCAATGTTGGGCCTGTCTTGCTTGAAAACGCTTTAAGCCTCCGGCTAAAGTTGCGGGAGCCCTTCCTGACTGATACAATGCCCTCGCTTTTCTTCGACCCCCTATTTGAGGACGGAACATGCAACGATTCATGCAAATTTTAGGTATTCTTCTGGTCTTGGCCCTGCTTTACGCCGCGGCTGTAGGTTTAGGTATCACCCGTAATTTCAAACGCCATAAGGATGTTAAGAAAACCCTCGTTATCGATGACTTTGAGAATGAACGGGATGATTTCGATTGGACGACGGGCGGATACGTCAAGATGGAATCCTCCACGGAAAACCAGACTCACGGCAAGCACAGCGCCAAAGTCACCTTTTTAACCGCCAGCCAGTTTTTCCCCACGCCCACCCCGGACGCGGTTTGGCAGCCTCAGGCGGTTTTGGATACCAATTCGGTGACACGGCTTTCGGTTTTTGAATGGCAGGATTACACCAGCTTGAAATTGGATGTTTATAACCCGCAAGACCAGCCCCTGAATTACCATATTCAAATCGCCGACGCCAGGGCTTTTGTCTATGAAACTTCGGGTGTATTGAACCCGAAAAAAGTCTCCAATCTTTCTATTTCCATGGAGGATTTGGAAAAGGCTCGGCTGGATTTGACCTCGATCCGTTCCTTCCGATTTAGGGTCGACGCGAACGGGGTTCCCGCCGCCATGATTTCGACCCCCCTAGCGACAACGACGGCCGCCAGCCAACCGGCCATGGTGAAGCCGATGAGCGTTTCCACGACTCCGACGGCCGTGACTACCCCGATTCCCGCGGGTGAACAGCCGATTGTGGTCTATCTGGATTATTTAAGGCTGGAAGCGGACCCCGCCGAAATGAAAAAGAAATAACTTAACCCGCGATTGAAAATCCCCAGATAACCCCCTCTTTTCCCAAAAGAGGGGGGACAGCGAAGGCTTTAAGAATTAAGTCATTCTCTTTTAAAAACACATTTAATTAAGGGCTTGTCCGACCCAGGGGTCAGTGTCCGGTTGGATTTTGCCCGCTAGTTTACGTGTGGGAATTGGGTGGGGGTCGCCAGCCGTAATGGTTCGCAGTCTCTTCCTCGGGGTGAACTTTTATCTTGGGTCATCCCTCAAATCAAGATAACCGCGGGCATAACAGGGAAAGTCGGTTGCCCCCGTTTGAAAAAGGGTTAGAATACTAAGAGAACCACTCTTAGGGTTTTTCTTTTTGCGCGACCAGAAAAAGTCTCTTCGTTTTTTCAAAAGCAGGCGTCTCACTGTTTTCGAGAAGCATAAGTGATTTAACCAATCGATGATGGGGGCTCATTGACGATTCGATGCCTTGGATCCAAGTGAGGCCCAGGATATTTTTTCATCAGGACGACCATGAACACCCACACGACCAAACCCGTTCGATTCGGGGATCAAATTGAAATTGAAATTAACGCTTTGGCTTTCGGCGGTGATTCGGTCGGTCGTTACCAGGAGTTCGCTGTTTTTGTTCCGGGGGGACTTCCCGGCGAGAGAGTTTTAGTCAAAATTACCCAGGTCAAGGATCATTACGCTACCGGCGAGATCCTGTCAGTCTTGCGGCATTCCCCGGACCGGGTAGCCCCGGTTTGTTCCATCTTTGAGGAATGCGGCGGCTGTCAATGGCAGCATTTCAGCTATCCCCGCCAGCTTCAAACCAAACGGCAGTTTGTTCAGGACGCTTTGGAGCGCATCGGCCGTTTAACGAATCTGACAGTACAGCCTTGTTTGCCGTCGCCCTCTCCTTACGCTTACCGCAATAAAGCCATGCCGGTCATCTCGATGCGAGATGGTCATTTCATTTCGGGTATTTATGAGCCCCGTTCCCATCACCTGGTTCCTTATCATACCTGTCCCATTCAGGGCGACGCGATCAATGACCTCATTCAAAAAGTACTCAGTAAGATCAACCGTTCCGGATTAACGCCTTATCAGGAAAAGAAACACACGGGGTTTTTACGCCATTTGACCCTGCGCCAGGGATTTAAGACTGGGGAGATTCTGTTGGCTTTCGTGACCCGTACCGAGATTCCTGAGGAGCGTCTGCAAAAGCCCACAGCCATCGCGGAAGAATTGAACCAGATTTTGCCCCGTCTCGCCCAAGAATTAATGGAAGAAAACCCCAATTTGGTCGGAGTCCTTCAAAACATCAACCCTTCCCGGACCAATATAGTCTTTGGACCCCAAACGAAAGTCCTGGCCGGACGAGATCATTATTTTGAAATCATTGATGATCTGAAATTGAAAGTTTCTCTCCGTTCTTTTCTTCAAGTCAACACGCCGCAAGCGGATATGCTTCACACCATTGTCCGGGAAGCCTTGGGGGATCCAGTTCACAAGAAAAAATGGGGAACCGTTCTCGATCTTTACAGCGGTATTGGAACACTGGCCTTAGCGGTCTCCCCAAAAGCCGACTATGTGGTGGGAGTGGAGGAAATCGCCCCTGCGGTGGAAGACGCCCGTTTAAACGCCGAAACGAACCACCGAACGAACATTGATTTTTTAGAAGGGGATGTGGCCCAAATTCTTTTAGGGCTCAAAGAAAAAGGTCTGACCCAAATTGACGCCGCGATTTTAGATCCACCCCGCAAAGGGGTCAGCCCCGAAATTTTGGCCCGCATCGCGGCTTTACACCCGGAACGCTTAGTCTATGTTTCTTGCGACCCTTCCACCTTGGCCCGGGATTTGGCCTTGTTAACCAAACAGGGTTTCGCGGTGGATTGGATTCAACCGTTAGATATGTTTCCGCAAACTTATCATGTGGAAACCGTGGTGAAGCTGACCCGGGAAACCCCTTTGCCGCCGGAAATTGTGTCCCAGGCGAATCAAGCCCAGCTTGAGCCTTTTCGTCTGCCGAAACAGACCAATGAAGCCCTTTTAAATATCTCGGCCAATTACTCAACCCTGAAGGAGACGACGCGAACTTTAGGGACTGTTTTGAAACGGCAGATTCAATCGTTATTCACTCTGTTTCTTTCCTTAGCGGCGGCGGTTCTTAACTGGCCCAAGCTTTTTTTCAAACGCCCTTCCGCAGATCGGGCCGCGAAAGAAGCTCTTCCCGGCGTTCCCCTGGCTTCCGAGCCTCATTTGGACTCGACTTTTTCACCCGTTGAAACCACGGTGGTTGAGAACGAACAAGAGACTCCGGCTTCCGTGGCCGCGATTGTGACGGGAGCCCCTTCGGTTGAGGCGGAGCAGCCTCTCGTCGCTCCCGCTCCACCGGCTTTTCCCAAAATCCGGCGGACTTGGAAATGGCCCCGCGTTTCATTCCCCAGACCCCGATTCGAACTCTTTTTGACCTGGGTCTTGGCACCCAAGAAAGTCCGCTGGGTTTTAGCCGCGGCGTTTCTGGTCAGCGGGGTTTTGATCGCCAAGGCGACTTTGGCGCCCCTGATGAAAAAATCCTCCCCATTGTCCCCCTCGGTCTCTCAAATGATTCCCGATGTGATCGCGGTGATGCCTGCCCGCAGTTTTTTGCGCTACGAAATGGTGCCTTTTGAGGTGAAATTAAACCCCAAGGAAACCACGCGTTTCGCCGAGATGCGCGCGAGTGTGGAAGTCTATTGCGATGGAAAACCGGTTTCCATGGTGGATGGGCGATCCAAGCTGAACTTAAAGAAAGACGCGGGGGGCGGGCGTTTGATTGGTAATTGGCCGATCCCTTACAACCCAAAACCAGGGACTTATATCGCGGAAGTCACCGTGTCTTCCAGCGATTGGCAGGTCCCTAAGAGTTTCGAGTCGGCTTTTACGATTCCACCTTTGAAACCTCAAGGGCTGTATCCCGGATACGCGGCTTTGACCATGGAAGGCGGCAAACAATTAATTAACGGGGCATTGCCCGCTTTAGACGGCGGCGACTCGATGCGCGCGTCCAACGCCCTCGATTGGGCCCAGTTTATGGGAGCCAATATTTATTGCTATCTGATGGGTCAAACTTCCGTTTGGGATCACTTGAACGCGAAAGATTTTCCCTTTAACCGGGGCGATGTTGAAGTGGGACATAAATACGCCAAGGCCGCTCATGCAAAGGGAATCAAGTTTGCTGGTTATATGACCACATTTAAAGTCGTCGGTGACGCTTGGAACCAGGCTCCCTATGAGTTTTCGCTCGGGTATGACCCAGATAGCGATGAAGTGGTTCAAACCCGGTTTATTTCCCTGAATGATTCTAAGCGCCGGCAAGATGTTATTGATTTCCTGAAGGAAATGAACGAGGACCCTTTGATCGACATGGTGGGATTGGATTACGTGAGAACCGGTTTCGCGGGATATGAAATGGTGGACGAGTTCGTGAGGGATTTAAACGTGCCGGGTCCCGCGGATTATTGGACCATGTCCAAGCAGGAAAGAATTCATTGGCTGGCTAGAACTGTTGAACTCAAGGAAAATATGGAGGTTGTCTCGCTCTTCGAATGGTGGAGGGCTCACAAAGTGGCGTTAGCGCTTAAGAGCATTTTGGACGAGGCGAAAATGAACAAGCCGGTTTTCACTTTTACCCTCGGCTGGCAGATGGGCCATCAGCATGGGCAGGACCCGGCGATGTTTGTGGACGCGGGTGTCAGCTTTAATCACATTATGCTTTATGAAGGCGACCGCAACACCCTGGAATCGATGAAGAAACAATGGCCCGATTATCTCTCCCGGGGCAATGGGATGTACGCCATGGGTGAAATGGTGGATTTCAATTTAGTGCAAAAGTCGCTGGATCCGCCGGGCCCGGAGGAACTCTATAATCGTGAAGTGGAAACCTTTCATAATTGGTTTCCCGTAAACGCCAACCTGGGGATGTTCTGGCACGATTTGTACCGGCTGGTTTACGGTATTCGGGGACCCTACAGCACCATGGAATGGACTATCGCCGGGGGCAAGGCTTTTACAACGCTTCAACAAGCGGAAGGTCTTTCGCCGGTGGAGGTTAACATTGAGGCTCCCCGGGAAATCCCGGCCGGTATTGCAGTGCCGATCAATGTGGATATTCATAACCGGTCGGCGAAAGATTTGAAAAACCTTGTTCTTCATCAGTTAGATACGTCTAAGAATTATGACGTGGATTTGGCTACCATTGGCCCCTTTGATCTTCCCGCGGGTAATCGGGTACGGGTGAAAAGTCTTTATACGAGTATTCCCAAAGAAGATCATCCGGACCGGGATAATCGTTATATGACCGCTGTTATGGTTGAGAAACAAGATGATCCCTTAAGAGTTTTTGACTTTGTTTACCTGAAAAAATTGGGTTCGCCGATTTTGCGGCATATGGAATCAGGAGGCGATCCCGCCAAAAGCCCTTTAGACGACGATAACCGTTAATCCCGGGTCTTTCGCTTCTTTTTAACCGGGTTTTTATTAAAAAAACCATTTTTTCACCGAAAAAGTAAGTTCGCGGTTCCTGTGATAAGATTTCAAGAGATAAAAAAAACTGCAGATTCTGAAATGTTTTTAGTAAAATACCGGGGCTTTGTCTCCCGAATTCCTTGAAGGGCTCGTTATGACCTCGTTGAGAGTCTTTTCTCTCTTATTAGTAGGCGTGTCAGGGATTTCTCTTCTGATTGCCGGTTGCGGGGCCGTTTTTATTAACTCTGGTTCTCGAAACGATTCTTATGCCGATGGGATTGTGAATCCCAACATGCCTCGGAAAACGGATATTCCACAAGAAAATAGGATTATTTCGGATTTTGAGGATGGGACTAAAAACATGAATCCGGAGCTTTACGGTTCGGGTTTAGGTTTTTGGACCGCGGCCGCTTCCGACAGCAGTGTTTTTATCAGCAACTTTATTTCCTCGGGCGGGGCGAATGGCACAACCCGGGCGGCTCATATTTATGGGACCCTCGTTGACCGGGGGGACGCCAAATATCCGACTCTATTCTTAGAAGGTAAGTTTAAAAAAGACGGAACCTATTATGATGTCAGCCCTTTTCGCGGCGTTCAGTTTTATTATCGGTCCGCGGACCGATCGGGAAGGCGCCGGTTTGAAATCGGAATTGCTTCCACGGTTCCTGTGTCGGACGGCGGAGTTTGCGTAGATCAATGCGGGAACCATTTTGGCGTGGGTTTAAATGCCGCCAGCGACTGGGTTGAGGAAAGCTATTCTTTTGACCAATTGAAGCGGGAAGAGGGCTGGGGAGCTACCCTTAATTCCGATGACTTTGTTGATCACCGCAAGGAAGTGATTTATCTCAAGTGGGAAAACGGGACCAACAATATTCCGGGCGTGTATAACATTGATTATTGGGTGGATGAAGTTCAGTTTTATTAAAACGGGTTTAAGTTTTTAGATTTACGATTTTGAAAAATCTTTGTAAATATTCGAGGTTTCTTTTGAGCTTGAGGCTTAAAACCTTTATCACCTGTTTGGGCCTTTTGGCTCTTTTCCTAACCGGCCTGACGGGAGTTTGGGCTCATCCCTTGGAAGAACTGACTCCGGATCAATCCCTTTATCAGCGGGTAAAAAAGCTGGGGGATTACGGCCTTTTAGACCCGGAGGATAAAGCGGTCTTGGACGCGGGTAAAATTGTTACCCGGATGGAACTGGCTTTTTATACTGAAAAAGCTAAAGCCAAGATTGAGACCCCTCAATACAAAGCCCAGCCGACTCTGCCTTCACCCACACCGCAACCCCTCCCCACGCCGATGATGATATTGCCGCTTCCCGTCGTGAATTCCCAAATCCGAAATGAAATTGATGAGCTCTTAAAAGAGCTGAAAAACGACGCCGCGGATTTGAAAACCGAATGGAGTCAGGAAGACCAGCGGATTAAGAACCAGCAATCAGCCATAGACGCTTTAAGCGGCATTCAGGATCAATTGGGTGAGAACTTTAAAAACGCAAATAATAAAATAACGTCGCCTAATTTCGATAGTATCGCGCGGTTTAGGTATGAGGAAATTTCCATTACGGGTTCAAACGGACCTCTTTCGACTATCCATGGAGTTTCAGAAGTCAACCTTCCTACCGCGAACGCCATTCGGGCGGTCAATGAAGAAGATATCAAAATGACCACGGATTTTGGCGGAGTGGGAAGCTTTACCTTGGGGCTGGCGGGCGTTCTCTCGGATTCCAACGCTTCCGCTTCAGGTTCTCCCAGCGCCTACAGCGCTCCCGCTTCCCTATTTGTTTTCAACCCTGATCTCGCCGTTTTATTGGATGGACCTTTGGGCCAGTGGAATACCCATGTCATGGTGGAGGGCTATCCCGGTGCCCTGACCTTTGGCGATTTTACGCGGGGTATCGGGCCGACTTCTTTGAAACTCTATCAAGACCCTTTTGACATTAAAAAAGCTTCCGATGATAAAGATTCTAAAATTTGGGATGACTACATGACGAATATTGGCGTTGTTCAGTCCAATTATGCGAGCGGTCAAATTGAATCTACTTATGACCTTCCTTTTGACGGTGTTTTCGGTGTGGGCAATAATTTACCTCTTATCGGAGGTGATACCCGGCTTGTTCTCATGCTGGGTCGCATGGGTACCACCAACCTTCAAACTCAACGATGGGAAGAGGGCGCCAAATTGGACAGCACGCTTCTTCCCAATCTGAGAGGCGATATCTCGACTGAGTGGGTTAATGACAATGACGCGACCACCAATGGTCCTGAGTTGAACCTGAAGAGTTATCAGACTTCCTTGAACTGGGTTTGGAACTCCGTCAATGTCAATTTAGAAGCGGGATTTTCCAGCCTCTACACGGGCTACCATGACGCGGGCAGCCCATCCAATCCGGACGGGATTCCCACGAATACCGCTCTGGAAGCGCCCGCGGGGCAAGTCGCGATTACCTACTATCCTCTTGGCTTTTTTTATGACGCGATCAGTGATGGCTTCGCCGCTTTTCAAAGTAAAGTGGGTATGGCCGGCGTGCATTTTGACCAATATGGTTTGGCGAGTTCCCCCAGTTCCGCTATGGACGCTTATGGCCGGATCGGGGAAGCGGACAATTTAAGCAGCGACCGTTATGGATGGCGGGTCAATTTCGGATGGAATGGACGCCAGCAGGATTGGATGAAAAAATGGCCGTCTTTTCTGGACGCGATCGTCGTTAATTTCAACGTGAGTCAAAAAGGGGAATACACGGCGGAAACCGATAACATGGGTTACAACGTGGTTGAGGCCGTTAACATGATTTCCCTTTACTATCCTGACGATGAAGGGCTTTGGGGTTTGAACTTTTGGGGTGGCTATGGATCGGGCCCGCCTTGGTACCCTGTCCGGCAGGATTATATTGATAATATCCAGGCACTGCGTAATGACGGGGATGTGGCGGGGGATGACGTCCGGTACCAGTATACGATCAGCTCCGAGAGGGTTCCCCTGATCATGCCTCTCAATCCCGTTACTCATCTGCCCTATCCCGCGGGAAGCGCGCCAGCCACCATCTT
>CAWKIY010000028.1:0-19031 GCA_963849245.1 candidate division FCPU426 bacterium | reverse complement strand
TTACACGTACTCGACTGAGTTCAGGTCTTGCTTGTTTATTTTTCCTTTACGATTCTATAACTTTTGTTTTAGATGGAAATATGTTTATTAGATTTACCAAATGAATTATTAGAAATAATTATTTTTTATATTATTGGTCGACCATGGAAAAATGATGTTTGTGATTTTCTTTCATTTACATCAACTTGTCGATATCTTCGACGATTTGTTCATGATGAAAGATATTGGCAAATGATGGCTTTACGTCGTAATCCAACATGTGAAAAACTTCCGGAGAAAATCAATTGGTTTGAATATTGTAAACAAAGTAAAATTCCAGAAAAATTTCGATTGATTTTATTCTTATTTTTTAAAATTAGTCTATTCTCAACGAACAATTCCTGGTGATGAACTTAAACGAATCTATTAGTCGGTATAATGATGGTTATTTTTGTACAATAGAAAAAGTTTGTTTATGGTCAAATAAAATACGTGTATATATTGATGAACGTGGAGACAATTCTCTTGGTTAGTAGATTTATAATTCTACTAAAATATGTTTCTCATCTAATCAGGGCATATTTTGAAGAATGATATTCATTAATTCATTGCATCAGCTGCTGTACTATTATTATTACTTACAATCAAACGAAAAAAAACAAGTTTCTTTTTATTATATAGGTAGTATTCAACATCCAGAAAATTCGATTATAGCACTTGTTGAAAATGATATTTCTATTTATCATCGACCTATTGGTATCAAAAGCAATGATAGTAAATTTTCTATTGAAGATGAACAATCGGAATATTTAGGTAAATGAAAATATATATTTTTTTTTATTTAATATTTATTTTATTTTTTAGGTTATTTGGATTTTCCATATAATATTTCATTGGATAATATTGGAAAATATCTCATTTTTCAATATGGTTTTGGAGGTTATACAAATGCAAAACTTTTTCATATTGATCGAACATTTATTAACAAATATAATCTAATACCTTTATTTAAAAATTCGAAAATATTCCAAAACATCATTTTTTACTTCGAACAAAAAGTATTTAAATATTGAACAATATATTTTTTATATTCAATTAATTTTCTTTATTATCTGTCGAATATTAGTGATAAATCGTTTGATTTTTTTTTTAAATAAGTAAAAATATCACGTCATCATTCTTTTTCGGAAAGATGATGTGTGTAGGCGTTTATTTACTCAGTCGTCGGCAGTCTCAAGGACATAAATAGTGTGCACGTAGACAGAATATACATTTTCAGTTTAAAAAATAATTATTATCATGTTGTGAAATAGATTTATTTGCAAATTGTCTTTATTATTTTCGTTCTTTTAGATTATGCTAGACTCTACACAGAAAAGCTTTTCGAGCAACCGTTCTTCCGTTTTGTCGTCTGTCAAGAGTCGCAGAAAAACGCGCTCTTCATCATATTCTCTCTCGTCAAATTTCCTCTATTTCTTTGTTAAACAATATTATCAAATCATAAACAATTTCTTTCTCTTCAAAATACATGTCCAACTGGACAATTATTACAATTATGAATGAAAATCAATAACATTTATTTAATTAGCAAAATTATTTCAATAACAACATAAAACAAAAATAACAAACAATATACATTTTCTTTTTCTGTTCTATTTTATTTTTTATTATTATTATATCCATAAATTATGGCGACCAATGATGATCTTGATGATTTCTTTAAAAAGAAAGATCGAAAGGGTAATAAACATAAAAAACAAACAAGTTTATTAACAAATAATGAAGAATTACTTAAACAATTAGGTAAATATTTAAATTTTAAAATAAATAAATTCAATTTTTTTATCTATTTTTAGTTATTGTTACATCAGCAACATCAGCATTTAAAGAAAATATGGATTTTGATGAAGAAGATGATGAAGAAACATGAATAATCATAATCGTCATCAATTAATTGAGAATCAAATGGTATTACTGGTACATCATGATGATGGTCATGGAATTCTAATAAAAATCAACCAATTCAACATCAATTAATAATAAAACAAAAACTACAACAAAATTATCAGTACAAGATAATAATAATAATTTAAATGAACAACAAACCGGTGTGACAACAAGATGAATGGGAAGAATTTGAAGATTCAAATTCAAAATATGAACAATTACGTTTAAAATTTTCACGTCGAAAATGATGATGATGAAAATGATGATGATGATTATTATGATGATGAAAATAATCATCATACAAATAACCCCTTCAACTTGATGCTGCAACCAGGTCGTTGTCACCAGGCTCAATAAGCAGTAACCCAAAAAACAATAGAACCCCAGAAACAAATGACCCTGGGTAGACCGGTTGGCCCGGATGGCGAAATTTGATAAAAGGATGGCGACCACAAAGACATCCGCCATCGACCATTTGCTGATGGAATGGAGGAATTTCGCGATTTTTATTTTCCGGGATAGCCTGGAGGATTCCAGAACAAAGACCGTCAAACCCGCCTTCGCGAAGGGGATGAGAACGCTGAAAATCGTGAGACACACGCCGATAAACCAGTAGCGGGAGGAGTAGAGCTCAAAAATGACCCCCAAAATGCTCCGGACCTCATAATGCAAAATGAAGTGGGGAAAAACCGGGGTCGCGGGACTGACGACGATCACCATGGCGGCCGCGGTAATGCCGACGACTAAAAAGACAACCGAGATGAGAGCAAGCGCGAAAACAGGGCCGGACTGGGTCTTACCGCGCGGAAGGAAAGCCAAGGCGAAATAAAGAAGGCTCACGCCCGACAGGAGGAGAAGCCAAAGAAGCGCCGTGGCCTTCTCGTCTTTCTCCTGATCCATCCAACCGGGTATTTGGCCGAGCGACTTTTTCGCTTCCTCCAAGGGAGGGATATGAAATTGCCGGTCCAGAGAAGGCGCTAAAAAATGTTTAATCAAAGGCCCGAGGAAATGATGTTTGGAGGAAGCTTCCTTCCAGAAAGCGGCTTCTTTAACGGAGCCGTTGTTTTGAAGATTGTCCGTGTCATAGGCCGCTCTTAAATAATCAATTTCGAGGTCGGTGTGCCGGATCACCTGATAGACCGGAAAAGCCGCGGCTAATACATAGACGAAAGCCATCCAAAAGCGGGAATATTTCCTCACCGCGTTCCTCAGCGGGGTTTTCTCCATCCGATAAGTTTTCGAAGGACGCTTCATGCGCGAAAGTTGTCAAAAACATCCTGAGTCGTTGGAGCTGCCACAATCTGGTTAGTCACCACACCCACGCCGCCGATAGCCTTCACCACTCCGTAAATATCCCGCTTATCCTCGAAATCCTCCGCGGTTCCGGACAAAGTCACGTGCCCGTCCTTAACTTGAACGTGGATATGCGACCCCATGTGGCGGATCTGACGGTAAATCAGGGCTTCCAACTCAACGTCTTTCGGATCTGATGCGGATTCTTGTGTCATGTTTATCTCCCATTACCAGCAAAAGATGGAAAAGCCCGGCCTATCGCGTTGATCGGCACACTTTGGTTAAAGCAAGAATCAAGCCCGCGCCGCCCTATGGAACGAGGGGTTTTTTGTGGTTTGTTTTAAAAGGGAAATCAAAATGAAAGGAACCAAATCCAGATTCGATCAAAATGATAGAACGATTCCTCCGCGCCCAATGATTCCCTGAAATTAAATGGAGGGCCTCAACTCTTTTAGCGGATACGCGGCTCGCTTCTTGCTTTAACTCAACCAGATTGAGACAGACCCAAGCGCCGATTTTTAAAAAACCAAGAAACCAACAGGAGTTCATTATGGATGAGGGCAAAAACAAGGAAGCACTGCGAAACCAACTGGTCGCCATGGCGAAGAAAGTCCATAAAGGTCCCTGGGAAACGGGGAAATTTTCCAAAAGCGAACGGGCCAACGAGATCATCAACAATATTGAGAAAATGCCCCACGTTTTCGTCATGGCCTGCATGCTGAGCCGCCAATTCAACAACGAGACGGCTTGGGAAACCCTGGCCCACTTGGAAGAGAGGATCGGAACCCTCGACATCAAAAAATTAAGCCGTCTGACCCTTGGCGAATGGGAAACCGCCTTTAAGAACCCCACTTCCCTTCACCGGTTTCACTATGAAATGGCCGGTTTTATCATGGCGGCGGTTCAACGCATCCTGAAGGAATACGGCGGGGACGCCTCGCGCGTCTGGAGCGGCTCTCCTTCCAGCGCTACGGTTATCAAACGGTTTCTGGAGTTTGAGGGAATCGGTTCCAAAATTTCGATCATGGCCGCCAATATTCTCGCCCGTTATTTCAAGATTCCAATGAGCGACTGCTATTCTATTGACGTAACCGTGGACGCGCGCATGAAGCGGGTCCTCTCCCGGATGGGGATTGTGGATTCCAAAAAAGCCCAGTATATCCAATTGACCGTAAGGGAAATGTATCCCAAGTACCCCGGCATCTTCGACCCGGTCTTTTGGGAAATCGGAAAATTTTATTGTTTCACCGTTCAGCCCGATTGCGCCCGATGTCCCGTTCAAACCCTGTGCCTCTACAGCCGGGAACACCCCCGGAAATAAAATATTTCACGACCCCCTCAAAAATCGTTCAATAAAAAGGCCCAAACCGAATGGGTTTGGGCCTTTTTACTTAAGACACCGACTAGCTCTTGTGTTTCTTTTTGCCTTTGTTTTCCTTCTTTTGTTTCTTGGCCATAGTTTCCTCCTTTCTTCGCCGCGCTTTTTCGAAAAGCGTCGGTATCCGTCCCTATTTCAAGGGAGCCTTTTCCATTCGTAAATTCGATAGCCGTCCCTTTGGGCGACTCCCTCGAATAGGTTCCCCTTTTCATCCACGAAAAGGGCTTGGCCGTAAGGCCGGATCGGATACTTGTCCGGGGAAATGAGATCGACAAGGGCGTAGTTTTTTCGGGCCGGATCTTCCACGAAAACGGCGTTGATGAAAACGCCACCGGGATTACAAACCACTTCGTAAAAAATTTTTCCATTTCTTTCGGCCAAGGGAGCCAGGCCTTCCACAAAAGGCTCGCCTAGAAGAAAAAGTTTCGCGTCCTTTTCCACATGCGGATTCCCTTTCACGTCGTGCCGAATCCGGCTTTCGGAGCTGAAAACCGGAAGCGCGCGCAGATGATCGCGCCAATGCGCCGGATTCGCCGCGATAGCCGCGAAGTTTCTAAAACCCCTGTCCTGGGAGGGCGGACCGATCGAATCCAAGGGTTCATAGGTTCCGTCCTCATGAACGCTGTAAACCACGCCATTTTCCAAGTAATAGTTGGAATGGGGCAGGCGCGCGTCCACTTCCTCTTTAATCTTTTCCATCTTTCCATCGGCCTTCAGAACCACCAGGCGCACTCCGGGCTTGGACCGGAGCTCAAAATCGTCCTGCTCTTGTTGTTCAAACCGGCTTTCCATACGTTCCAACAAGACAATCCGTCCGTCCGTTAGAACTTCCATGGAGGCAAAACCGTAAAAATCGATCAGTTTGTCCAGCGGGGTAATGGTTTCAAGACGGCGGCCATTCACGGCGTAAAGATCAAAACCCCTATCCAATTCCAGCCAAAAACGCCCCTGTCGGTCCACCGCCATCCACTCCACACCTTTCACGGGAACACCCGGGTGGACGCCATCGGACCAAGGAAGGACCGCCAGCTGTCGCGGGGGAGAAAAGGACAAAACCTGTGCTTGGGCAGGAAAAAGGCCGCAGGCCATTCCGTACGCGATCAGGCAGAAGATCATTAAAAAAAATTTCTCACCACGAAGTACACAAAGTACATGAAATAAATTCTTTGATTTTTCCAAGAATTTAAATGTTTCACTTCGTGTACTTTGTGTACTTCGTGGTGAAATATTGTTTTCGGTTCTAAGCATGATGTTTTTTTCCCCCGGCACCGTGAGACGAGGGGGTTGATTTTCGGGGATCGGCTTCCAAATTTCCCTCGGAGTCGGTTTTGAATTGGAATTCATCCGGTCTTTCCCAGCCCGACATGATGCTGTAAGCGCAAGGCACCACCACCAGAGTCAAAAGAGTTGAGAAGAGAATGCCGCCAATAATAACCACCGACATGGGCTGACGAAGAGAAGCGCCCGGACCCAGGGCCATGGCGGCCGGGAGCGCCCCCGCGACAGTGGCGAAAGAGGTCATGAGAATGGGACGCAAACGCATAGGGCAGGCGTAAAGGAGGGCCTCCGTCAGGTTCGCTCCTTTATCCCGTGCCTGGTTGGCGAAGGCCACCAGCATGATGGAGTTTTTCTTGACCAGCCCCAGCAGCAAAATAAGCCCGATCAGGCTGTACATATTTAAAGATTGGTTGAAAAGCCATAAGGCGGCGAAAGCGCCCGTAATCGAGAAGGGCAGCGCCAGTAAAATGACCCAGGGCTGGACAAAGCTGTTGAACTGGGTGGCCAAAACCATGTAAGCCACAATAATCCCCAGGCTCATGGTGATCAAAAGCTGGACATTTGTTTGGGAGCCAGCCTGGGAGGTGCCCGTTAAGGACGCCTGGTAGCCCTCCGGCAGAACCTTCTTCGTGATTTTCATGGCCGCGTCCAGAGCCTCTTCTCCCGTGGCGGTCGTGGAAGCGTTGGCCAGGAAGTAAATAGCCCTCTTGCGGTTATCCCGGGTGATCTGTTGAAGGGCGTCAACCTGTTGGATCGTGGTCACGTCCGCCACGGACACCAATTCGCCCCGGTTGTTTCGGGTATGAACGGCGTTCAGGCTGAGAGGCGTCGAACGCTGTTCAGGCGGCATCCGGATAAAGATGTCGTTGTCATGTCCGCCCTCATGGTAATAAACCGTCTGAAAAGTATAACCTCCGACTAAAGTCCCCAAAACCGTTCCCAGGTCCGCCATGCTGACACCTTCCAGGGCCGCCTTCTGCCGGTCCGGAACAACTTGGATTTCGGGAAGCCCCGCGAGGTAATTGTCGTTCACGTCCGCCATCAGGGGGCTGGCGTTCATTTGTTTTTTAATCTCCGCCGCGTAACCGCCCAGTTTGTCCCAATCGGGGCCGGTCACGATGAATTCCACGTCATAGCCCTTCCCCGTCGACAGGCCCCGCTTCGAAAGATCCACGAGAAAAATCTGCAGGTCGGGTGAGACGGGTTCAAGCCCTTTGCGGCAAACCTCCATAAATTCCGCCTGGGTCAGCCGGGGCTTCGTGAATTTGTTGAAGATCCGACTGATAAAGGCCAAGGGCCCCGTCGGGGGGAATTTTTCCGCCCAGGCCGCCACCGGTCTTTCCCCCGGGTCTTTCATCGTGGTAAACATGATGGCCACATTGGAGGCGTTACTCCCGAAGCCTCCGACCGCCACATAGAGGTTTTTAATCTCTCCCCGCTTCTGGAGAATCGCTTCGCATTGCTTGACGATGCTGTCCGTGCGAAAAATGGAATAATCCGTAGGAAGCTGAAGGTTGATCATAAAAACGCTCTGGTCCGTGGAAGGCACCATTTCTTTTTTGATGATCTTGGCTAAAAACATCGAGCCCGCGAAAATCAGAAGAGCCCCAAAAACGACTCCCCATCGATGGTCATAAAAGAGATGAGCGAATAGAAAATGGCGGTGGCGCCAAAGATAAACTAAAAAAACCACCAAAAACATAATTCCCGCGATCTCAAAAGCCAATGGTTTCCAGGCTTTAGCCCCCCCGAGAACCGCCAGACCCAGGGTGAACCACAAAACTGGGGCCAAGGCATAACGGGGGTTTTTGATTTCTTCCCGCGCGTCCTCCGCGAGGGCTTTGGGATTGGTAAAAAAGAACTTGGACGCCAGGGATTTAAACCGGGGTAATTTGCCCGACCGGGTCTCCGCCATCAGCCGGTCCGTTCGATACCCCAAGCACCATCCCAGAAACCGGGCGTAAAAAACGGTAAGGCGGCCCATCTGGTTCTTTACGAAAAGATTGAAGCCCTTCGTCTGATCGGCCATATGAACGAATTGCGAACAGCGCATGGGGGTGAGGGTGACCGCTTCCAAAAGGGAGATCAACACCGCCCCCGAAAGGGTGATGCCGAACTGGAAGAAAAACTTCCCGATGATTCCCGACATGAAGGCCACGGGAAGAAAAATGGCCACAATAGCGACGGAGGTGGCAACGGCTGCGAAGATAATTTCCCGGGAGCCCTTCAAGGCCGCTTGTACCATGTTCTCTCCTTCTTCCTGATGACGCATGATGTTTTCCAATACCATGATGGCATCGTCCACTACCACACCGATCGAAAGGGAAAGGGCTAAAAGGGTAAACATGTTCAGGGTGAAGCCAAAGAATTTAATGATGATGAAGGTGCCAAAAAGCGAGGTTGGGATAGCCAAAAAGACGTTCAGGGTGGAGGACCAGCTCCCTAGAAACAAGTAGCAGACTAGACCTGTCAAAATCGCCGCCAGAACGATGGTCAATTCCAACTCATGAACGTTTTCCTCAATCGAAACCGTGGTGTCGAAATTGGTGGAAAGATGATAACCCTTCGGCAGTTCCTGGATGACCTGCGCCATGCGGGCCTTCGCGGCCTTCACCAAAGCTACCGCGTTATAACCGTCCTGCATGACGATGCCCAGTCCGACCGTGGGGATGCCGTTGAATCTTGAGATACGAGTCACCGTCGCCAGTCCGTCTTCCACCGAGGCGACGTCCTTCAAAGGAGTCAGGGTGTAGTTGGGATTTCCCCCCCGGGCAATGATGGGCAGGTTCTGGAATTCGGTGACCGCGGCGGCTTCGCCCATGGAGCGGACCTCGTACTCCTTCAGGGGAGTTTCCATGAACCCGACAGGAACTTCCGAGTGCTGGGTGTTGATGGTGCCGACAATCTCATCGGCGGTGAGCTGGAGGGCATTCAGTTTGTTATTGTCCACCCAGATATTGACCTCGCGGTCAATCCATCCGCCCAGGGAAACGCCGGACACTCCCGGCAGGCTGGAAAACTGATCCTTCAGGGTATCGCGGGTATAAAGCATCATATCTCTTAGCGTCAGAGGCGGGTCGGCGGTCAGGGCCATCCAGAAAATGGGAGAGCTGTTGGGATCGAGCTTTTTGATGACAGGGGGAAAAATATTCTCCGGAAGCTGTTTTTCCACTGCGAATACGGCGGATTGAACTTCCTGAACGGCCACGTCGGGATTTTGGCTGATATCGAGGTATACCGAAATATTAACGTTGCCTTCGGTGCAGGTGGTTTGAATATCCTGGACGCCGTCGACGCCCAGAATCGAATCCTCCACCACATCGGCCACGTCCGACTCCATGATGATCGGCGAGGCGTTCGGAAGGGAAATAGAAACATTGACCACAGGAAAGGCGATGTCGGGCATTTGCGAAAGGCCCATCCGAAAAAAACAAAGAAACCCGAAAAAGATAAGCCCAAACATAAGCATCCAGGCAAAAACCGGATTTTTGATCGAAACATCGGATAAAGTCATCGGAAGGAGTCTTGGACCGCCGTGGTTCGTCCCGAGGACCGGGGAGAATTAGCGACCGGCGTAAAATCAATGCTTTCGGTGGTTTTTAGCGAGCTTTCCTCTTCTTGATCCGCCTCATTATCCTCGCTTTCATCCAGCCGACGGTTCACATCGGCCTTTTGCGCCTCTGTCAAAAGGGTGGCACCGTTTTTAACGTAATCCGCCCGGACTTGTTTCCAGATGGATTTCAAAGCGTCCCTCAAAGCCGCGGCTTGAAACGGGCTTAACTTGCCTTCTTTCAATTGGGTACGGATCGTGGATTCTTGTTGATCCAGCCTGAGACGGATTTCATCTTTTACCGGGGACGAGTGGACCGTTTGGGCTCCCGCGTACTCTGCCATTCCCATCCCTAAAACCGCGATAATGAAAAAAGTAAATCGCCACATAAAAACGCCCTCCCTGGACTTATGAACTTCGGGGCCCTTCCATAACCCTGATTAAAAATCGCGGCTCACAACCATTGCGGACGTTTGAGAACTCGCCCCTTCGCGGACAAGTTAAAGCAAGGAACGTGCCCTAACCCGCTCATCATTCAATTGAAAAGAAAAGACGTTTCGAAGAATAAATCAAAATACCCAAGTCGCGTTCTCGCCCAAGCCGATCAAAATGATAAAAAATTAAACTCATTTTGATCGGCTCAATCCAAAGATAAAAAAGGACTTTTATCCACTTCATGAAATGGGCCCTTCCATTCCCTAAAAATGTTTTCATGTCCGCGGGCTTCCCTTCCGCGCCGGGCACGATCCTTGCTTTTTAATTCGGTAAGCGGACCTAAAAACGACTCGAAAAGGTAAAAGATGAAAGGTCTGTTCAAACACGACGGCCACAAAGGTGATATCAACATGTATTACGTGGCGGTGGGAGCCGTGATCGCAATCGGTGTCGTTGTCGCGTTCGAGTATTTCAAGGACCGCAGGAATGACGTCACTATTCACGTCCCGAAAGTGGAAGCGCATTAAGTGAACCGCTGGTTTTTAGCCGCAATTTCAGAGCTAAGGAAATAATCGTGAAACTCAATTGGAAAAGCGGCGGTTTCGTTTTAATGCTGGCCCTGGGAACCGCTTGCGGGGCACCCGCGCAAATTTACACCGGAACCCAGATTGGAAAAAACGGAGGCTTGGACGCCTACCATCTTTCCATCGGAAATTATTTCAACGTTTCCGAAAAACAAATCGCCGTTTGCGCCCAAAGAAATATCACCGACGAGGAATTGCCAGTCGTCTTTTTCATCGCCCAAAAAGCTGGACAAACGCCCGAGACCGTGGCGGGCCTTCGTTCCGGCGGAATGAGTTGGATGGGCATCGCCCGCCACTTTAATTTAAGTCCCCGCGCGTTTTACGTTCCAGCAGGCGGAAAAGTAACTATCAAACCCTATAAAACCATTTACGCGTCTTTCGCGAACCGCCCGCGGGTCCGGCTGACTGACGCCGACATCGTCAACCTGGTCAATCTCAAATTCATGTCCAACCACTATGGACGGGAACCCCGGGAAATTATGCAAATGCGGGGTGCCGGCAAAACCTTCCCGGATATCGACGACACTTTCAGACAAACAAAAGAGGATATGGCGTGGGAAGTTGACGATGCGCCAGTTGTCATCCGAGATTCCAAAGGCCGCCCCGATCCCCTAAAGGGCAATAAAAACGCCCTAAACTCCGATCAGCCGAACAAGAACCCTTAGCTTCTCATCCGGCGTTCCCCCGCGGGTTCCAAAGGTCCGCCGGGGAACCGGAATCCCCGCGTCCGAAACGGACAGTCTTTTGAGCTTTTGAAACCGGGTATGGGTTTTCGCTGAAAACGGAAGCCAGAAGCGGCCATCCGCTTCCGGCTCCGTGAAAAGGGTTCCGCTCTTTTCGAAATCCTTCGATGAGAGGCTAAAAGAAACGTGGTTCAGGCCCTTAACTCTATTTTTCATTCCGAGTCTTCTCAAGCGGGGGCCATCTCCCATTTATTTATTCTCGTTTTAATTGTCAGCCTCATCCTTCTTTTAATTGTGACCGCCATGGTGGTTTTCAGCTTAATCCGCTTCCGGGCTCAACCGGGAGCACCGGACCCCGCGCCCGGTTACGGAAACCGCAAACTGGAAATCTTTTGGACGGTTGTTCCCTGCCTGATCGTTCTTTGGCTTTTAACCCTGACCGCTCAGGGCATGCGGCAAGCCTATCCTCCGGCGGATCAAAAACCGGATCTTTTGGTCATCAGCCACCAATGGTGGTGGGAGGCCCGCTATTCCCAAACCGGGATTATCACCGCTAATGAAATTCATATCCCCGTGGGTGTTCCTTGGCTGGTAGGCCTGGAATCCGCCGACGTCATTCATGATTTCTGGGTGCCGCGCTTGGCGCCGAAAATGGATGTAGTACCGGGGCATCCCAACCGCCTTTGGCTGGAAGCGGACAAACCGGGAATTTACCTGGGAACCTGTTCGGAGTTTTGCGGGGCTCAGCACGCCCAGATGCATTTTCTAGTCATCGCCCAGCCTCCGGATGATTTCAAGGATTGGCAAAAGCGGCAGCTAACTCATCCCGCTGCTTTACTCGATGAATCCGCCCAAAAAGGCTCCCGGCTATTTCAACAACTTACCTGCGTCAATTGCCACACGGTAAACGGCACCGAAGCGAAAGGCCAGGCGGCCCCGGACCTCAGCCACTTCGCCGGACGGCAAACATTAGGGGCGGTTTTACTTCCGAATACCCCCGGGAACTTGTCCCTTTGGCTTAAAAACCCCCAGGCCCTGAAACCTGCCGCTCTTATGCCCGACTTGAAACTGACCGAAGCCCAAGTCGGCGACTTGACGGCCTATCTGGAGTCCCTCCAATGAATGAAACGAACTTAACTCCTCCCTCTCTTGAGATTTTTCATCCTCAAAGTCCCGCGCAGGGGTTTTTCAGCTGGGTCGCCACCTTGGATCACAAACGCATTGGCATCCTCTATCTTTTAACCGCCTTCTTCTTTTTCGGGGTGGGCGGCCTGGAAGCTTTGGTGATGCGCCTCCAGTTAGCCCAGCCCAACAACCACCTACTTTCTCCCGATGCTTACAACCAGCTCTTCACCATGCACGGAACGACCATGATCTTTTTAGTCGTCATGCCTACCCTTATCGGCTTCGCCAACTATTTTGTGCCCTTGATGATCGGCGCCCGGGACATGGCCTTTCCCCGTCTGAATGCCATGGGCTACTGGTTTCTGCCTTTCGGCGGATTGCTGCTGCATTTCAGTTTATTGGCCGGAGGCGCCCCCTCCGCCGGTTGGTTCAGCTACGCGCCCTTAAGCGAGACCCCTTTCGCTTCCAGCCCCGGGGTCGATTACTGGATACTGGCCCTCTTCGCCTTGGGGATAGGCTCCATCGCCACCGCCGTCAACTTGATCACCACCGTGCTCACCCTTCGGGCTCCCGGTATGACCCTGCGCCGCCTGCCCCTATTCACCTGGATGGTTTTCGTGAATTCCTTTTTGTTGATACTAGCCATTCCCGCGCTGAACGCCGCCATTCTCATGTTGTTCATTGACCGTCAGTTGAACGCCCATTTTTTTCTGCCGTCCCACGGGGGATCGGCCCTGCTCTGGCAGCATTTCTTTTGGACCTTCGGCCATCCCGAGGTTTACATCATGGTGCTCCCCGCCTTCGGCATTATTTCAGAAGTCATTCCGGTCTTTTCCCGCAAACCCATCTTCGGCTACGAATTCGTGGCCGCTTCCACCGTCGCCATCGCGCTCTTGAGTTTCGGGGTCTGGGCCCACCATATGTTCGCGGTAGGACTGGGCGAGCCAATGGATCTTTTCTTCGCGGCGGCCAGCATGTTGATCGCCGTACCCACGGGGGTGAAGATTTTTAATTGGAGCGCCACGCTCTGGGGAGGTTCTATCCGGCTGACTGTTTCCATGCTTTTCGCCGTGGCCTTTTTGCTTCAGTTCACGCTGGGGGGCTTAAGTGGAATTACCTTTGCGGTGGTCCCAATCGATTGGCAGGTCACTGACACCTACTATGTCGTCGCCCATTTTCATTACGTTCTTTTTGGTGGCTCGCTTTTCGGGGTCTTTGCCGGAATTTACTATTGGTTCCCCAAAATAACCGGGCGCCTTTTGTCCGAGTCGATCGGCCGCCTGCATTTTTGGCTGACGGTGATCGGTTTTAATATGGCTTTCTTCGTCCAGCATTTCCTGGGCCTGATGGGCATGACCCGGCGGGTGTATACCTATCCCGATCTCCCGGGTTGGGGAATACTAAACCTCATTTCGACCTTCGGCGCCTTCCTCCTGGGAATTTCCGTATTGGTTTTGATCTGGAACATCGGGATCAGCCTGCGCCGGGGAGCCATCGCGGGCGACAATCCCTGGGACGCCTGGACTCTGGAGTGGGCCGCTTCCTCCCCTCCGGCTGAAAACAACTTCGATCAAATCCCCCCCATTCACGGACGCAGACCTCTGTGGGATTGGGCCCATCCTGAAAGCCCGGACGAGCCTTTCACTATCATGAAAAAACCGGAAAAAACAGGGATGAAAAAAGACAGGGTCGGGATGATCTGCTTTATCGCTTCCGAAGCCTTTTTCTTCGTCATGCTCCTGATCGCCTACATTTTTTATAACTTTTCCCAGCATCCAAATCCCGGAGCCCAATTCTTAAATCCAACGAAAACTGCCGTCTTCACCTTTTGCCTCTTAGCCAGCAGTTTCACCTATTGGCGGGCGGAAAAAAAACTTGAGGCCCAGAGTCAAGCCGGTTTCCTGCTTTGGCTGATAGCGACTGTATTACTAGGGGGCGTTTTTCTCGCGGGACAAGCGGCGGAATACTGGAATCTGTTTCAAACAGGCTTAAGGGCTGGCACCAATCTCTTCAGCGCGTCCTTTTTCATGATCACCGGTCTGCACGGATTGCATGTCCTCATCGGGCTCCTTTGTCTTTTAATCGTTCTCGCCATGGCTCTGGCGGGGGATTTTAAAAAAGGCAAAACCGGGGCGGTCAAAGTCATCGGCCTCTATTGGCATTTTGTCGACGCGGTTTGGATCGCGGTCTTTACGACCGTTTATCTCGTGGGGGTTCGAACATGACGATTCGTCAATTTCTGTTATCCGCTTGGGATTGGAATACTTGGCTCATCCTTCTTTGCGTCGCCGGTCTTCTGCTTTACGGTCTTATCTCCCGTTGGGTTTTTTCGGGCCGGTCCCTTTATTTCTTTTCGGGAACAGTTGTGTTTTTCCTCACTTTGGCTTCCCCGCTGAACGTCCTGGCACGCGGCTACCTCTTCAGCGCCCATATGCTTCAGCACATAATATTGATCCTCATTGTGCCGCCTCTTTTACTGCTTGGATTACCCTACTTCCCCAGTCATCAGGGGCTTCTGGGACGGTTTACGGCGGGAGGGCGCCATCCTTTGATCTCTTGGTTCGCGGGCGTCGGGGCCATGTGGCTTTGGCACGTGCCGGCTTTTTGCGACGCGGCGGTCTCAAGTAAAGGCGTCCATGCCTTTCAAACCTTCACTCTTTTATTTTTAGGGGCTCTTTTCTGGGAACCTTTGGTGGGACCGCGCCGGGAAGATCGATTGTCCCCTTTAATGGGAATCCCCTATCTTTTTAGCGCCTGTATCACCTGTTCTCTTTTGGGAATATGGATCACTTTCGCTCCGGTGGGAGTTTGTCCCGTTTTCATGAACCCCGAGGACCGCTGGGGCATCCTGCCCCTCCTGCGCGCCACGGGACTAACCCCCGCCGCGGACCAGCAGATCGGCGGACTCCTTATGTGGGTACCGGCTTGCTTGATTTATCTCACCGCCATCATGGCCCTTTTGAGCTGTTTTTACCGCTATCCGAAAGAAGCCATGCTTCCAAAAATTCCCAACGAAACGGAGAAAAAGAATGTCTGAAAAAAATCGAAGCGGATCCGCGGCCCCGGATTGGACCCGATTACCGGCGGAAAGAATGCTCTGGCCCACCTTTTGGCCCGCCGCGCTGGCTTTGGGAACCGTCCTTCTGCTTTGGGGCTTGGTCAGTTCCCCGGTATTAATCATGGCGGGACTGGCCCTTTTAACCGCCGCGATCACGGGCTGGTTGGGAGAAATGCGCCATGAAAAATAAAACCATTTCAAAAGTCCTTTCCGCCGCTTTTTCCCGCAGAGTCTTTTTAGAAAGATTGATTTTGACTTTGGCCGGGCTCGTCACAGTCATGGTGGGAATGCCGGTAGTGGGTTTTATTTTCAAACCGCTCTTTAAAGCGATTCCGCCGGTCTGGCGGCCGGTAGGCCCCGTGGATTCGTTTAAGGTGGGAGAAACGACGGCCGTGACTTTTATTCAAGCCGCGCCTCTGCCTTGGGCTGGAGTCACGGCCAAAGCCGCCGCCTGGTTACGGCGCGATAGCGCGGACGGCTTCACCGCCTTCTCCACCAGCTGTACCCATCTAGGCTGTCCTGTACGCTGGCAATCGGGCGCCCAGTTGTTCATGTGTCCCTGCCACGGCGGGGTTTACTATAAGGATGGAGCCGTCGCCGCCGGCCCTCCGCCCCATCCCTTACCCCGCTACCCCGCTCGCGTGAACAATGGACAAGTTGAAATTTTAGTGAGTCTTTAATTGAAAAATAAAAACCGTAAACCTGAACAAAGCACTACATTTACCACAAGCCCCTTCGGGGCCACAAAGGGCACAAAGAAAGATTTAAAACAACTTAAACCAAAGAATTTCTATTTATCTCACTTTGTGCCCTTCGTGGCCCCGAAGGGGCTTGTGGTGAAAATCTTTCGGATTTTGCCGGGGTTCAACTGTTATGAAAGGGGGTTGTTTTGATTAAAAATTTCCTAAAGAAAACCTATCAGTGGTTAGAAGACCGGACCGGTCTCTTCGGCGTTATCGGCCGAACGGCGGGACACTTGGTTCCCTCGGGCGCCCGCTGGTGGTACGTGTTCGGGAGCGCGACTTTGTGCGCTTTCCTGATTCAAGTGGTCACCGGAATCGCCCTGGCGCTTTACTACATCCCCTCGGCGGACGAGGCCTATGTCACCCTTCAGGCCATCACCCACCACACCGCTTTCGGCGGGTTCATCCGGGCGCTTCATTACTACGGCGCTTCAGCCATGGTGCTGATGGTGGGGATTCACATGGCCCAGGTCTTTCTTCATGGTTCCTATAAATTTCCCCGGGAATTGAATTGGCTCACCGGCGTTTTACTTTTGGGTTTCACCCTGGTGATGGGCTTCACCGGACAAATTTTACGCTGGGACCAGAACGCCGTCTGGACCGCGGTGGTAGCCGCCCAGCAAGCGGCCCGGGCTCCCTTCATTGGAGGCTGGCTTTCCACCCTGATTTTGGGCGGAGCCACCGTGGGCGGTTCCACCCTCAGCCGCATTTTCGTTGTCCATGTCTTTCTCATTCCTGCCCTGGTTTTCGCCTTTGTAGGGCTTCATTTAATGCTGGTTCTGCGCCACGGTATTTCGGAGCCGCCTCAACCCGGCCGGAAGATCGACCCCAAAACGTACCGGAAAGAATATGAGGAGGACCTGAAAAAGGACGGGGTGCCTTTTTGGCCTAACGCGGCCTGGCGGGACATGGTTTTCGCGGCGGTCATGGTTTTCGGAATCCTTCTTTTGGCCTTTTTCTTTGGCCCACCCGAATTGGGACACCCTCCCGACCCCAGTCTGATTGACGCCAATCCCCGGCCCGACTGGTATTTAATGTGGTATTTCGCGGTCCTAGCCTTGCTGCCCCACGGCATCGAGAGCTTTTTCATGGTCTTCGCCCCGCTGTTGGCTGGGGGACTTTTGATTTTGCTTCCTTTCATTTCGAACCATGGGGAACGCAGTCCCAGCCGCCGCCCCTGGGCAGTCGCGGTGGTACTGATGGTCGTGGTGATGATCGGTGCTTTTTGGTGGGCAGGCGCGAAATCCGATTGGTCTCCCAATTTCAACGCCAAACCTCTTACCGCCGAAATCATCGGCACTGCCAGCGGGCCTATTTTCAACGGCGCCAAGCTTTTCGAGTCCAAGGGCTGCCTGAATTGCCATTTAATCCAGGAGGATGGCGGACGCCGGGGGCCGGATCTTTCCCAGATCGGGGACAAGCTCTCCGCCAACGAGATGATATTGCGTATTTCCAACGGCGCGGCCAACATGCCCGCATACGCCTCCAGTCTGACTCCGGCAGAAATGGACAAACTGGTGGCTTTTTTAAAATCCCGAAAATCGGGCTTAAAACCATAAAAAAAGCGGGCCTAAAAGGCCCGCTTTAAGCTGAATACTTTTTTCGGTTCTTTGATCCTCGTCAACGGCTCAACCATCCGCGAGAATTAATATTTTCAGCCAAAAAGAATCAGCGCCGCGACATCCGGGAGTTATCCACCGACCATTTCCCCGATCCTTTCGCGGCCACAAAGAGAAATAAAAAGCAGTAAACAACCGCCAGCTCTCCATGATTGATAACCGGGAAAAAATTCTCATTCGTCGCGAACTTCCAATGGAATTGAAAGTAAGCTACGGCCATTTCACCACTGGCGACAATAGCGGCGAAAGGCGTAAGCAGGCCGATTAAAATCAGCAGACCCGCTGTCAATTCTATCAACCCGCCAAACCAAAGTTCCGATCCCACCAGCGGCCTCATATTGGGATCTATCAGCACTCCTAAAATCTTCTGGGCCCCATGAAACGCGAACAAAAAGCCTGCCACGATCCTTAACAAGCTGTAAAACTCCTCGGAAAACCTTGCAAACGGATTCTTGACTCGACTCATATGACACGCCTCCCTTTATTTTAATTTCAATGACGTCCTAAAACCTTAACTACCCTTCCAACCGGAAGGATCGTTTCAATCAATTCTCCCCATCCAACAGAACCTAATCCCGGCTTTTTTCTTTGGAACCGAGTTTGTTCCACCAATGTTCATTCATTCGCGCCTGAGCGACGGATAAACAGGCCCCAAAAATAATGAGGCACCCCGAAAAGTAAATCCAAAGCAGGAGCGCCATCATGCCCGCGAAAGCGCCGTAAACAATATTGAAGTGGTTAAAATCCCGGAGATACATCCCAAAAATGTTTTCTAAGACGCAGAGCAGTCCGGCCACTATGAGAGAAGCTGTCCACACTTCGACGAAACGGGTAGGCCGGCAGGGGGCCAGACGGTAAAAAAGGATTAAACCGCAAAACAGCACCAGCAAGGGACCAGCCAACAGCGCCGCGTTATAGATCCAAAGGACTAAATCCGCGGAAGAAAATAGGTGATCTCGGACAATTCGAATAATAACGGGCACCGCCAACCCGAGAAGAAGGGTCAAACCCGTGATTCCCAGCAGGATCAAATTCCTTAATGGCAGGTTCCACCAACTATCCGCCTTCGTCTCCCAGGCCCGGTTGACAGCCTGGATCAGAACGTTGAAAAAGCGAAAAGCCCCCCAAAAGAAAATCCAGGGTGCAACCACCGTCACAATCCCCCGGGCCCGCACCAAATCCTGAATGACATCAAAAACCCCTTGGTTCCCCTCGGCGTTAAGGGGGGCATAATGTTTGAAATAGCCAACCACTTCACGCACCGCGCGTTCCCGATCCACAAAAAAAGAAGCGATACTTACCGTCAAAATGGCCAATGGAAACAGAGAAAAAAAAGCGTAATAAGCGAAGGAAGCCGCC
>CAWKIY010000027.1:0-20245 GCA_963849245.1 candidate division FCPU426 bacterium | reverse complement strand
GGGAGTACCCGGCCTAGATGAGATTTTGACCAGCTTCGGCGGGCCGGTGGCGCATCTCGGCTTCTTCCGCCGCGAGTTCGTCGTCCGTCGCGGCTGGCTCGACGAACGCGAGCTATGCCGACCTCGTCGCGCTCTGCCAGTTCCTGCCCGGGCCCGCGAGCAGCCAGACCGGCTTCGCGATCGGCCTCATGCGCGCCGGCTATCTCGGCGGCCTCGCCGCTTGGCCCGGGTTCACCGCTGCCGTCGGCGATCGCGATGACGCTGTTCGCCTATGGCGAGGGCGCGCTCAAAGGCCCGGCGGGCGATGGGCTCCTGCATGGCCTCAAGCTGGTCGCGGTCGCAGTCGTCGCCCAGGCGGTTTTGGGCATGGCCCGAGACCTCGCGCCCGACCGGCCGCGGGCGACGATCGCTGTCCTGTCGCTGATCCTCTTGTCCTGCGCGCCTATACCTTCAGGCTGGTTGAAATTGACGCCATTGTAATTATTCCACGAGGTCACCGGTGCGTTGCTAGAAGTAAACTCATAAACCGTATTATTTCCATAATCCAGAACGTAATAGCAGCCGCTGTTAGAATTGCCAATGGTGGTATCCACCGCCACACCATAGAGATTTCCAAAAATAATCGTGGTACCGATATTGTTAAAAACAGTCACACTTGCGCCCGCTGTAGAGAAAATAGACAAATTGCCGTCTCCACCAGCCACATAAATGGAACTATTCCCTATTGCCAAACCATTGGGCACGTTAACCGCGCAGAGTGGAACCGTAACCGTATTCATCGGTGTTGGGATTGGGGTTAAAGTAGGAGTAAAAGTGGGCGTCCACGTAGGAGTTGGCGTAGACGTATAGCCGTTCAAGTTGGTCGGAGTCGGAGTCGGCGAAGTTCCAAGGCTTGGATTATCAGGCTTCGTAGGGGCGAAATAGCTGTTATTGTTGCAGGCCACGGAGATAAACAAACCTGAACAGGCCAAAAGAAAGAAGAGAGAAAAAATCTTTTTCATAGGTTCCTATTCTACCGCGGTATTCGTTCCTGGTTTTTGAATAATTCCGCCGCCCACCACCGCGTCGCCTTCGTAAAAAACGGTGGACTGCCCCGGAGTGACTGCCCGGGCCGGGTCTTTTAAAACCACTCGCACCCTTTTAGGCCCGTCGGGATAAATAACCGCCGGTTGTTCCAGCGACCGATAGCGGATTTTAGCCAAAACTTCCCGGGGTTCGGTGATCGGCTCCCAAGCCACCCAATTCATTTCCGCCACGGAGAATTCTTTCACAAAAGTGTCCTTGTCCCGTCCCACGACCACCGTGGCGGTTTCGGGAATGAGTTCCACCACAAAATAAGGTCCGCCGGACAAAGCCAAACCCTTGCGTTGGCCAATGGTGTATCCCGCGATACCCTCGTGACGGCCTAAAACCTTACCGTCCACATCCAGGATATTGCCCGGAACAAAAGCCCGGGGCCGGTGAATTTTCACGAAATCCCGGTAACTGCCCTGAGTCACGAAACAAATATCCATACTCTCGGCTTTTTCAGCGATGTTCAGCCCCATGCGCCGCGCGTCCTGGCGCACTTGCTCTTTCACCGTATCCCCCAAGGGGAAAAGTAGATGGGAAAGTAATTTTTGGTTCAATTTATACAGAACGTAACTTTGGTCTTTATCGGGATCCGAGGCCTTAAGAATTCGATAGCGGCCCGTAGCCGGATCTTGATCGACTTTGGCATAATGACCCGTGGCCAATTTCTCGCAGCCCAAGGTAAGCGCTTGTTGTAAAAGCAGGGGAAGCTTGGCGAAACGGTTGCACTCTACGCAGGGATTCGGGGTTAACCCTTGCTCATACTCATCCAGAAAGCGGTCCACCACATTAGCGCGAAAAACATCCAACCCTTCGTTCACATAATGAGGAGCGCCGAGTTTCAGCGCCACTTGCCGGGCGTCTTGAATATCTTCCACAGAACAGCAGCGCTGGCCCTTAGGCTCAACCGTCTTCACGCTGACCGCGCCGTTCTCACCGGGCGTAATTTCGCAAGGTAAAATTTTAAGCGTTAGCCCCACCACCTCATGGCCCTGCTCTTTCAGCAAGCCCAACACGGTCGAGGAATCCACACCGCCGCTCATCGCCACACCAATCTTCATTTAACTCTCCAAATCAACTTCACTTTACTTTTTCGTCATTTCGTTTAAAGCTTTAACGGCCTTCTCAACTTCCTTTTCGGTGTTGTAAAAACCAAAGCTAAACCGCACTGTCCCAATCGGGTAAGTCCCAATGGTCCGGTGAGCGAGGGGGGCGCAGTGTAACCCTACCCGGGTCATAATTCCATATCTCTCATCCAGCTCAAAACCGACTTCCGAGGGGTCTTTTCCCTCGATATTCAAGGAAACTACGCCGACTCGTTCTTTTTCCGCGCCCGAAGGCAGGCCGTAAACCTTCAGTCCTTTGATTTTTTCCACGTCTTTCAAGAATTGGGCGGTCAGGGCTTCTTCCTTGCGCCTTACCGCTTGAACGCTGGTTTTTAATAAAAACTCAACACCCGCCTTCAGTCCCGCCAACCCCCAGTAATTTTGGGTTCCGCTCTCAAATTTATCCGGCCACTGGGAAGGCTGTTCTTCCTTATCGCTATTGGAACCCGTCCCGCCTTCAATAAAGGAATCCAGGTTCCATTTGGGCGAAACGGCCAATCCTCCGGTTCCCGGCGGACCCATCAAACCCTTGTGACCCGTAAAAGCCAGGAAATCAATATTCATCGCCTGCATATCAATGGGCACAACCCCCGCGGTTTGGGCCGTATCCACCAGAAAAGCGATTCCCCTTTTGGCGCAAAGCCCCCCGACTTCTTCCACTGGCGTTAAATTACCACTGACATTGGAAGCGTGTGTCAGGCAAACCAGCTTGGTATTGGGCTTAAAGGCTTTCTCAAAATCGTAAGGATTCAACCGGCCCAGATTATTCGCCGGCACAATCGTATAATCCACTCCCCGGTCTTTCTTGAGCTTATTCAGGGGCCTAATCACCGCGTTATGTTCCAGGCCGGATAAAACCACATGGTCCCCGGTTCTTAAAAAACCTTTAAGGGCGGTGTTGATGGCCTCAGTCACATTCTTCGTATAGAGAATACGGTCCATGCGTTGGATATTAAAAAGCTTGGCTAAAACAGACCGGGTTCCAAAAATCAACTCATTGGCCTGAATGCCCGCCTTGTAAGTGCCTCTTCCGTGGGAGACACCCACTTCAGTGGCGAATCGGACTACCGCTTTCAAAACTTGCGGGGGCTTTTGGCGCGTAGTGGCGGCGCTGTCGAGATAGATGGGTTTGAGGAATTTGGATTTTGGCGCCATAACGAATTTTATCCTGTTCGGGTTAAGTGCACTTTAATACACCAAATCCCTCATAGCAATGAGGGCAAAAAAACAAAGGCGGCCCCAAAGGAGCCGCCTTAAAATGAAATCCTTCATCAAAAAAGTTTTTAGTTTTCGCGAATTCTACCGATATCCACGACTTTAACCGCCTCTTCCATTTGGCAATTACCCTCAAACTGCGCCCCTTCTTCAACTAACAAAACCGGCGTCGCGAGATCCCCTTCGATATGTGCGGTACTTTGAAGTTCGATCCGCTGAGAAGCGTTGATGTTGCCTTTGACCTTCCCGCCGACCACAACCGATCTTGCGGTAAGGTTACCGCGGATCATTCCTTTTTCCCCCACAATGATGCCGTCTTCGCTGGTCACATTACCGTAAATTTCCCCATCTACCCGGATACTGTGTTTGGAATTGTAGCTTCCCCGCAGAGAAGCTTCGGGACCCAGGATGGTATCCACCCGGCCCATCGTTCTCGCATCCCCGAATCCGAATAAACCCATAATCGCCCTCTCGCTCTTTGGGAATTCTGAATTTTGAATTCTCAATTATGAATTAAAGTAATTTCTTTTCGGCTTTCGAAAAGAAATTTTCGACAATTCAAAATCCAAATAAGAATTCAAAATTGCCTTTGCTATTCTGTCTGCGGCAGGTATTTCTCAGGGTCCACGGGAACTCCATGAATACGCACTTCATAGTGGACGTGGCAACCGGTGCTTCGCCCGGTACTTCCCACATATCCAACCACTTGGCCCCGTTTGATTTCATCCCCGACTTTCACTTCAATACGGGAACAATGGCCGTAACGGGTGCTGTAACCATAGCCATGCTCGATGACCACGACCCGCCCATATCCGTTTTGCCATCCGGCATAGGTAATCAGTCCATCTGCGGTAGCCCGGATAGGCGTACCGATTTCATTAGCGATATCCACACCGTAATGACGTCCCGGCTCACCCGTCAAAGGAGAAGCTCTTTTGCCAAAACCGGAGGTGATCCAACCCTTAATCGGCCAAATCGAGGGCGTCGCCGCCAGGATGGATCTTTGCTTATCCAGAAAAACGCTGATTTCCTTGAAGCTGGCCGCCTGTTGAGCCGCCTGTTGATTGCTTTCCTTCAAGCTCGCGTTCACCTTATTCATCAGTTCTTCATTTTTTTGCTGAAGGATTTCAGAAAAACGCGTGCTGTCTTCTTCCGTAGGACCGCCCATTCCGTTATAAGCCAGTACCTGTTTCCGGTCGCCCAATTTTAAAAGTTTGCGGAATTGAGAATCTACTTGGGACATTCGAAGCAGGAGTACCCGGTTATTTTCCAACTCACTCAAAATTTCCTGCATATTCCCCTTGAGGCGCTGTTCCGTCAATTGGGCCAATTGATAATTGACGTCTTTCACGACCACCATCGCTGCCCAAGTGAGAAGCCCGCCCAAAACCAGAACTGCCGTATGAATCATGAAAAGATTGGTTTTAACTTGAACCGGTTTGCCCCCGTCATGCGGGACGACCATAAAAGTCATTTTCTTTTTAAAGTAGGAACGAAAGCCGTGGGTCATAGGTTGGAAACATCCTCTTAAAACGTTTAAAGCGTTGAATGCGGAGCCAAATCAACTTTTAACATAAAGGCGGCCTTAAACCCTGTCAATTGTAATTGAATCGGCCCGGGGTAAAAGGTTTCCTGCTTGCGGGAAAAGTCTACCGCTTAATCAATGCTTTGTCCGCCGGTTTGGATGAATTTATAAGCCTTTTCGAAAACTGTTTGCTTCTCAAAGTCCATCGTGACCACATGATCAGACCGATCTAGGTATAGGAGATGCTTCAATTTAGACCCAAGGGCTTGATAGATCAAATCCCCATTGGGAGGCGGCACCATGGAATCTTTTCGGCCTTGGATGACGAGTGCCGGAGTGGTGATTTGAGGCAGTTCCATACGGACCAAATTCATGAGTTTCTTCAACTCATATAGATTGCGGGTAGCGACATAGGGATAAGTTTCATGCTTCGCCCCCGCTGGATCCAAAATGCCGCCCGTCAAGTTGGAGGTACGCCATTGGAGAAACCGGAAAAAAGCGATGCCGTTGAAACGAAAATCAAAAATTTTAACGGGTGAGGCCATGGAAATAATTCCCGCCGTTGGAAAATGCGCGGCCAAATGCAGCGTTTGAAGACCGCCCATCGATAATCCCCCGACAAAAATTTTAGAACAGCGGCCTTTAAGCGCTTCATAAGCTTCCTGGACGCTTTCGGCCCAATCCTGCCAAGTTGTTTGAGAGAGGTCTTGAGGATTCGTCCCATGACCTTTGAGCCAGGGCGCCAGTGTTGAGATACCTTTTGCGGATAAGTAATCGCCCAAGGGTTGAACTTCCCCGGGGGTGCCGGTAAGACCGTGAAGAAGCAGGATACCGGTATCACCCTTTTGGGATTCAAAGCCAATTCTCATGACGCTCCTCCTGATTGAGCCGATATTTTCTGGAGCTGTTGAATCATATAAAGAATTTCATCGTCTTCTGGACGATCCGCCGGGCTTTTGCCCACATACTTGTAACGAATCATCTTCCGGGAATCGATAATGATCACCGCCGGAAGGCTGATATCTTGGCCCGAATGTCCCTTCGGATCTCTCAATCCATAAGCGTCAATCAATAGGAATTGCCGGTCCGAAAGCAGGGGAAAAGGAAAGTGCCATTGCCCGTTAAATTGAGCCGAATCTTCCACCGAATCCACGCTCACCGCCGCCAAAGTGGCGTGGAGGGGAGCAAACTTGGCGAAATCTTCTTTCAGGTTCAACAATTGGTTTTGACAGGAGCCGCACCAGGACCCGCGGTAAAAAATAAGCACTAAGTACCAACCCGGTTGGACATCAGAGAGTTTCATTGTGTTTCCCGTCGCGTCCACTAAAGAGAAATCCGCCGCCTTATCTTTCAGGGTTAAACCACCGGGTTTATTCGCGGCGGGAGGCGCGGAACAACCGGAAAAAAGCAAACCCACGACCACCAATACCGCCCCTACATATAAGAGGAATGTGTTTTGCGTCTTCATGGCTTTCCTGTTTGTAACTTTGTTCATAAGCGGTCCGTAGGTCTCATTGGAGTCCATCATTTTTCAAAAGCGTTGACATTGTCAATCATCCTTTTTAATAATGAGCCCATCGAAGGAGTGGTCGCGCGTGAAATTCTCTAAAAACCAAATTTTTGCCGCGACGGCGATTGTCCTTCTATCCTTCCTGTCCATTCTATCCGTAGAAGCTTTTCATCACCACGGCGAGATGGAATCCAATGACGATTGTTCGATTTGCAGTTTCCAACTCACTTCCTCTCACGCTCCATCCCTTCCCCAACCGCCTCTTCTTTTACCTTTCGTGGTGGTTTTCGCGCTTTTTGTTTTTTCTCTGTTGTTCACCCGAATCGTTGTGGTTTCAGCCCGTGGCAGGTCCCCTCCGCAAATTCTCCTGTAATTTAAAGTCCCCGGCCCTTTAGGCCCTCTTCTCAATACAACCACGCCCTCATTCCGTTTTGATAAAACCCGGCGGCCTGATCGCGGTTGATATTGCGGTTCTTTATCCATACTTCAGGAGGATTTCGTGATTTACAAAATCTGCTTTAAGCGTTTCTTTTTACTGTTTGTTTTATGGTTCGGCTCTCAGTCAACCCTTCTCGCCACCGTGGACGGCGCTCTTTCCGGAACTGTTTTAGACGACAAAGGCGTCGCGGTTGCCAATGCCCAAGTCGTTATCAGGGGCCAAGGCGTTGAAAAGGATTTAGTATCTTCCGCGACCGGAACTTTTCAGGCCTTCCCTTTAACGATCGGGGATTATGAAGTGACCGTAAAGGTAGAGGGTTTTAGCCCTTATCAAAAAACCGTCGCGGTCTCAGGGAACAGTACATCCCTGGAAATCCATCTGTCGCCGGGCGGCGAAATGGAAATGAAGGTAAGCGCCAAGCGCAACTTCATTACCCCCGCCTCCGACAGCAGCCGGGACTTGAATAAGGATGATATCGCTCAGCTCCCTGGAGGTTCCACCACGGACCTTCCCAAACTGCTCTACACCACTACCGCCGGATTCGTCGAAGGTGACTTCGGGCAGGTCTTTACCCGGGGTAATCACGCCAATTTGCAGTATCAAATTGACGGCATTCAGCTGCCGGACTCCGTCGGCGGTTCTTTTGGGCAGGCTTTCACTCCAGTCAATATTGACCACATGGAAATCCTAACCGGGGGCTTGGCTCCCGAGTTCGGCACCCGCCTGGCGGGTGTGGTGAATATCGTGACCAAATCCGGTTCCACTGAACCCGGAGGCGAAATCGGAACCAGCTATGGATCCTACAACCAAGTTTCGCCTTACGCCACTTACGGCGGTTCAGATGCTTCAGGCTCCTTCCATTACCTTCTTTCGGTAAGCGGTTACTCGACTGACCGGGGACTGGATACCCCCGCCCCCGCTAACATCAACGCCGATCAAAATGGCGGAAGTGAGCAGGCAATCCATGACAAGAGTTATGGTTCGGATGAGTTCCTCAAATTGGACTGGGTTGCCGACAACTCGGATAAATGGGACCTCATTGCCTATAGCGAGAATAAATTTTTCCAAATTCCGGACTATGACAATTCTTTCAATCCCGGCGGCCCCAACTTTGGTTATTTCGGGGGTCCGCAGGATGTCTATGGCAACGGACCTTTTAATTATGTTCCGTCCACCACCAACGACACGCAGTCGGAAGCCAATAAATATGTCGAGCTGGCCTGGAAACATACGTTTGACCCAAATGCCTTTATTCAAATATCTCCTTATTGGAAAGAATCGAATCTCGTCTTTACGAATGATCCGGCTAACGACTTGGCTTACGCTCAAAGTCAGTACAACTCGACAGCCGCTCAATTGGGAAGTATTACCGAGTCGTCTTTTTCTCAGGATCGCACCAGCGATAACTACGGAACCCAAGTGGATTTCACCTGGCACGCGGATTCCAACAACCTGATTAAAATCGGGGGACAAGCTCTTCTCACGCAGTCTTCCGGCCCTGTCTCCGTGATTGAGGTTACCAATACGGGAAGCGGTCCTACTACCAACGCCAGCGGTGATAGTTCCACCGATACCGGCTATCAGGAAGGGATTTACGCCCAAGACGAACTCACCTTGGCTAAGTGGTTGGTGATCGATGGGGGTGTCCGCGTGGATGCCACCCAGTTTGTCTTTCCCGACACTACCTCCAACGACAGCAATATCGGGCCCCGGATCGGATTAAGTATCCTGCCGACCGAGTCCACAAAGTTTCATCTTTTTTACGGCAAACTCTTCATGCCGGCCCCTCCGGAGGATCTGAGGGATACCTTTGTTAATTTAGGCCAAGGAAACCAATTGGCCCCCTATGACATTAAGGCGGAAAAGGATGATTACTTTGAGGCGGGAGTAGCCCAGCAAGTGGGCACCCAATTGTTCACCCTCAACGGTTACTACAAATATGCGACCAATATGCTGGACGAGACCCAGTTATTGAATACCGCCATCTCCCAGCCCTACAACTTCGCGACAGGCTATGCCTACGGGGTTGAGTTTTCCATGCGGGGAACCTTGGATAAAGATTGGTCGGATTTCGCCAATTATTCCTATGAGATCGCTGAAGGCCAGGGAATCAGCGGCGGTCTTTTCGCCTTTCCCGCGGGGACAAACTTTGAACCGGGCGTCTACCAGTTTCTGGATCACTGCCAAATTCACACGGCCAATGGAGGTCTCACCTATAACCCGGGCGACCTATGGATCACCGCCGAAGGCCTTTATGGCGGAGGGCTGAGCACGGGACCCAACAACTCATTAAGGCTTCCAGGACACTTCACGGCCGATTTGACGTTGGGCTACGCCTTTAAAAAAGACAGCGGTCTTTCGGACATGAAAGCCAGCCTGGATGTGTTGAACGTCTTCGACAACCCTTACACGATCTTCATTGATAACGGTTACAACGGAAATCACTATGAAAACGGCCGTGAATTTATTTTCCGTTTAGCCAAAATGATTTAAATCATCAAAAGATAACGCGAATGCCGGCGGTCAAAACCCGCCGGCGTTGCGTTTCTCAATTTCGAAGTGAAAGGAAATTCAAATGGACGGTTTATTCGAAGGTTTCAAACTAATCTTGCGGGGTGGATTCATGATGATTCCCCTATTGGCTTCCTCTTTGATCGCTTTAACTGTAATGATTGAGCGTTGGAAAGCACTGCGCCAAAAATACGTGACGCCGTTGGATTTCACCGCCACAGTTCTGGCAAAAGTCCGGTCCGGCCAATTAGCCGAAGCCGCCAAGGAATGCGAAAAAGCAAAAATCCCCGTGGCATCGATTTTAAAAGCCGGTCTGGAACATTTTAAAAACCCTACCGCCGAAATGGAAATTGCCATGAAGAACGAGGGAGAAAGCTGGGTTCCCGTGCTGGAAAAAAGGGTCCATGTCCTGGACACGGTCATCACTATCGCTCCCTTGATGGGGCTCTTGGGAACCATTATCGGGATGATGGGATCGTTTAAAGTTTTGACCCAAAGCGGGGTGGACGACCCCTACTCCATTACTGGCGGGATCGCCGAGGCCCTGGTAGCCACCGCCACGGGATTAGTGATCGCCTTGATCTGCGTCATTGCCCACAATTATTTCAACACCGTCATCAAGAACTTCATCTATGAGATGGAATCCGCTTCTTCCCGGCTGTTGGAAACCCGGATGGCCGCCGAGAGAAGGAAAAACTGATGCAAATCCGCCAAAGACCTTTCAAACGGGTGCGTATTGAGATCATCCCCATGATCGACGTCATCTTTTTTTTACTGGTATTCTTCATGGTGACGTCGCTGGCCATGACCCGCATCAACAGTATTAAGGTGGTCCTGCCTAAAACTAGCGGGGCTCCAGAAAATATGAAACAAAATATCATCTTGACGGTGAAAAAAGACGGGACTCTTTTAATCAATAAAGCCCCCGTGACTTTGGACACCCTGGGAAGCCAATTGGTTTCCCAAATGCAAACCGATCCCCAGGCCGTTATCATTGTTAACGCTGATGAGGGGGCCGGTTATGGTTTGGTGGTGCAAGCCATGCAAAAAGCCAAAGACGCAGGCGTGCGCAAATTCGCCCTCGTCGCCGAGGCGGGAAAAGAAAAATGAAAATGCCGGCGAATGATATAAAACTCGACGAGGATCAAAAGCGCCTCTACCGATCGGCTGGCATAGCCCTGGGGTTCGAATTGCTTTTTTTTCTGGCCCTCGGCGTAGGCCATCTTCCTCTTTTTCATAATCCCTTTGATTCGGCCAGCTATGTGGACGCCCAAATCATCCAACTCCCCGCCAACGCCCATTTAAGCGGGGCCGCCGCCGTCAAGGACGACGATGAGGTGGTTTATCATCAAAGACAAAAGCGTTTCAAACCCTTAAAAAAACAAGAACCGCCCCAAAAACCGGAACAGAATCAAGTCGACCAGGGCCCCGATTTAGGTCCTACCCATGGGCCCGTGGCCCTTTACTCTCCCGCGCCGGTGATTCCCGGTTACTTGAGGGATCAAAACCTGAAAACCAGTGTAGTCATTGAGTTCCTCATTACAGCCCAAGGAATAGTGACCCCTCGGTTATTAGAATCCAGCGGGCGGGAGGAGTTGGACGCTATCGCCGTCAATACGGTATGGAAATGGAAGTTTAAACCGGCCGCTCAAAACAACGTGCCAATCGATTCTAAAACCCGGCTTCGAATTCTTTTTGAGGTTCAATAAAGGAAAGCTCGTGAAAATAACTGCGGTATCTAAACATCGGATTAGCTTTCTTTGTCTATGGGGCGCTTTGATCCTCATGGGAGCTATCTCGGTCACTGCGGACGAAAATCGGCCTGTCTCTAAGGCGGGTTCAACCCTCACGATAAACCTAACGGCTGTTCCAACCGCCGCTTACCAGGAAATGACCGCTTCCGATAAAATTGATCTTTCTAAGCTGCGTTCCCAATCGGTCAAAATTCAGGATGAGTCGATGGAGAAGGGCAAAAACTATTGGTCCATCGCCAAAAAATACAATATTGATATTTATACGTTGATTGGGGCCAATCCCGATTTGCCTTTTAAATCCCATCTCCACCAGATGCTTCACATCCTCTCGCAAAAAGGAGTTCTGCATACGGTTGCCCCCGATGAGGATCTGTCAAAAATCGCGGCCGAATACCGAACAGACGAAAAGACATTGAAAGTCCAAAACGGTATTTCCTGGTGGCACCGGCTTCACACCGGCGATGTGTTATTTGTTCCCAATGCCCGGCCTTTTCGCATGGTGAAGGAATGGAAAGAATATTTCAACAAGCGGGGGCTTTTCGGGGTTCCCTTTTCCCGTTGGGCCACTTGGACATCGGGATTTGGATTACGGGTTGATCCTTTCACGGGTCAAAAAAAAGAACACACGGGAGTGGATTTACGGGCCAAGTTCGGTGACCCGGTTTATGCCTCTGCCGCGGGGACTGTCATTTTTACCGGTCTCGCGGGCGGTTACGGAAACCTGATCAAGATCAAACATAAAAACGGCTATACCACCTATTATGGTCATCTCTCAAAAATCGATGTGCAACCCGGCCAAAAAGTCCGAAGAGGAGCCTACATCGGACGGGTCGGGGCCACAGGGCGGGTCACTGGCCCTCACCTTCATTTTGAGATCCGCAAAAACGGTATCCCTGTCAATCCTCTTCAATACATTTAACACATTTAATTACCCGGAGATAAAAACCCCGGGGCGGATTGACAGTCTCCCCGATCCCCTTCAATAATGATTCGATTTCAATCATTGAAAGAAGGCCATGAGCTTTTTTAGAAAATACCTTTTATTTTTTCTGATGGTGCTCGTGCTGCCCTCCTTCCTGTCCATATTAGCCCTGGAAGCGGCTCATCATCACGGCCCCATGGAAAGTCAGGACAATTGCGCTTTTTGCAGTTGGCAAGTCACAAGCTCCCATGCCGTCTCAACTACCGTTCCTCCATTGCTCTTCCCTGTCTTTTTAATAACCGCCTTATTATTTTTTAAACTGGAACTTTGTTCGATTACTTTCATTTCACCTTCCGGAAGGTCGCCCCCCGTTTTCTCCCTGTAACGAATTGCTATTCACGGCTTTTTTAAAGCCGAATTCACAGGAGGAAACATGTCCTTTCGTATTAAGTTGTTCACTTTTATTTGTGCCTCGTTATTTGTTCCCGTTTTTTCAAACGCTCAAACCCGGTCGATTATTTCTAATTTAGCGAATCCGGCCATTGGGATGAGCGCCTTATTTTTAGGACAAGCCGCCCCCAATTTGAACACGCCTTTCGGCATGCAGTTTCAGGAAGCCGAGCTGAGTGTCATTTCCACGGTGGATCCTTATTGGACACTCGTTGGGAATTTTGTGTTTGAGGCCAATCCAGCCGATGGTGTTCCCGATTCGGTTCAGGCGGAGGAAGCTTACGCCACAACCGATAGCATTTCAGGAATCCAGCTCAAAGTCGGGGAGATGCGGGCCTTTTTTGGAAAGCACGGGCTCTTGCACACCCACGCTTTTCCTTTCATCCAAGCGCCCATCATTATGGGAAACAGTATCGGCGAGGAAGGATTTAAAGACGCGGGACTGGAAGCGGCTTGGCTGACTCCCCTTCCCTGGTATTGCGAATTAACCGGAGGCGCCTACGCGCCGGTGGCGGATGATATGGCTACCGCAGGCAATCATCCTTTGGATTTTAATTCCAATTCCCACGACAACATTCCTTATCTAGCCCATTTGAAAAACCTCTTTGACGTGGACGATAACACGACCATGGAGTTGGGCGGTTCAGCCTTAACCGGCATGGGGGATGATGGCTTTCATCACGCGGTTTATGGCGCTGACTTCACACTGAGAAATGTTCCGCTCAATCAATCAAACCAAAGGGGCTGGATATTGCAGAGCGAATACATCAAGAAGGTCGCCTTCAACGACAACTTTTACGATCAGGAATCCGATGGCTGGTACGCTTCATTTCAGTACCGTTTATCCCAGCTTTGGTGGACGGGGGTCAGGGTGGAAGAGTGCTTTAACGCGACCCCTGATTTGAACGTGGATTCCACCGAAAACTCTCTTCCAGGCCATGTCCGCCGGGCCTCAGTCAATGTGGCTTGGCTGGCTTCGGAGTTCTCAGAAGTTCGGGCGGAATATAGCTACGCTCAAAACGACGCGGGCATGGTGGATAACCGCGCGATGATTCAGTTTAATTATGTGATCGGTTTTCATCCGCCGCACTCGTATTAAGTTTCAAACGTCGTAAATTAGAAAACCCTCGGGAGGATTTATGAAATCGTGGATAAAAGGCATCTTAGCGGTTCTATTATTGATCGCGGCTCACCCCGCTTTCGCGGATTTGAAAGTGGCGACGTCGCTGAGCGACTTGGCCTCCGTCGCCCAATTCGTGGGAGGCAATCATGTGACGGTCATCAGCCTTTGCAAAGGTTACGAGGACCCGCATTTCGTACCGGCCAAACCCAGTTTGATGAAGGCGATTCAGAACGCCGATGTGTTTGTGTCCGTAGGACTGGAATTAGACGGAGGCTGGCTGCCCCTAGTTTTGCCGGGAAGCCGCAATCCCAAAATCCAAGCGGGGTCCAAAGGTTTTGTGGACGCTTCCGAGGGAATTGAGGTTTTGGATAAACCGGTAGGAACCGTCAGCCGGGCCGAGGGTGATATTCATCCCCTGGGCAACCCCCACTACTACACTGATCCGGAAAATCTTTCGATCGTGGCGGATCATTTAGCCCGGGTCTTCAGCGATCTGGACCCCGCCAATGCGGCGGATTACGAAGCCAACACAAAGGCCTTTGATGAGCGAATCGCGAAATCAGTAAAAGAATGGAAGGCTCAACTGGCTCCTTATAAGGGCTCGAAAGTGGTGAGCTACCATGAAAACTTCAAGTATTTCGCGGAACGCTTTGGCCTGAAGGTTTTTGGAACTGTGGAACCCAAGCCCGGCATTCCTCCCAGTCCCCGGTACTTGACCGAGACCGCTGACGCGATGAAAAAAGCGGACGTCAAAGTCGTCTTGTATCAACCTTATTATGACGCTGACGAGGCGAAGCAATTGGCCCTCAAGGCGGGCGGGGCCGCTTATGAAATTCCGAATGAAGTCGGAGGAACACCTGAGGCCAAGGATGTCTTCTCAAAGTTTGACGTCATTGTCACTACTTTAGTAAATGCTTTTAAAAACAAGTGAGGTAAGCCATGTCTGAATTCTTCGCGGTGATGGGATTGCCAATTTTAGCCTGTCTGTTGCTGGTCTTGATCCACCCCTCTTTGGGAGTTCACGTTTTGGCCCGGGGAGTGATATTCGTGGATTTGGCCTTGGCTCAAATCGCCGCGTTGGGACAGTCGGTGGCTTATCTATTGGGGGCTGAACCCCATGACCCCAGTACTTATTATTGGTCGTTAGGGTTCACCCTTTTAGGCGCCGCTCTTTTCAGCTTTCTGTGGGACCGGAATCATTCAGTCCTACAGGAAGCCTTTATCGGTATCTCTTTCTCCTTAGCCACTGCCGCGAGCCTTCTCGTTTTAGCGAACGCTCCGCATGGGGCGGAACATATCCAGGGCACCCTCAGCGGGGAAAGCTTGGGTTGGGTTTCCTGGAAAGACCTAACGATCATGGGCGTTTTTTACGGTATCGTGGGAACTTTTCTTTATCTTAACCACAAGAAACTTTACCTTTGTTCTTCCGACCCTCAGGAAGCCCGTAAGCGGGGTCTTTCGGTCAAACTTTGGGATTTTTTGTTTTACGCTTCTTTCGGTTTAGTTGTCACTTCCTCTGTCAAAGTTTCGGGTGTTTTAGCGGTTTTCTCGTTTCTCATTGTGCCGGTCGTTTGCGCCGCGCTTTTGGGCCACAAGGGTAAAGGCCGTCTCTGGTGGGCCTGGGGAATCGGATTGGTCGTATCTGTTTTGGGTTCAATTTTGTCTTATACCCGGGACTGGCCTATGGGGGCGAGTATCGTTTGTGTTTTTGGCGTAACCGTCATCATCATTTCGATGGCGACCCGCATGAAGAACGCGGATTAAAAACCAACACTGGAAATAATAAAAATAGAAGTTTCGTAATCCCCGCAGCGAGAGCGGAGGGGATTAGAAGACTATCAGAAATAAAAAAAGGCCTTGGTCAAATGACCGAGGCCTTTTTTTATTATATTAAATGAAGCTTATCGAGAAGACTTTGTGGCTTTCTTCCGGCGGGCTGGAGCTTTACGGGTACGGCGCGTCCGAGAAGGCGCCGCTTCCATCAAAACCGGCTGCTGGGTTTGCGGCTGGGGCTGTTGATTATTCGGAGCCGGATCTGGATTTGCTGCCTTTTTAAATTCATTCAAAGCCTGGCCCATGGACTTGGCCATGTCCGGCAGTTTGTTGGGTCCAAAAAACAACAGACCCAAAATAAAGATCAAGACTATTTCCCCAAAACGTCCACCCATGTCACAACTCCTCAAAACTAAAAATCGATTCTTCTGACTCTTCAGCAGAAAATCGGGTCATTTTATTGTCGCCTACACGGCAAGTAAAGCTTTAGTTCAATGACGTTATAAACAGGATGCTCGCTTTTGTCCGCTTTTTCAATAGTTATAAAAAATAGGACAAACCGCCGTCGGTTATCACTTCTTACAATAATGACGAATAAAGCCGGTTAATTGTTCCCGAAAAGCGGCTTTCGGAAGGACTCGATCCGCTCTCAATTCTTTCGCGTCCTGCATCAAATCCGCGCGGACAGACTGGGTAAAAGCCACGATGGGAATAGCCTTAGTGCTTGGATTTTGCTTCAATTTTTCGATCAGGGACGGCATATCGACGCTGGAAATGCTCAGATCCATAAAAATCACATCCGGACTTTCCTCTTGAAGCGCCGCCCACAGGGCTTCTTCATCGGACAGGATTAAACAATCCTGATTTTCCTTTTGGGCCGCCCGCTCGATCATTTCATTGAAATGCATCTCATTCACGACAGCGAATAGCATTAATGGGCCTCAAGCCAGCTTTTGCCGACTCCCACATCCACTTTCAGGGGCACCTTGAGCTTCATGGCGTTTTCCATTTCATGGATGATGATCTTTTTGGCTTCTTCTACTTCTTCCTTGGGCGCCTCAAAAACCAATTCGTCATGCACTTGTAAAAGCATGGCCGTTTTCATTTTCTTCTGTATCAGCTTTTCATGAAGCCTAACCATCGCCACCTTGATCAAATCCGCCGCCGAACCCTGAATCGGTGTGTTAACCGCCATATGCTCGCCATTAATCTTCAATCCAATGTTAGTAGAGTAAATCTCAGGAATGAGGCGCTTACGACCCAGGATCGTGGAGACAAAACCTTGCTTCCGGGCCAGTTCCACCATTTCCGTCGTGAATTTCTGGATTCCGGGGTACTTGGCAAAATAATCCTCAATAAACTTTTTGGCCTCCGCGATAGAAACCCCGTTCTCTCGGGCTAAACGCATGGGGCCCATCCCGTAAATGACCCCGAAGTTAATCGTCTTGGCTTGGTTTCTTTGGGTCGAGGTAACTTGGTCCATAGGAACCCCAAAAATCAAGGAGGCTGTACGGCGGTGAACATCCTCGTCATTTTTGAAAGTCTTTATCAGGTTCGGGTCTTCTGTGATATGCGCCAAAACCCGCAGTTCGATTTGGGAATAGTCGGCGGAAATCAAAACATGCTTGGAATCCTCCGGCACAAAAGCCCCTCGGATTCGGCGGCCAAACTCGGAACGAATAGGGATATTTTGGAGGTTCGGATCGGTCGAGCTGAGTCTTCCCGTCGCCGCCACGACCTGGCTATAGGAGGTATGAATCCGGCCGTCTTGGGGTTGCACCATCGTCGGCAGCACATCCAAATAAGTGTTCTTGAGCTTAGAAAGCATCCGGTAATCCAGAACCATATCCGCGATCGGAACACCTTTGAGGGATTCTAAAACGTCCACGTCTGTCGCGTAGCCGGTCTTCGTCTTTTTAACCCGGGTACCGGCGATTTTTTGAACCTGCATCTTCTCGAAAAGAATCTTTCCCAACTGCAGGGGTGAGCCGATGTTAAAGTCATCGCCCGCTTCCTTGAAGATCTTCTTGGTAAGTTTCTTCAGCTCATCTCCTGCTTCATCCGATAAAGTTTTGAGAAGCTTTTCATCCACACAGATACCCTTGCGTTCCATCTCTTCCAAAACCATGACTAGGGGCAATTCCACTTCCTGATAAAGTTTTTCAAGACCCTCTTTTTTTAGACGGGGAGCGAAAAATTCATGCGTGCGGAAGGTAAAATCCGCGTCCTCGCAGGCGTACTGCGTAATGGTTTCCAACGGAACCAAATCCATAGTGATTTGCTTCTTCCCGCTCCCAATCAGGGCCTCGGTGGGAATTTTGGTGTAGCCGAAATGCTTGAGAGCGATAGCATCCAGATTATGCTGACGACTGGAGGAGTCCAGTAAGTAGCTTTCCACCATCGTATCGAAAGAAAACCCCTCGGGCTCAATCCCATGAGTCTTGAAGACCGACCAATCATATTTACTATTCTGCCCGCCTTTTTTGATTTTTGGATTTTCCAAAAAAGGCTTGAGCAGTTTAATCAGCTTTTCTTTTTTCAACTCCTGGTTAAAAGGAATGAAAACCGCTTCTTTTTCTTTCCAGGCCAGGGAAACCCCGACAATGTCTACCGTGAGAGAATCGAGACCGGTGGTTTCCGTGTCCACCGCCACTAGCCCCGCCTTTGCCGCGTCCGCCAGGGCCTTCTCAATTTCCGGAACCGTTACCAGAGCGCGATACTTGTCCGAAACCATTTTAAAAGCCGCTTGAACTGGCGCTTCTTCCCGCACTTCTTTTTCCTCACCCTTTTTCGCCTTTTTCTTTTTTTCTTTCGGTTTTTCGGGACTTTCCAGTTGGAATTCCGCGGGAGCCATCTTAAAAGTGATTTCCGCGTATTCCTCAATCCGGGACATCATCCGGGTAAATTCCAATTCGGCGCAAAGTTCGCGAAGCTTCTGCATATCCGGCTTACCGGGAGACATCTCACTTGGCTTAGCGGAAATGGAGGCGTCACAATCAATCGTGACCAATTCCTTGGACAGGTCAGCCATAGCTCTGTTTTTTTGAAGGGTTTCTTTTAATTTGGGTTTTTGAATCTTTTCCACGTTTTTAAAGAGATTGTCCAGGGACCCGTATTCCTGAATGAGAACGGAAGCGGTTTTTTCCCCAATACCGGGTACTCCCGGCACGTTATCTGAAGTGTCGCCCATTAGGGACAGAACATCAATGACCTGTTCGGGTTTTACCCCGAATTTTTCTAATACGTCGTTTTCGTCCGCCATACTCCAATCGTCAGGCCATTTAGGTTTGTACATTTTGACCCCGGGGCCGATCAACTGCATGAAATCTTTGTCGCCAGACACGATAACGCTGTCAATTTTTTCCTTCTTCGCGCGCGCCACCATGGTGCCGATCAGGTCATCCGCCTCATATCCCGGCTTAACCAGAATAGGCAAATTCATAGCCTTCACCATCTTTTCAATATAAGGCCAGGACTTAGACAGGTCTTCGGGCATCTCTTCCCGGTTCGCCTTGTATTCCTTATACAGCTTATGGCGGAAGGTGGGCTCCTTTGTGTCAAAAACCACCGCGAAATAATCCGGCTTTTGATTTTTGATGATCATCAGCAAAGTATTCATGAAACCCAGCACCGCCGAAGTATTCATGTTTTTAGAATTCATCGCCGGATTTTTAATGCGGGCAAAGTAGGCCCGGTAGGCCACCGCTGCGCCGTCGATCAGAAATAAACGAGGTTTGGACATGGCTTTTCCTTAACAAATATTCTTCCATCACTAAGGCCTTCTTGTTTTACGGCCATACCGATAAAAACAAAAAAGCCCCTCCGCCTTACAGCGGAGAGGCTCACTATAACAACCCTTGATTCAATTTTCCGGACGAAAAACGTTATCTACTATATTTATAAAAAAAGAAATTAGACCGGAATCCCATATTTTTGCTTGGCTTCGGGGGTCATATTCTCGATGTGTTCCAACAAAAGGCGGGCCTTAATACCCTTCACCCTTTTCAGTTCCAATTCCAAAGCCGACTTCAAACGGCCTTGCAGCATGTCCGCCACCCGGCGCGGCGCGTAGACATAAATGTCCACACCATCGTCCTTGTAATTCGCGTAGTCATTGCGAATCACGGCTTGAGGGGCGAGCCGTTTTACTTCAGATTCCATTTTTTTGGCGATAACTTCGGCGGCGGTTTGGGGCACGGGCAGCTCCTTCAGAGTTGATCCCCGGAGACCGATACTCCGGTTAAACTGTTAACTAAAGTTAATTTAGCATAACCGCTTTGATTGTCAACGAAAGCCCGCTTTACGGAAAAGATTCAAAATCCGGTCCAAGTCATCGAGGGAATAATATTCGAAGCAAATGTTTCCCTTCTGACGGCCCTGGGTGCGGATGGAAACTTTGGTGCCAAGCCAATTGCGAAGGTTCTCTTCCAGCTTGGCCACGTTCGCGTCATTGACCTTAGGACCGGATTTTGTTTTTTTGGTTGGTCCCTTTTGGTCTTGCATCCAGCGTTCCACCGCGCGGACTGAAAGCTCCTGTTGGACAATTTTATCCGCCCATTTACGCTGTTCCTGCGGCTGAGCTAAGGCCGCCAAAACTCGGGCGTGGCCCGCCGTGATTTTCCCTGAAGCCAGCATGGATTTCACATCCGGTCCCAGGCGTAAAAGACGCATAGCGTTGGCCACGGTAGCTCGATCTTTACCCACCTTCTGAGCGATTTGTTCCTGGGTCATTGTGAATTCTTCTTGAAGCCGTTGGTAGCCTTCCGCTTCTTCGAGCGGCGAAAGATCGGCTCGTTGGAGGTTTTCAATCAGAGCCAGTTCCAAAGCTTCCACATCTGAGGCGACT
>CAWKIY010000026.1:0-3057 GCA_963849245.1 candidate division FCPU426 bacterium | reverse complement strand
GCCGCTGGCGTGTTGGCGCTGGCGGGAGTTGCCACCACGATGCCCGCGCAGGCCCGAGACCTCGGGCCGGCGATCGCCGGCGCGGCGGTTGGCACCGCCATCGCCGCCGGCGTGGCATCGTCGGCGTATGCTTATGACGCAGGCCCCGGTTACGCCTATGAGCCCGGTCCCGCCTACGACGCCTATGCCTACGACGCAGGCCCCGGCTATTACGCGCCGTATCAGCCGCATCGCTACAACCGCAACACCTACGGTACCTGGGATCAGTCCGCGCACGGCGGACAGCCCACCTATACCCGGCCGCAGTAAAACGGTTCGTTTGAAGTGTTAACGCAAACCCTGCTTCGGTTTTGGCGCAACCAGACCCGGAGCAGGTTTAGCTTGCGCGCGCCGTCACGATCCAGATCGAAGCCGACAGCGGCACGGTGTTGCCCTTGACGTGAGGCGCCAGCGCCTCGCGGATTGAATGTGTCGCGGCCTCGCGACGACTACTTCGGTAGCAGGCATAGTCAGCATTCCCAATTTTTGGGCCGCTCGGTAGCGCCGCTCGCCCGCGATGATTTCCCATTGATCGCCTTTTTTGCGCACAACAATCGGTTGGATAATGCCCTTTTCCTTGATTGAATGAACCAGTTCTTGCAAGTCTTCGGTGCGGAAAATCTTGCGGGGTTGAAAAGGATTGGGTTTAATTTTAGAAACAGGAATTTGCTGAGCCTGACCCTTTCTTTCTTCCAATGGTTTTTTAGGAATTAAAGCTTCCAGTCCGCGGCCGAGTGCTTTTTTAGACATGCGCGATAACCTCTTTCGTGAGATTTAAATAAGCTTGAGCTCCACTGGAGCGGATGTCGTAAAGAATGATGGGTTTCCCAAAGGAAGGCGACTCGGAAAGTTGGACATTTCTTGGGATGACCGTATTGTAGACCTTCTCACCGAAAAACTTACGGACTTCATCCGAAACTTGCGATGCCAAACGGGTCCTGGAATCATGCATGGTTAAAAGCGCTCCCTCAATCTCAAGCTTTGGATTGAGGCTCTCTTTTACCCTTTCGACGGTCTCCATGAGGGAACTCAGCCCCTCCAAAGCGAAATACTCGCTTTGGACCGGTATTAATACCGAGTGAGCCGCTGTTAAGGCGTTCAGGGTTAAAAAGCCTAAAGAAGGCGGGCAATCGATCAGGATATAATCGAAGTCTTTCTCAATAGTGGCGAGAGCTTTTTTCAAACGGTATTCCCGTTCTTCCAAAGCCACCAATTCCACTTCCGCTCCAGTCAGGTTTCCATTCGCCGGGATACAAAAGAGTTTCGGCAACTCCGTCGGCTTGATCGCGGCGAGGATATCCGCGTCTTCCATAATGACGTCATAAATGTTCGGAGTGCATTCGGTTTTATTTAATCCAACGCCGCTGGTGGAATTGCCCTGAGGGTCCATATCCACCAAAAGGGTCTTTTTTTCAATGGCCGCGAGACACGAGGACAAATTGACGGTGGTGGTGGTTTTCCCGACTCCGCCTTTTTGATTTGTGATACAAATAATGCGCGCCATAAACCTATTCCTTCAATCGAGTTATTTTTGAGTCCCGGCGGCATCCGCCGCCTTTTTCTTTAAACGGTCGATCATTTTCAGGGTATCGGTGATGTTTTGGGAAGCTTTTTCGTAGTTGGAGTCCAGCGAATGGGCCGTTTGAAACTCTTTTAGCGCCGCTTCATAGTCTTTTTTCTGGTTTAAAACCACGCCTAAATTGTTGTGAGCGATGGCGTTTTCCGAATCCACCGCGATCGCTTTTTTTAACTGGGACTCCGCCTCAGGCCATTTCTTCATCTGGATGTAAACCAAACCGAGGTTATTATAAACCCACGCCGAATCTTCCTGATAGGTCAAAGCTTTTTCGTAATTTTTAACCGCTTCCTCATAATCCCCCTTGTCAAAATAAACGGTTCCCAAAATGGTATAAATACTTCCCGCTTCCGGATCGAGTTTCTTGGCTTGAAGCGCGGCCGCCAGAGCCTGATCAAATAATCCTTTCGACTGGTAAAGCCGGGCCAAATAAGCGCAGGCGGTGGCATTCTGGGGATCTAAATTAATCACCCCTTCTAATTCTTCGATGGCCTGATCCATTCGGTGAGTGTCTTTATAGATGCGCCCCAATAAAAAATGGGTTTGGGCGTCAGAAGGCTTCTCGGCTTGAAGGGCGAGAAGTATTACTTCAGCCTCCTCGTTTTTTCCCTGATCATAAAGCTTTTGAGCGTCCGTAAAATTTCCGGAAATCTTTGGGGAAACGGGTTTGGGCTGACAAGCGACTGCCAGGGGTATCAAAAACCCAAGGAGAACGCCGATTCTCATTCTGGAATCTGACAGATGGATGTTCATGGGGGCGTCACTATAGCACCGCCCCATACGACGGGCAATGCCTCACGTCCATGGAATGATTAGGAAAGAATGCCTTTGAGGGAAATCGGCTTCGCCCAAAAACATAACAGTCCGACGATCGAGATGAAAATGGTTCCAACGATGAGCAAAAGAAGGGAGTAATCAAAAGCCTGGTCCTTGGAGTAGGACAAAAGCCCTAAAAGAATAATCAAGGTTTCTTCTCGGGCACCCATTCCCAAAAAAGTAACAAGTGACGTAATATTCACCACCGAAATACAAAAGGCGATATAAAGAACACTGATGGACATTCCTAAAGACGTCGCTAAAGCCTGGCATCCAAAAAAGAAAATAACATAGGCGGCCAGCGAAAGAAGAACCGGAACGATTAAAGCGGGTTTGTAAAAAGATTCCATTCCCTCGTGAAATTCCTTAAAACTTTGCTGGCTTTTTTCTTTCATCCGGGAACCCATGACTTTTTGAAAAACGATCTGCATCAGCGCTTCCCCTATTTGGCGGTTAAAAGCGAGCAAAGAAACCAGGATCAGCAGACCAAAGAAAGCCCAAACCGAATGGATGAGCGCGGGATTCGGAGGCATGGGATAGGTCATCAAACCCAAACATCCCAAGATAAGCAGAAGATAAAGGTCAAAGACCCGGTCGACTAAAACACTGGTAATGCCCCGTCCGAT
>CAWKIY010000025.1:0-3419 GCA_963849245.1 candidate division FCPU426 bacterium | reverse complement strand
ATGCCGCCCGCGGATAAGGCCGTCCTTCCCTCGACCGCGCATTCCAAATCGGTCGATGAACGCTGGGTAAAAATTTTCTCCGTCGCCGCCTTCTTGACCCTTTTGGGCTTAATGCTGTTTGGCGCTTGGAAAATCATCCAACTCTTCAGCCAGGTCACCTTGGACCAATGGAAATTGATCGTCACCGAAGCGCTCGTCACCTTGGGACGGGTACTGGTCGCGGTGGGGCTTTCCGCCATTTGGACTATCCCCGTGGGTCTTTGGATCGGTCTCTCTCCCCGGCTTTCGCGAATCGCCCAACCCTTTGTCCAGGTCGCCGCTTCCTTCCCCGCGCCCATGCTTTTTTCTTACGTCATCATCCTGATGCATTTCATCGGCATCCCCCTGAATTGGGGATCCATTGCCCTAATGGTGTTAGGGGCCCAGTGGTACATTTTGTTTAATGTTATGGCCGGCGCCATGGCCATTCCGTCGGACCTTTTGGAAGCCGCGCGAATGTACCGCATCACCGGCTGGCAGCGGTTTTGGAAGGTCTACTTGCCGGGCATTTTCCCCTATCTCGTGACAGGGATGGTGACTTCCGCGGGCGGTACCTGGAACGCCAGCATCGTGGCCGAATACATCACTGATAAGGGCCAAACCCTGACCGCTTTTGGACTGGGATCCCAAATTAGTATCGCCGCCGCCAAAGCCGATTTCCCCATGCTGGCCGCCAGCGTGGTGGTGATGTCCCTCATGGTGGTGACCTTTAACCGTTTAGTGTGGAAGAAGCTTTATCGTTTGGCTGAGGAAAAGTATTCTTTAAGTAAATAGGGGTGACTTTATGGCCGTCGACATAACCGCGGTGAAAACCGACTTGAAATTCATTGAAGTCAAAAATGTTTTTCAGGACTTCAATCTCCCTAACGGTAAATTCCTGAAGGTTTTGGCGGATGTGAACCTCTGCATCAACAAACGGGAAGTCGTCGCTCTTTTAGGCCCCTCGGGCTGCGGCAAATCCACCTTGCTCCGCATTTTAGCCGGGCTTATACAGCCCACCAAAGGCCAGGTCTTTTATCATGACCAGCCTCTGCATGACCTGAACACCGGCGTCAGCATTGTGTTTCAAAGCTTCGCCCTCTTTCCCTGGATGACGGTCGCGGAAAACATCCAAACCGCCCTGCAGTCCCGGGGCTTTCCCGCTAATGAGATTGAGGACCGCGCCCAAAAGGCGATCCACATGGTCGGTCTGGCGGGGTTTGAGGAAACCTATCCCCGGGAACTTTCCGGCGGAATGAAGCAGCGCGTCGGTATCGCTAGAGCCCTCTCCGTGGACCCGGAAATCTTGTTCATGGACGAGCCCTTCAGCCATGTGGACGCCTTGACCGCGGAATCCCTGCGCGCGGAAGTCATCGACATCTGGGCCGCTCACGATAAGAACCCCTCCTCGGTCTTGATGGTCAGTCACGATATCTCGGAAGTCGTCTATATGGCCGACCGAATCGTGGTGCTGGGAACCAACCCGGGGCATATCTTGAAAGTTGTTGAGAACCCCCTGCCCCGTCCCCGGGATTACCGCTCGCCGGATTTCATGAAACTGGTTGACCAACTTCACGAAATTATCACCGGCCATGAAATCCCCGACGTTCCCGAGCCCGTACTCCAGCCCAACGAGCTTCCTCCCGCCGAATCCCTGCCTGATGTGCTTCCCGGCGAAATGGTCGGTATCTTGGAATACCTGGATGCCCGCGAGGGAAAAGAAGATGTCTTCCGCATCGCTTCGGAAACCGACCGCGAATTCGGCGATGTCATCAAAATCGTCAAGGCCGCCGAGATGCTGGACTTCGTTGACACGCCCAAACGTATGGTGGTGCTGACCGCCGACGGCAAGCGGTTCGTGAAAGCCACCTCCCAGGAAAGGCAGAACATCTGGAAGGAACAGCTGCTCAAACTGCGCCTCTTCAAGCAGGTCTATGACATGCTGGCCAAGCATCCCCGTAAAAAGTTGGACGCGGAATTGGTGCAGGAAATCATCATCTTCAATCTGCCCTCGGAAAATTTCGAGAAAACCTTTTCCACTTTTATCCGCTGGGCTTATTTCGGCAACCTTTTCGCCTATGAGGAAGACACCCAAAAGATTTTCTTCCCCCGCAAGCGCGCGCCGAGAAACCCCAAGTCTAAGAGCGACGCCAATGGGAATAACGGATCCAATGGCGAGACCTCTGCGGCTGCCTCCGCCCCGGCGGAGCCTGCTCCCGCCGAGCCAACCGCCGCGGCCCCCAAACCCGAGGACCCAGCCGCCCCGAAAAGCTAAATCCTCAAAGCTTTCACCACGAAGTAGAAACATTGTCTTTTAAGGCCTTTAATCATTTTAAAACTTTGTGTACTTCGTGAACTTTGTGGTGAAATTTTATTTCGAATGACCGCTATCCCTATTCCAATGGTAAACTGACGGCGTTTTAATTCTCCTTTGAAAGAGGCTTTATGGACTTCATCCATCAAATCTTAAACTTTTTCATGCATCTGGATATCCATCTGGGCGAATGGATCCAGTCTTATGGAAACCTGACTTATCTCATTCTCTTTACCATCATTTTTGTCGAAACGGGCCTGGTCATCTGGCCCTTCTTACCAGGAGATTCTCTTTTGTTCGCCGTGGGGGCCTTCGCGGCGAAGGGTTCGCTAAATATCTTTTTATCTTATATTTTGATGACCTCGGCGGCTTTGTTGGGGGACAACTGCAATTATTGGATTGGGCGTTTCTTTGGCCCAAAAATTTTCGGCAAGTTATTGAATAAAAAATATCTGGATCAAACCCACCAGTTTTACGAAAAACATGGAGTTTTAGCCGTCGTCATCGCCCAGTTCGCGCCCATCATCCGCACTTTCGCCCCCTTCGTCGCCGGCATCGGGAAAATGACTTATCCTAAATTTGTTACCTTAAACCTCATCGGGGTTATTTCTTGGACAACCCTCTTTCTGGCGGCGGGTTATTTCTTCGGCAATTTGGATTTTGTGAAACAAAACTTTCACTATGTGATTATCGGGATCATCGCCGTGTCCTTGATTCCCATCGGCTTGGAAGTATTGAAAGCTTTCTTCTCTTCGAACCCAAAGACTCAAAACAAAAAGAAAAAATAATTTCTTCCCGTTAAACAAAAAAGCCCCGCCAGTTCACTAGCGGGGCTTTTTTGTTTCGGTTTAAGCTGGCGGTCATCATTCAGTGGCGGTTTAAAAACAACTTTCAAGGCGAGGAAGAGATTTCCAGTTCCTGTAGTTTATCCCCCACCAAATCCCCCATCTTGTCCCCCGCCTTAAACAAAACAAAAGTGAACAAAGCGAAAACCAGGATCAGAACCAAAAAAGACCAAAGGTGCCTGGACTCAAACCGCTTGATATTGCGCGCGAAAGCCACCAACCCGATCAGGGCCGCCACCGCG